>JBAXKQ010000001.1:0-87668 GCA_037135275.1 bacterium
GCTCCGGCGGGACAGCCTTCGCTCCTCGCTGCGCTCGTCGCGAAGGCTGGTGGCGGGGAAGGGAGTTGAACCCCTGACCAAAGGCTTATGAGTCCTCTGCTCTACCACTGAGCTACCCCGCCGCAAACGGACAGCACGGTAGGAGATCGTATCGCATTTGTCAATAGCACGCACCGTGGTATCAACATAGTTCTGGAATTGGCCGTGCTGTCCCATTATCCTCCAGACCATGCTGTGCGCTCTACAGATAAAGAACCTTGCGCTGGTTGAAGACCTGAGGGTCGAGTTTCAGCCGGGCCTGAATATCATCACCGGCGAAACAGGGGCGGGCAAGTCCCTGCTCATCGGCGCCCTCTCCCTTCTGCTCGGCGAGCGCGCCGACAAGTCCGTCATCCGCACAGGCCAGTCGCAGGCATCCGCGGAATGCGTCCTCGCCCTGCCTGCGGTCGACCCTGTCAACTCGCTTCTTGCAGAGGCCGGGATTGACCAGTGCCAGGATGGCCAACTCATCCTGCGCCGCGTCGTGTCCGTGTCCGGCGGCGGCTGTTTTGTCAACGGTTGTCCGGCCACGGTCCAGACCCTCAGGAAGATCGGCAACCTCCTTGTGGACATGCACGGACCACACGACCACCAGTCCCTGCTGAGCCAGGATTTCCAGATGGACCTGCTTGATGCCTTCGGCGGCCTGGCGGGGATGCGCGCCTCTTACCAGACGGAGTTTGTACGCCTCTGCGCCCTCCAGGCCGAGCTGAAGAGCCTCGACTGCGATGACCGAACCGTCGCCGAGCAGATCGATCTGCTGTCTCACCAGGTGAAGGAGATCGACGAAGCGGCACCCGTCGAGGGTGAAGAAGAGGACACCAAGGCGCGCCACGTCCTGATGACCAATGCCCAGCGTATACTCGAAGGTGCCCAGAATATCTGCCAGATCCTGACCGATGGGGAATCGTCCGTCATCGACTCTCTCGCGTCGGTCCACCGGGAACTCGAACACCTGCGCACTTCGCTGCCGGAATCCGCACAGTGGGCCGAGGAAGCCAATAACGCCGCAGTCCAGCTTCGCGAGCTGTCAAAGACCATAAGCAGCCGGGCCCATGACATAGACAGCGATCCACGGCAACTCGAAACGGTTGAGGCCCGCCTGGCGGTTTACCAGAAGCTCAGGCGTAAGTACGGGGCTACCGTGGCGGAGATTCTCGAAACTCTCGAGGCGGCCCGTAAACGATTGCACGACCTCCAGACGAGGGGGGAACGGATTGCCGACCTCAACAGCCGGATCGCCGCGGCAACAGCCGCCGTGAGGCGGCTTGGCGGCAAACTCGGCCGCGAGCGACGCTCTGCCGCCGTGAACCTCGCAAGCGCCATCACGCACGAACTCCAGGACCTCGGCTTCACAAAAGGTGCGTTCCACGTGGAGTTGGCTGACGCGGAACCGGCCGCCACCGGCACCGACACCATTGAGTTCGGCTTCGCACCGAACGTGGGCGAGGCGATGCGGCCGCTGCGGATGATCGCATCCAGCGGTGAGATATCGCGCGTCATGCTTGCAACCAAGGCGGTCCTGGCGAAGCACGACCGGATCCCTGTGCTCGTCTTCGATGAAGTCGACACAAACGTCGGCGGCGAAATGGGCTTTGCCATCGGCCAGAAACTTGCCGGGATCGCCCGCACTCACCAGGTGATCTGCATAACCCACCTGCCGCAGGTCGCCGTCCACGGGCTATCCCACTTCGCCGTGGCGAAACAAGTTCGCGGGGACAGGACCTTCACGGAGATACGAACCCTGGACGGCGAAGCCCGCACCGACGAAATCGCCCGCATGCTTGGCGGAAGCGCCCCTTCAAAGTTGACGAGAGATCATGCCCGTGAGATGCTCGGGGTCGGAATATCCGGCCGAAAGAAACTTTAGGGAAGGAGCAACCAGATGAGACCATTTGTGTGCGTTGGCGAGAATATCCACTGCACCCGCATCTACAAGACCGACGGCAAGTTCGTCACGACAACCCCCACCGGCTATGCCATCCCCTACCGGCGTGACGGGGCCGTCTTCCAGCTTCCGGTGCCCGCGGTGTTTCTGAATGGCGCCGACTGGGCCAACGGCAAGGTCAAGCACTGCGCCGTCGCAATCTGGCAGTGCACCTACGGAGACCAGGCCGGCAGGAGGGCGGGCGAGGAATACCTGTCCGCCCTGGCGCAGGCACAGGAGAAGGCCGGCGCGACATATCTCGACATAAATGTCGATGAGTTCAGCACCGATGTTGCTGAGCGCACCCGGCTGGTGGACTTCACGGTCAAGCTTGTCCAGAAGGCTTCACGCCTCCCGGTGAGCATCGATTCCTCGAATCACGACATCCTTCGCGCCGGTCTTTCGGCCTGCGACCGCTCGCGCGGCGCGCCGATGTTGAACTCGGTTTCGCTGGAACGCACCGCCGCCATCGACCTTGCCGCCGAATTCAAGGCAGTCGTCATAGCTTCCGCCGCTGGTGAGTGCGACCTGCCGGCTTCCACCGCCGAGCGGCTTGCCAACCTGGCGAAGCTGGTGCCC
This sequence comes from bacterium, assembly GCA_037135275.1. GTDB lineage: Bacteria > Verrucomicrobiota > Kiritimatiellia > SPBP01 > SPBP01 > JBAXKQ01. The sequence goes on from JBAXKQ010000001.1 coordinate 2,546, forward strand.
CAGTTGAATGCAAAGGGGATCAAGGGCGGCGCCATCCACATCGACCCGCTGGTCTTCCCCATCTCGACCGACCAGGGAAACGGTAACGCCTTCCTCGACGCGGTCTCACAGGTGCGCAAGACCTACGGCCCCGAGGTCCACATCGTCGCCGGCCTCAGCAATGTGTCGTTCGGCATGCCCAACAGGAAACTGCTCAACCAGGTGTTCGCGTGGCTGGCGATCCAGGCTGGCGCCGACGGCGGGATAGTCGATCCGCTCCAGATCAACGCTGGCATCATGGAGAAGCTGGACACTAACTCCGCGACCTTCGGGCTCGCAAAGGCGCTGCTGACCGGTCAGGACGAATTCGGGATGAACTACATAGCGGCCTGCCGCGACGGGACAATCCCCGCCGGGGCCTGAGCCGTTAATCCCTGAAGAACATGCAGAGGCGCATGGACCAGTAGGCAATCAGCGCCGTCGCCGGAAGAGTGAGGACCCAGGCCCATACAATGCGGCCGACCACACCCCACTTGACGGCGCTGAGCCGCTTCGTGGCGCCAACTCCCATGATCGATGTCGAAATTACGTGGGTTGTCGACAGTGGTATCCCAAGCCGGCTGGCGGCAAAGATGATTGTCGCTGCGGTGGTCTCGGCGGCAAATCCGTGGATCGGCTGCAGGCGCACCATCTTGTGGCCAAGAGTCCTTATGATCCGCCAGCCTCCTGTCGCCGTCCCGGCGGCAATAGTCAGCGCGCATATCACCTTAACCCAGTCTGCGACGGCAAACTCCGGCGTGTAAAGAAAGCCGAGCCACGAAGGCAGGTTGTCGAAGGTGCCGTCCTTGGTGGCGGTGAATAATACCAGCGCGACCACACCCATCGTTTTCTGCGCATCATTCGTGCCGTGGCTGAAAGCCATGCCGGCGGCGCTGACCAGTTGCAGTTTGCCGAACACCCGGTTGATCACCCGCGGCGTCACTTTCACAAGGCATACGGTGAGAAGGAGCATCAGCAGCAGTCCCACTGCGAAACCAAGCGCCGGCGATGTGATCATCGGAACGACAACCTTGTGCCACAGCCCTTCCGCCTTGCCCGTGGTTTCGTTCACCACCGACCATCGGATGACGGACCATTTGCCGTTCGAAGAAGCAAACGCCGCCCCGCAAAGGCCGCCGATCAGCGCATGGCTTGAGCTGGATGGGAGCCCCAGCCACCATGTGGCTAGATTCCACACAATTGCGCCTATCAGGGCACACAGGATCGTGTGAACTGTGATGTAACTGGTATCGACGAGCCCGGTTCCAATCGTGGTCGCAACCGAAACCCCCACCAGCGCGCCGAGGAGGTCGAAGACCGCAGCCATCAGCACTGCCTGCCTGGGGGTAAGGACCTTGGTCGAGACCACGGTCGCAATCGAGTTGGCCGAGTCATGAAACCCGTTGATGTACTCGAACACCAACGCTGCGATTAGTATGAGGAGTATGAGACTCACAGTCCGACTTCCCCCTCCACGAAACAAGACAAACGGAGCGGCCCAGAAAACCAGAGATTGTCACATTAGCAGGTCCGGTCAGGGCAGGCCACCAGAAAACTCAGGCAGTATTCCATCACAACGACAATTTCCAGCATCTCATGGAACCGCAAAATTCCCTCAGGCATTTGCTTGCATCATAGCCGGCAAGAATGTAATAGACACCGCCATTGGGAGCGACCGAGTATGCCTGCACGGCAGCTTCGCCCCCACGGAGGCTCGGCAAAGTGCATACCAAGACAAGGGCGATCACAAAACTGATTCTAGAGGCAGCCAGCAAAGCACGGGATGAGACCGGCAACGAACCCGATTCGACCGTGGTGACTTCCGTGGAATGGCCTGTGCATTGCACGGTCGGACCTGGACTTGAAGGCGCAATAGCGTGTGCGACCAAAGTCGGCTACGTGAACGGGTCAAAGGGCGCCCTGTGCTACCGCGGTTACGACATATTCGACCTGTGCGCGTACTCAACGTTTGAAGAAGTGTGCTACCTCCTCATGAAGGGCAATCTCCCCACCGAGGCCCAGCTCAAGGAGTTCAAGCAGATCCTCATCGGATACCGGAGCGCTCCAGACACCCTGCGCCACCTGATGACTTTCCCCATCGAGGAAATGTCGACCATGGGTGCGCTGCGGCTCGGGACCAACCTGATGCGCTACAAGCTTACCGAGCTCGAGCCTGAAACCGCCAAGGCCGAGGAGGGCCGATTCATCGGCTCAGACGAGGACTCCATCGCCATGGAAACCGTGCCGAAAGGCGAGGAGCACGCGATCTACGAATTCAACGGCGAGGAGATCTCGTCACGGATCGTCGAGGCCAGCTACCGCCTTATCGCCGGCCTCGCGTCTATCGGTGCTGCAATCGCCAGGATTCGCGGCGGCCACCTGCCGCTGGCACCAGACCCCAAGCTCAGCCACGCCGCCAACTTCCTCTACATGATGTCAGGCCGGCGCCCGACACCCGAGGAGGAGCGGATAATGGACGTCTGCCTCATCCTCCACGCCGACCATGGCATGAATGCCAGCACTTTCGCCGCACTCGTGGTCGCCTCGACGCTTTCCGACATCTATTCGTCGGTGGGTGCCGGTATCGGCGCGTTGACTGGGCCCCTGCACGGCGGCGCGAACGAGCAGGTCCTCAAGATGCTCAAGCAGATCGAGTCGCCCGCCAACGTGAAACCATGGTTCGAGAAGGCCCGCAGCCGGAAATCGCGCATCATGGGAATGGGGCACCGCGTCTACAAGGTCTACGATCCGCGCGCGCGGATACTCGGGCCACTAGCCAAGCATCTGTGCCGGCGCAATACCGACGCATGGCGGCTCTACAAGACCGCTGTCGGCCTTGAGCGAGAGGTCATAACAAACCTCGGCAGGAAGGGGATCTTCCCGAACGTGGACTTCTACTCGGGAATGGTATACAGCGCTCTTAACATCCCAGACGCGATGTTCACGCCGATCTTCGCGGTGAGCCGCGTCTCAGGGTGGACCTCAAGGATCCTGGAATACCTCAGAAATAACCGGATCTTCCGGCCCAGGGCCATGTACGGCGGCGCCGTGGGGCGGACGTATGTGCCCGTCCGCAAACGTGACGAACTCGCCAAGTAGCGGGGTTCTTCACCTTACCCGGCGGAGCAGGACGAGACCAAGGCCCAGTGACGCCACAACCGGCGTGAACATCAGCAGGTCTGGCCTTAGCTCGTGGCGTGTCGCCAGCGAGTCCACCAGCAGGATGCACATGTAGAAACAGAACACCACAAGCAGGCTGATCACTATACCTGAAGTGGCCGACGTCCGCCGGGTCGTTAACCCCAGTGGTATGCCGAGAAGAACGAACGCCACACAGGAAAGCGATATGACAATGCGCTGGCTTAACTCCACGGCCAGCGACATCCTGTAGGCGGGACTGTTGTGCGTGCTCATCATGTCGTCGATCAACTCGCTCGCAGTCCGGTCGGGCATGCGCTTCCTGTACTCAGTCCCCATGCGATAACCGAGGTCCACCACGTAGGTGCATGACCCTTCTATCAGCACGGCCCCGGGACGTCCGGGTACAAGCGGATTCACCGTAACGCCGCCGCTCAGCACAATTGTCATGGTCTTGCCAGCCTCGTCCATTTCAATGACGCCGGCCCCGGCCCTGGTCTCCTGACCGAATTTGCCCGGCCTGTCGTCGTAGATGATAACGTCGCTGACCCGAAAACTGCGCGGGTTCTTGTCGGCAACACATGAGCCCACGTATATTGCGTAGCCGGGGATCCCGTACACAAACCTGCCGGGCGTGAGCAGCGCACGGACAATCTCTCCCTTGTGTTTGTATATGGTCTGCCGGTGCAGGTAGTGCATTTTGGCCACAAGTTCCGAGTTGATGTAAAGGCAGACACACGAGAGCAGCAGCGCAAAAAGCATCGGCCTCGATATGATCTGCCAGATACTCACCCCGCAGGCCCGCATCGCCGATATTTCGCCGTCAGCCGACATCCGCTCGAAGACCAGGTGGCTCGCTGTCATCGAACTGATTGGAATGGCGAACGGGAGCACCATGGGAATTGCCGACAGGAAGACCACGACCATGGGCTCCCACGGAAAGCCGCGCGCAAGCTTGTCGGAGATCTGCGCCAACGCGCCAAGGCTCATGATGAACGTCACCACGACCAGAGTGATCGTGAACGTGATCACGAAATTGTTCAGTATGTATCTGTTCAGCAGGCGCACGGGTAGACAAATAGCCGACGTTCCGTTCCGCATGCAACCATATTCGACCGCACACCGCGAATACACCGCCCGAAAACGAGGCTGCCGACAACGTGTGAGACGCTTAGGGCACCCTGGAGTCAGGCCGTAGATCACCAGACTTGACGCAGCGCGAACCCCTGCGCTATTGTCACACATTATGCGACTGTCCCCCAGTATTCTGGCTCTGATTATTGCCGTTGCAGCGACTTCCTCGCCAGCCGCGGACGCCGAAAAGCCTGCCGCTCCCTCAAAGGTGGAGAAGAAGCAGTCCAGCATGTTTTCGCGGCCAAAGAAACAAACGCCCGCAGAACAACTCGCCTATGCCGGCTCGCTCAAGAACGCCGGGAAGCGTTCTGAAGCGGCAAAGCAGTACAACACCCTCGTGCAACGGTGGCCCGATTCAACCCAGGCCTCTGTCGCACAACTTGAATACGCCCGCATCCTGGAGGCCGCCGGCGACTATGCCGCCGCCTTCGATGAATATGAGTACCTTATCCAGTACTACCCTGGGCAGTTCCAGTATGCTGATGTGCTGGAGAGTGAGTTCCGCATCGCGAACGCCATAATGACGTCCCGCAGCAAAATCCTCGGTATTCTGCCGGGCTCCGCGGGCTATTCGACCGCACTCCCCCTGTTTGAGCGGGTTGTCATCAATGCCCCACAGTGGAGCGGCACACCAAAGGCGCAGTTCAATATCGGCTGGATACACGAAAATCTCGAGGCCTACGACCTGGCCGCCGACGCTTACGAACTGGTGCAGCAGAACTATCCACGAAGCGAAGTCGCGGCTGATGCCGCCTTCCAGCAGGGATACTGCCTCTACGTCATCGCAAAGACCCGTCCGAACGAGGAACGCGGTCTCCTTGCGGTGAGAGCACATTTCCAGAGATTCCTGCGCTCCTATCCCGATCATGCGGCGGCGGGCGACGCCGCCGGGTACCTTAACGACATCCTGCAACGGCTGACCAAAATGGCCTACGAACGCGCGGTATTCTACGATAAGGGCAATCACGCCAAGGCCGCAGTCATCGCCTATAAGGATTTCATGAACAAGTTCCCCGACGCGCCGCAGGCGCGGATCGCCCAGCTCAGGATTGAAGAACTCGGCGACGAGGCCGGCACCGTGAAAACCCAACCCGAACCCGGGACGGACAGCGAACACAAGCACATCTCGGGCGGTATTTCAGGTGATGACAATGACCGCTAGAGTGACCCAAACAGCTGCTGCGCCTGCGCGCAACCGCCGGCTGCTGCCTGATGCCCGCTCAATGGCATGGCTCACCACCGTGGCCGTCATGATGATCGGCTTGGCTGGGTGCCAGGGCTATCGGCTGGGAACCAGCCTGCCGCCGGACATAACTTCCATATGCGTCAGGCCGGCCGTAAACCAGACAGCCGAACCCGGGCTCGAAACCATCGCCACAACTGCCGCTGTCCGCGAATTTCAGAAGGATGGCAGCCTGAGTCTCGCCGACATGGACAAGGCCGATGTGGTTCTTGAGATGACCATGGTGGATTTCAGGCTGGAACCTTTGCGGTATTCCAAGGACAGGGCCACAGAGACACTGGAATTCCGGCTCGTGATCAGCGCGAATGCAGTCCTGAAAAGCGGCAGGAACGGCGCAATTATTTCAACCTACACTAGATTGAGCGGAAAGACCGATTTTGCGCCGTCCGGCGACTTGGCAAGCGCAAAGCGACGGGCAATTCCCGCCGCTGCGCTGGATCTGGCTCACGCGGTTGTCGGCGCTGTAGTGGAAGCCTGGTGAGACGCGCTCTTCTTGACCAGCAAGGCGGCTCGCGATTTCTTCCGGCTGGCGGTATTGGCCTTAATGATGCCCTTCTTCGCAGCCTTGTCCACTACCGAGAAGAAAGCACTCATTGCCTGGGCCTTCTTCTTCGCGTCTCCCTCGGCAATGGCGGCAACAACCGCCTTCTTTGCCTTGCTGACCGCGCTCTTTGCCGCCCTGTTCTTCAGGCGGGCCTCTTCTGAGGTCCGCATTCTCTTTGCCGCGCTCTTTGTATGGGGCATCGCTTTGAACTCCTTTAGGTATTGTCTGACCAATTCAAAAGTGGTGGAATAGTACCGATTAAGGTCACTAAGTCAATACGAATCTGGACTGTTGACATGACAAGGTTGCTGTTGAAGATCCTGCTTCTTGCGTGCGGCCTGGGGCTTCTGCCGTTCTGCGCTGCCGCGACCTGGGCCGTTGTGTCACTCATCGGCTCTCTCCGCCCAGAATCCATCCTCGTCCTGCCCGTTTCCATCTGGGCCCTGCTGGCAGGCCTGGGCTTGTGGCTCGTTGTCTATTTCGCACTGCCACGGCCTGTCCGCAGCTATGTGCTGGCTCATGAACTCACCCACGCCCTCTGGGCGTCCCTCATGGGGGCGGAGGTCCGCGGCATTTCTCTCGCGAAGGAGAGCGGCAGCGTGGTGGTATCGAAAAGCAATATCCTCATCACCCTCGCCCCGTACTTCTTCCCGCTGTACACCGTCATCGTCATTCTCGTGTACGCCCTGCTTTCCCTTTTTGTAAACACCGCCGAATACGAGTGGGTATGGCTCTTCATGGTCGGCCTCACATGGTCATTTCATCTCACATTTACCATCAGCGCCATCCTGGGACACCAAACCGATATCGCCGAGTACGGGCATGTCTTCTCCCTCGCTTTCATCTACCTGGTGAACGTGCTTGAAATAGGCGCCTGGATCCTGGTCGTAACACCAGCCAGCACCCGAACATTCGCCGTCTTCCTTTTGGATGATTCGCGCGCCGTCTGGGCCTGGATTATGACGTGGTTTTTCTAGAAGTCGGGCCCGCGCGGCTGCGATCCACCACGTCCCGGCAAAAAAAACTTTCGAAACCTTACAATAAATTGGTAGGTCTGTGCGTTATACATATATACGGAATGATCTGTTGAAAGGCTCCCGGGGGGGGCTTGCCGATGGACCTGTCCGACATAACTCGTTGCGCAGGAGCATGATGCCAAAAAGGACTCCTGCGGCACATAAGCGTGAGTGCAGCCGTTTACTGACTGCGAGGCTGCAGAAAGAGGGTTGGTAACTTCGCCATGGAAGACGCCATTGCTGGTGAAAGTGACAAATTCCTGGTGGAGCAGCACCGACGTGGCGATGCAACTGCCCTCGAGAAGCTGTTGTCGAGGCACGGGCCTGGCCTTTTCCGTTTCATCATGAGCTTGGCTAGGCAAAATGACGAGGCTGAGGAGATGTTCCAGGAGGTGTGGTTTCGCGCAATCAACGGGATGGACAAATACAAGGATGAGCGCTTTCTGTCATGGCTCATGCGAATCGCACACAACCTGTCAATAGACAGGTGGCGCAGGACAAGGGCAAACGTCGTGAGCCTCGACGACATGGATGAGGAAACAGGGTTGAGCATGGCCAGCATGCTGATCAGCGCAGGACCGGACCCGTTCGGACACGTGGCGACGCTGGATATCGAGGCGCAGGTCGCGGCAGCGCTGGATGCCCTGCCGCTGGAGCAGCGGGAAGTCTTCCTGATGCGCGTGTATGAGAATATGTCATTCAAGGAGATCGCCGGGATACAGGGCGTATCAGTCAACACGGTCCTCGCGAGAATGCAGTACGGCCTGAGCAAGTTGCGGCTCATGCTGCGCGATGTATTCAGCAAAACGAAGGGAACAGAAGATGAACTGTGAATCAGCCAGGCAGGAAATGCTTCTTGAGAGCTCTGGTGAACTGCCCGCCGACGGGAAAGCCGCCCTTCAACGCCACTTGGCGGAATGCGGCGACTGCCGCGGCTTCATGGCGGATATGAAAGCCATCGTCCGCCTTGTGGAGCGTGCCGCGCCGGATTCCATGCCGTCGCACGACACCATAGAGCAAATCCTCGCGAAGGGCCGGCTCGTCACCGACAGGCGACCGTCGTACATATTCACCTTTACGGCCAGGCGCCTGCTGGCCGTGGCTGCAGGATTCATGGTCGTCGCCGCCGGAGTCAGCCTGCTGGCCGTGGTGCACACCCGCCTGGGATCCGCGGCACATGGCCTGAGAGTATCCCAGATGGGCACAATCATGGCCATGGTGGCGGAAGACGAATCAGCAGCCGCCGAGGCGGCTGCCCACGGGGATATATACCCAGATATGCGGGCTCTGGCGGCACACATACTTCAGGTCGAGGGCCTCGCGGCGGAAGAGCAGGCTGACAACGAAGAAACTATTCCTGGCGAGGATGAGCAGCCCAGAGATCTTCAATCGCGTAGTACTTCCGGCTCTCAACCAGCAGAATGTGCGTGACGACATCAACGTAATCCAGGACCATCCAGCCGGATTCGGCCTGCTCGGACTTCCGGTAGCACTGCGTTCCAAGCTCCTTCAGCCTAATCTGTACCTCGTCCGACATTGCCCCGATATGGGGCGCGTTGTGGCCGGACACTATCACAAAGTAGTCCGTCACGTTTGAGTCGCCCCTCACGTCCACAATTACCGGATCGACCCCCTTCTTCTCTTCGAGGATCTTAACAATCTGCTTCGCCAGGGCATGGGCCGGCGACGGCGGCTCATTCTTGCGCGTGGACCGGACCCTCTGTTTGGGCGCCTTGGCAGAGACCTTCTTGGCCGGCTTCTTCTGCTTCCTGTTCTTCGCATCAATCTTCTTCATCTGTGTCTGCCCTCTCCCATCTGTAGTCCACCTATCCGCCATACAACCGGTGTTCGGTAATATACATCTCCACCGCCGGATGAACAAGGTAACGTATACTGAGCCCCTCTGCAATCCTGTGGCGAAGTTCCGAAGACGATACTTCCATCCTGTGCCCGCGTGTCACACCCGCTAGAATCTTCTCCCGCCACGGCGGTTTGATCCGCAGGGCATCCTTGGCTTCCGCCGCTCCGGGGCTCGCCGGCCGTTCGAATATGCTGAACTCACACAGCCCGAGCAGATCATAGATATCCTTCCAGAGGTGCAGCTCAGGAAGACTGTCGGAGCCGGTTATGAAGTGGATCGTCGCGCCCGGACACTGGTTGCGGACCTCCCTCACTGTATCGATCGCATAGGACGAGCCGCCACGCTTGATCTCTATGTCCGACACGGCAAAGCGTTCGTCGCCATCGATCGCCGCCTCCAGCATCGCGAGCCTGTGCTGGGCCGGGACGAGGCCGCGACAGATCTTGTGCGGCGGACTGGCACAGGGAATGAACAGGATACGTGTAAGCCCGAGCTGCTCGAAGGCGTCCTGCGCAAGGATCATGTGGCCGATGTGAAACGGGTTGAACGTGCCCCCAAGGAGACCGAGGCGTTCTGGCGATGAACCACTCATCAATCGATACTACCTTTTCACGAAGCCGCTGGTACCCCGGGCGCGACTTGAACGCGCGACCCCAGGATTAGGAATCCTGTGCTCTGTCCAACTGAGCTACCGGGGCAACGTTGACTGTCCGGCATCTCTGCAGCCCGGAATAACGTTCGCTGTGCCTGCAATTAGTATTCAAAGCCGGACCAAAGTCGAGACTTTTCGCTCGCAAGTGCAATCTTTCATCTCCCGCCGGGACCACCACACCCATGCGCTGGACCGGCTATCGCCGTTGCTTCCAGCCCAAAACCAGCCACGACCCTCGCTTTGCTATGCGGCCATTGCCCACCAATGCTGTGTTTTGCCTTGTATCGACTCTCGCTTCTGTCGTATATGGAGCGGCCATTGGGTGACAGGCATCGCCCCCGCACAGGCAATTGGAGCGATGACACACCCTGGCCTGCGGGACCTTCATCGGCCCCGCTATCCGCAGCATTGCCAGCTTAGCTCAGTTGGTAGAGCAGCTGATTTGTAATCAGCAGGTCTCCGGTTCGAGCCCGGAAGCTGGCTCCACTTTCGCCTTTTGAACCAACGGCGGCGCAGCCCCTCAACATCCCTCAGCCCAGGAGATGGGTGTCCCCATCAGGACCGTTTGATGACCCGTTGCCTTTCCTGATCCTTGTCAAAAGCGATAATGTATGCAACGCTTCCCCCCTGTTGATGCTGAGAGCATGTTACTCTGGAAGAATGAACGCGACCGGAAAGGCGGGAGAGAACGACCACAATGAAGGCGACTCACCTAACGTCACACTGGCAGCTCTTCCTGGACGATTCCCTGATTGAACGCGCGACCGGCTTCGACCAGCGGATACGCCAGCCGCGCAAGCACGGCATCCTGTTTCCCGACCGCCAACCTTGGGAACACGGCATCGGCATGTTCCAGCCCGTCTACGATGACGGCCGGTTCCACGCCATCTACCGCGTCAACTGGCTGGATCCGGAAATCGAGGCCTTTCATGCCTCGCAGGGCTGGAAGGGGGACCCCGCGGACCTCGGCGCGGCCACCGAGTGGGCGTATGCGACCAGCTCGGACGGCATCCACTGGGAGCGGCCGGCCCTGCTATTGTGCGAGACACCCGTGTTCCGGGACGGCAAGATCAGCGGCAGGACCCGCGAGAACAACTGCGGCGTACCGTTCGACTTCATCCGCGACCTGGGGCGCGACGGCAACGTCACCGATCCAGCGCGACGGTTCTTGTTGCGGACGCGGACTGGCCAGGGAACACCCGCGGGCCGATCCCACCACGCGCAGGCCCGGAACCCCGGCGGGCTCTACTTTGCCGCGGAGTTTCCGGACTTCGTCCATGATCCCGACTGGCAGCGGAAGCTGATGCCGATAAACGGCCGGATGTCTCCGCGCGGCTTCGGCAACTTCACCGGCTGGGACGATCTCAACGGGGAATGGATCGCGTTCATGCAGGGCACGGCGCCCCGGTGGTTTCCCGCGCGCGACATCGCCAGGCATTGGTCGAAGGATTTCAAGACGTGGGAGTCGCGAGGCGTGCTGTATCCCGACGCCCTCGATCCGCACACCCTGGAGCACTACGACGAGTTCATGGAGATCCAGGTGATCCGCAAGGGCGACCTCTGGCTCGGCTTCATGGCAGTGTTCCACTCCGACCGCACCAGCCCGGACTACATGCCGCCGTTCATCGAGAAAGAGAACTTCCGTTTCGCCTACGACTTGCCGAACTACTGCACACGGAAAGGCACGACCGACCTCCGACTGGTCACCAGCCGCGACGGCGGGCACACCTGGAACCGCGTCGCCAACCGACAGGCCTGGCTCCCGCACGGCGCGAATGATGACGACTTCGACCGGTGCGCCTACACGGGCACCCCGATCACAGTCGGTGAGACGGACCATTTCTACTACATGGCCAAGAACGGCGACCATCTGGAGAGCCTGCATGACCGGACGCCCTACTACAAGGACCGGACCACGGGGTGGAACGCGGCACTGGCCTCCTACCCGCGCGACCGCTACGTGAGCATATCCACGGGCACGTATCCGGCCATCCTCTACACCCGTCCCATGCTCCTGCCGCCCGGAGGCCTGCGGCTCAACGCCGATGCCTCGCACGGCGAGATCCGCGTTGAGATCGCCGCCGCACCCGCCGGGGGCATCGACGACATCCACTCCGCACCCGTGGAGGAGGGTTTCTCGTTCCATGACTGCACGCCGGTCCAGGGCAACGGGGTGGAACAGCCAGTGCGGTGGCGGCGCCGGCCGGACACCGCCGCCTTGCAGGGCCATCCCGTGCGCTTGCGGTTCTACGTGAGAAATGCGGATCTGTACGGCTTCCGAATCGAAGCCTCCTGAGGCTGGACACTTCGGAAAGGAAATCACATATACCACTGACTGACGCGGAAATGCTGCAACTCAAGCGCTGGAACACGCCCACGATCTACAATGGCTGGGAGCAGATCACCTCCGGAACACCGCGCAACCGGGTCGATGGCGGCGCAAGCGCAGGCAATTGTGCGGCGGGAAGACCTCTGTCGGCATAGACGTGGAGCGAACCCTTCGCGGTGTCACAAACTGGAGCATCGAATGAACAACACTCGCCTGTTGATTGAGCCGGGATTGATTGAGGAGATGAAGTTGCTCGAGCCGGTCGTGGGCACGGTGGCCAAGGCCGCAGAGAATCCGCTGCTGCGGGAGGACGTTCCCTGGGAGCCACGCTGGGACGACATGAAACCGAGCGTGTGGCATGACCCCGCAACCGGCCGCACGCATCTCTGGTACACCCCCTTTATCCACGACTCGCTCACATCCGACGTCGGCAGCGAGCCCTGGAACGTGCCTGCCTGGCCGCCCGCGCGGGAGTATCATGTGATCACGCCGGGGCAATACCGGGAGTTCGCCTTGTGCTACGCGTATTCCGACGACGGCATTCACTGGACCCGGCCATGCCTGAACCGTGTCGAGTACATGGGCAGCAGCCGGAACAACATCCTGCTGCGCGATCCGGACCGCCATCCGACCTCGTGGATGCGCGGCGTGATCGGCTGCGGCATCCGGCATGACGACCGCGAAACCGATCCGGCCCGCCGTTTCAAGATGATCGGCGCCGCCCCGCACGGCGGGGGCGAGATGGGGGTTGCCGTCAGCTACTCCGCCGATGGGCTTTCCTGGGAGCTTCCGCACCGGGTCCTGCCGCCGGAAGCCTGGAACGATGGCAGAATCGGCTGGGGCGACACGCTTAACGCATGGCTTCATGCCCCGGACCTGGGCCGCTACGTCGCCTTCACGCAATCATGGAGCTCCGGCGAAGGGCGCCGCCGTCTCAAGCTCCGCATGGAGAGCGAGGACTTCGAGCACTGGACGAATCCGGAAGTGACCACCTACAGCCCCGACGTAGAAGTTCACACGCATGTGCCGTTCCGCTACGGGAACCTGTACCTGGCTCTCCTGCACACTGTGACGACACCGGACGGCTGGGGCGATGGGACGGTGGACGTGGAACTCGGTGTGAGCACAGACACAAGAACCTGGACCCGGTTTGCACCCGGGCGCTGCCTGATTCCTCGCGGCGCCCCCGGGTCAATGGACAGCGGTTGCATCTTCAGCGCCCTGGCACCGGTGGTCGTAGGTGATGAGATCCGCCTGTACTATTGCGGAAACGACGGCACCATCCGCGGCTGGCGCCGGGGCTTCTGGTGCCTGGCAACCCTGCCCCGCGACCGTTGGGGCGGCTACACCCGCCTGCCGCTCGATCCCGCTGGCGAATTGGTCACCCGGCCGGTCGTGTATCCCGGCGGGGAGCTGCACGTGAACGTCGACGCCGCATGCGGCTCACTCACCGTCGAGGCACTCGGCACGGATGGCGGCGTGCTCGCCACCAGCGCCAGCCTGACCGGCAACCACTTCGCGCAGCCGATTCGCTGGGAAACCGGCGGCCTGGCCGGGCGGACCGGGCAGCCGATACGCTTACGATTCCGGCTGCGCGGCGCCACACTGTATGCCTTTTCTTGTGGCACAGAGTGACGTGAATTGTGGCCCGACAGCCTCATGTGACAGCAACGGCATGTAGCTGCGAGCGGCAGCAGATGGCAGGCCGCTGGCTGGCGGCTGCCGTGCTGGGGCGGCTCGATGCAGTTGACGGTGAAGTTGACGCTGAGGCCAGGAGCGATTGAGTTCGCGAGGCAGTTGGCGATGGATGCGTAGCCACTGGAAGGTCACGTGCACAGCCAAGGATCCGCAGGAGCCTGGCTGTCCTCATCCCGGCCACCCAGCCCACTCCGTCCACCCAGTCCACTTCCACACCATCCACCGCTTCGCCCGCCCCACATGCTGCGACAGGTCAGATTGTTGCAGAAATGCTGGCCGATAGGAGGTATGTCCCCGCGGGGGGGCAGTGCGGCGGGCGGGGCGCCTCCGGGGCACAACAAGGGAATTGCCACGGCCACCCGTCCGTGTTATCGGTGAGACCCATGGCACGTATACCGTGCCGCGGCCTGGGACATCGCATGACCAAGATGAAGATCCTATCGATACCGTTGGTGGCGCTGATGATGCTCTCTGGCGCGCTTTTCATTCCTGCGCGCGCCTGGTGCGCCGCCCCGGGCCGTGGTCCGATCACCGCCAACGACGACATGGGTGCTGCTATCCCTGCGCTTGATCCGGTTGTGATCGCCTATTTCTACCAGCCTGGGTGCAGGGAATGCCTGATCGTGTCAAATGAGGTCCTGCCGGAACTCGAGGCGCGATGCGAGGGCTTCTATCAGCTCAGGTACTTCGACACCGGCGTCAAGTCGAACTACCTTCTCCTGGCGGCATACCAGGTCCAGCTCGACGTGAAGGGGGATGAAGCCGTCTGTATGATCGTCAATGGACGGATCGCACTGAATGGCTTGAAGGCCATCAAAACCCGGCTGATCACCACGATCGAGGAATGCGTCCAGCAACAACTCGCCGGCCCGCCGGTACACAAGTTGCCGATTGTCACCCCGCCGGCAGGAGCAGGAAGCCCGGCGCTTCTGGCGGATCGAATGAGGACATTCACCCTTCCGGCCGTACTGGGCAGCGGCTTGATCGATGGCCTGAATCCATGCGCCATTTCGACCCTGGTGTTCTTTATGAGCCTGCTGGCGGTAGCTAGGGTCCGGGCACGTGGGCTGCTCATAATGGGGTTGGCTTTCGGCACCGGGACATTCCTCACCTACACAGCACTCGGGTTCGGTCTCCTGCGGACGCTGCGCTTTCTCACCGGCTTCGAGTGGCTGCGCCTCGCCGTGGAAGCGGGCATGGTGTCGGCGCTCGTGATACTGGCATGCCTGTCGTTCAGGGACGCGTACCGCTTCAAGAGGAGCGGCAATCCGTCCGATGTACTCCTCCGAATTCCGGACGGCATGAGGACCAGCATGCACCGGGTAATGCGCCTCGGGCTGGCTGGCCCGGGGCTGGCGATTGGCGGATTCCTGGCTGGCTCGGCCGTGACTGCCCTGGAGAGCGTATGCACCGGTCAGCTCTATATCCCGACGCTGACTCTCATCATTGAGGACAGCGGCACCAGCCCGGAGCTCACTGCCAGGGCGTGGGTGTACCTGCTGCTCTACAACATCATGTTCATCGTGCCGCTCGCGGCCGTCTTCGTGGCAACGTACCTCGGCCTTGGCACCGGTTCGCTACTGCGGTGGAGTAAGCGCAATGTGGTTACGGCCAAGATCATGCTCGGGATGCTATTTGTGGTGCTCGCCATTCTGCTGACCCTGCTGTATGCAGGCGGCAGGACAGTTGTGCGGGACGCCCGGCCGAAGGCCGATGCGAACGACTCATCAGTGCCGGGGGTACGTCACCTGCCATAGGAAGAGCCCCTGTGGCGGTGCGGTAGGAACCCTGGCAGTCCGTTCCCGGGAGTGCAGAATGACTCTTGCGCCTTCAGGCGGAACAGCGCCCTCGCCTACCCGGATCAGGAAGCCCGCGAGACTCCTCACCATCTTGTACAGAAAGCCGTCGGCTGTCGCCGAAATGACAATCTCCGAACCCCGCCGCGTGACCGAAAGCCGGCTCAGGTGACGCACCGTGGTTTCGACAAAGCGATTGGGATTGGCCGTGAACGCGGCGAAGTCGTGCTTACCCTCGAGGAGCCTCGCGGCCCTGGCCATGGCCGCAACGTCGAGAGGATCCCTGATCTGTGTCCTGTAGAGCCGCAGGAACGGGGGCACCACCGGCCCGTTCCAGATGAAGTAGCGGTATTCCTTCCTGATCGCACTGCGCCTGGCGTCGAAATCGCTCCTCACGCGCCTGACCTGATCAACCCTGATATCGGGCGGCAACACCGCATTGAGCCCCTTGCGGAGGGCGGTCACAACGTCGCCGTCCCTTTCAAGGTCCACGTGCACGACCTGCCTGCGGGCGTGTACGCCCTGGTCGGTACGGCCGCTGCCGTGGGCTATGACCTTCTCGGTGGTAACTCGGAAGATGGCATCCTGAAGCGTTGCCTGCACAGTGGAATGGCCCGGCTGAATCTGCCAGCCGGCGTACGCCGAACCGTCGTATCCCAGAACTATCTTGTATCGGGTCACCCGGGCCCTCAGGCAGGATTGGCGTTGTTGGTACGATCGAGGTATCCCTGCAGAATCACCTGGGCGGCGAGCTGGTCGCGCACATTCTTGCGCTTCTCCCTCCTGGTGTCGGCCTGCACCAGCATCCGCTCGACCATGGCCGTGCTCAGCCGCTCATCCCACATCTCGACACGCAAACCTGTTGCAGCGCGCAGGGTATCCGCAAACTCGGTCACACCCTTGACGGCGAAGCCGGACGTGCCATCCATGTTCAACGGCAGGCCAAGGACAATCCACGCGACCTGCTTCTCGACGCATGTCGCCTTGATGGCAAGGACAGCCTTTTCAGGGTTGCCGACTACAACAGTGCCGAGGGGCATGGCTATGATGCCAGTCTCGTCGCTCAGGGCGAGGCCGATCCGGCGTGTACCGTAGTCTATTCCAAGCAGGCGCGGCATTGTCTAGAGCAACTCCCGGTAGGTGTCTGCCTCACGCAGCAGTTTCACAAGCTTCTTGACGTCCTCCGCCCTGTCCTTGCGGCAGACCAGCGTCGCGCCGGGCGCCTGGACAACGATGAGGTCACTCACCCCGATCAGGCCGGTAAGCCTGTCGCCCGCCACAACGATATTCCCGCCACTGTCGACACATTCGCCGCAGCCGATCCTGATGTTCCCGTCCTTGTCCTGCTTGAAGTGGTGCTCAAGCGAAGCCCAGGTCCCGACATCGTCCCAGGCGAAATCGCACCTGGCGACCAGTATGTTCCCGGCCTTCTCCATCACCGCGTAATCGATCGATATCTTTTGCAGCCTGCCGTACTCCCTTGCAAGCGCCCCCTGAAACTTGCCGGTACCGGCCAGCGGTTCAAGCCTGCGCGCCATCTCGAACAACCCAGGGGTATAATGCTTCAGGGCATTCTGGATCGCATCAACGGTCCATACAAACATGCCCGAGTTCCAGAAATACCTGCCCGTCGCCAGATACTTCCGCGCGGTCTTCAGGTCCGGCTTCTCGACAAACCGCACAGTGCGGAACAGCTTCAGGCTGCCGCCGGTGGCAACCTGCCTGCCGGCCTCTATGTAACCATACCCGGTGGCAGGCCTGTCAGGCGCGACGCCAATAGTGACCAGCACCTCATCACGCGCGGCAGCATCCATGCAGTACTTGAGCGTCTTCCGGAACTTGGAAGCCGGGCTGATGAGTTGATCCGCCGTCAGCACGGCAAAGACGCCATCCGGTGAGCGGCTGCGGACAAGGGCCGACGCCAGTGCAATTGCCGCCGCAGTGTCCCGCCCTACCGGCTCACCCACGATATTTCCAGCCGGAATCGACCTGAGGCACTTGCGGATGCCCGGCACAAGATCCGCCGTTGTGATGACAAGTGTATTCTCGGGCTTGATCAGTCCGCGAAGCCGCTCGGCAGCCATCGCTATGAGCGCTTTGCCGCCGACAAGAGACAGCATCTGTTTGGGCCTGGCTGTTGTGCTGAGCGGCCAGAACCTCTCACCGCGGCCACCCGCCATTATCACGGCAAACGCGTTCTTCATTGTTTTCTCCGGTCTGTCTTTTCCGACCCGCAGTTAAGCTCGTAAATCCGCCACAAGCCGCGAAGGGTGAGGTCGGGATCAATGACAAACGGCATTCCGAGTCCGCGCAGCACCTTCCTGGCGTACCCACCCGTTGCGCAGAGCCTGACCCCATGCTTCCCCGTGGTCTTCAGCAGGTGTCCCGTCAGCTCGCGCACGAGGCCGCGATAACCCACGACAACGCCAATACGCATGGCGCCGGCTGTGCTCTTCCCTATGCCGCCGCAAGTGCCGCCGGCGCGGATCCTTGGCAGCAGCGCGGTCTTCTCCGCGAGGCACTCGCCGATGATCGCCGGTCCCGGTGCAATGACGCCGCCGAGAAACTCGCGGTCGCCGGAGACCACATCAAGCGTCGTTGCAGTGCCGACATCGACCACGATGGCCGGCACGCCGTGGTGCCACGCCGCGCCGCAGGCGTCGGCCAGCCTGTCCGCACCGATCGTCCCCGGCCTCGGGTAACGGAGCTTCAGGCCGAGGTTCACGCGGTGTGAAACTGTGATAACATTTTTCCCGACCAGCCGCCGGAGTTCACGCAGCCAGGGGGCGTTCACCCGCGGCACCACTGAGCAGAAGACTGCCGCGGTTGTGCTCCGCCTCCCCACCAGGCGCTCGAGGCTTTTCCGGATCGCGGCGGGTTTGCACGACGCCGTCGGCAGGCGGCCCCGGCGCGCAATACGGCCGTCGGCTGAGAGCCCCAGTTTCACCGATGTATTCCCTGCATCGACGAGTATGACGAAGCTCATCCCTAGAACTCCAGTGAAAGATCAGCGGCCGGCGCCGAATGCGTCAGGCATCCGAGGGAGATGGCATCCACACCGGTGCGGGCGACCGCGTCGATGTTGGCGGCCGTGATGCCGCCCGACGCCTCGAGGCGGCTTCTCCCGGCGCAAAGCTTCACGCAACGCCGCATCGTGGCAGGCTTCATGTTGTCCAGCAGGATCCAGTCCGGCCGGCCCGCCAGGGCACTGACGAGTTCCTTCTCGTCTTCCACTTCTATCTCGATTTCGAGCCCTGGTGAATTCTTCCTGGCGGCTTTCACTGCGGCGCCGAGGTCGCCGGCATGGGCGCGGTTCCACAGTATGCGATGGTTGTCCTTGATAAGGACCTTGTCGTAGAGCCCCATCCTGTGGTTAGTGCCCCCGCCGCAGAGAACGGCGTACTTCTCCAGCACACGGAGCCCGGGAGTGGTCTTGCGGGTATCCAGGATCTTTACGCCGAAGCACCTGGCCCGTGCGACAAAGCCGGCGGTCATGGTGGCAATGCCGGTCATCCTCTGCATGAAGTTGAGGGCCGTCCGCTCCGCTGTGAGGATCGAGGCCGCTGGTCCGCGTATGGTCATGATCACATCACCGGCCCGAACCTGCCTGCTGTCACCGGCAAGGATCCTTACCCTGAGGCGCCCGTCAACCTGCAGGCAGACAGTCCGAGCCACAGTGCTGCCGCTGACCACGTAGTTACCCCTTGAGACTATCGAGGCGGAAGCCACCGCGTCGGCAGGCACGAGGGATGCGGTTGTCGCGTCACCGCCACCGACATCCTCCTCGAGGGCGCGCCGCACAAGGGTTTGTACTTCAGCACTATCAGCTATTACGGGCAATCGCATAAGACAAGCCCTACTTGGTACTCCACCGGCAAGGCATGAAGCAGCCTTCAAAGGATTTATCGGCCGTGACATGTATCTGGTGAGTGTTTTCGAGCCTGAAGTAGTTAGTCTTGTGATCCGCCGAATGAACCGAGAACGAAAGCAGGTACGTGCCACGCGACATCCCCAGCGGCTCGATCCGGAACGCGATCTCGCCCTTTCCGTCGATCCGCGGCAGATCACATTTCTCGATCTGCGTATTGTTGCCGTAGACAACGTGTCCGTTGATGTCCGCAACAGCGAATCCGAAAACCGGCTCCGGAACGGGGTGTTTCGCCGTGTACCGGATCCTGGCGACGAGGGGGCCGCCGCACCTGAACTGGTCTGTTCCGACGCCGTCACCGGCATCAAGCACAACCTCGTCAATGATCACTTCCTGGGTGCCCCACACTCTCTTCGCACTTGCCGCCTGCTTGCGACGGATGAATTCCTGGTACTCCTCCACCATCCCGGACGGTGTGCCGATTCCGTGCACGGTCCCGTTCTCCAGGAAGAGGAGGCGGTCGCTGACGGATGTGATCGTGGGCAGATCGTGGGAGATAATGATCATCGTCTTGCCGGCCGTCCGGTACTCCTTCATGCGGTCGAGGCACTTCCTTTGGAACGTGGCATCGCCCACGGCCAGCACCTCGTCTATCAGCAGGATGTCCGGGTCCACCTCAACGGCCACCGCGAAACCCAGCCTCACGTACATACCGGATGAGTAGTGCTTGACCGGTTCGTCAATCCACTTGCCGAGTTCGGAGAACTCGACAATGGTATCGAAGCGCCTGGTCATCTGCTTGCGGGTCAGGCCCATGATCGCGCCGTACAGGAAGACATTCTCGCGGCCGGTCAGTTCCGGGTGGAACCCGGCGCCGAGCTCCAGAAGCGAGGAGATAGTGCCGGTCGCGCTGATCGTTCCGGTCGTTGGCGGCATTGTCCCGCTGATAAGCGCCATCAGGGTGCTCTTGCCGGCGCCGTTGGCCCCGATGATTCCCAGCGTTTCTCCCCGCTTGACGGTGAAACACACATCCTTGAGCGCCCAGAACTCGCTGGCTGGCCGGCGACGGCCGCGGACGAAGTCCAGCGCGGTAGCCTTCAGGGTCCGGGAAGCGTGATGCTTCAGCCGGAACCGTTTGCCGACACCCTGCACAGTTATGACAGCGTCATTCATCTCTAGAACTCGTCAACAAACCGTTTTTCTATCTTCTGGAAGAAGGCGATACCCGCAATGCAGACCAGCCACGCCACACCAAACGACATCAACGTCAGCCTTGGGGCAATGATGTCGGCCCCGAGTATTGCCGTCCTGTACGCCGTGACAATGCCGGTCATCGGATTCAGGAACGCGAGCCGCTGGTACATCACCGGTATCATTTCGAGGTAGTAGATGACTGGCGTGAGGAAGAACCACGCAAGCAGGATGACGCCAACCACATGCTCGGTGTCGCGAAAGAACACGTTCAACGCCGACAGAATGAGACCAAGTCCGAGGCACAGCGCAAAATGCGTTAGGATGACCGCCGGCAACAGCCACAGGTGATGGAAATGCACGGGTGCGAATCCACCCACTTTTAGGAACGCCGCATAGCCGAAGAGGATGACAAGCGAGAACAGGAAGTTGACGAGGTTGGCTATGCTCATTGACATAGGCAGGATTATCCGGGGAAAGACGCTCCGGGCGACCAGGTTGGAGTTGCCAAGGATGCTGTTGAGCGAGTCGTTCAGGCACATCGAGAGGAACTGCCAGGTAATAACACCAGTGACCAGCATCGGCAGGAAGAGCAGGTCATCGGCACGGTAGCACTTGAGGATCTTGAGAAAGATCGCGTATATGAGGATGAAGAAGAGCGGATTAAGCAGGCTCCAGAAGAATCCCAGAACGGACCTCTTGTACCGGATCTTCAGGTTGCGTCCCACCATGATTCCAAGCAAATCACGATGGGTGTTCAAATCTTTGAGCAGTTTCCACATGGCCCGCCGATTATCATTTATCGGGAGCGACCTCGTCAATGCCCATTTGCACGAGTGGACGGCCGCCGGAGGCCGTCGCCGACACGACTCCGGGGCGGCCCGCCCCGGCATCGCGGAGCCCGGCGGAGGCCAGCACTTCCACCGCCGCCATGAGGGCCAGCAAGGTCGTGCGCCTATGCCCGGCGCCGGCCGGAACGGAAGCGAGACCGCACAAGTCACGGTCCGACAGCTTGATTTCACAGCAGGAGATGGAATCGCGATGCGCCGTTTCGAGGACTTCAAGCCTGCCGTAGCCGCATCTTCGCTCAAGGAGGGCCGCGTAGTTCTCCGGACTGTTTCTACCGATGGCGGTAATTATACCCTAACCGGTTATGAAAACACGCCGCCTCATTTTGTCCGGTTGGCGTAGACGTACTGGGCAATGGTGCGGACATTGACGAGTATCTTCCGGGCCACCTTCGAGTCCTCTATCCTCGCGCCGTAATGTTTCTCGAGCATTACGATCAGTTCCAGCGCATCCACCGAGTCAAGGCCGACACCTTCGCCGAAAAGCGGTATGTCAGCGTCGAGTTTCTCCGGCGTCATGCCTACCATGTTCAGGCGGGCAATGATTTGCGTCTTGAGTTGAGGAATAAGCTCTTCAATTGTCTGCATTATCGGCACCCCGGCTAAGAAACGGTCCTCGCTTTGTGGATCAGGATGCTACCTGCAATGGCCGCACCCGAGAAGCACACAAGTTTGCAAATATCAGGCAGTACATCCACCGTGGAGGCGTTACGCAGGAACAGGTCGTTGAAGGCGGTCAACCCCCAGTTCAGCGGCGAGTACGGACTGATGCTCTGCATGATCTGGGGCATTGCAAACACCGGCACCCATACACCGCCGACGGCAGCCAGAATCACCACTGATATCGACCCGAATGACAGCGCCTGCTGTGGGGTCCTGAAATAGACGGCGATGAGCAGGCCGTACCCTGTGGCGGCCATCGCCACCGCCAGACCTGTGAGAATCACTCCCGCCCAGTTCGTGCCAATCACCAGCCTGCTCAACCCCACGAGCGGCATCAGGTATATGCCGCTGGCGATCAACAGAGAAAGCTGCAGGAGACAGACCGCCGCATAGAACAGGAACTTGCCGACAACGACGGGGAGTTGCGAGCCGGCGATCAGCCGCAGCCGCAACATGCTCCCGTCCTCCCGCTCCTTGATGAAGTTGCCTGCCAGTGGAAACAGGATGAAGAACATGGCGAACATGGACCAGGCCGGGACATTATGCTGGACTGCATTGAGGGCCATGCCCTCGCGCTCCTTGCCGGATGCATCGGACTGGGCCACCTCGATCATGCGCGAGAGGTCAATACCCGGCGGCGGCTCCCCGCCGCCGTCGGCAAGTTGTTCCTGTATGGCGGCCGTGAGCCATTCCGCCTGCTGGCCGATAATCATCCTCTCAACTGCCGCCGAAAGGGTTTGCCTGTAGTTGGCCTTGATCGCCGGATCAAAAAGGATCTCCACCCGCACGGCGGCATCGCCGGCACGGGGCGTCTCCACCGCATCCCGGCCGCCACGCGCGAGCAGTCCCCTCACGACGCCGTCCATCCTCCCCATCAGGGTGGCGGTCGCGCCCACGGGAATAATCACCGCCGCCTGGTAGTCCCCGCTCTGCACCAGCTTCCTCGCGGCGTCCCTGGTCAGGGCTTTTCCGCCCTTCTTCTCACGCGTGGTGATGCGTATCCCACCCGACTCCTGGAATGAGGCCTCAATGCCCGCGCCAAGATCATCCTGGTCCTCATCGACAAGAAGAACGTCAATCCTTGTCTCCTGGAACTGGCGGAAGGTGTTGTCCTGGATGACGGCCATCACGACAACAAGGGCCAGCGGCATGATGAACACCAGCGCCATGCCGCCCGGGTCGCGGACGAGAAGCAGGAGCTCTTTCTTGATGGTCGCCAGAATCTTCAATCGCGTATCCCCCTGCCAGTGAGGTGCAGGAACAAGTCTTCGAGGTTGTTTCTGCCCGAGGCCGCCAGCATATCGGCCAGCGCCCCCTTCGCGATCATGCGGCCTTCGTCGATAATGGCGAACCTGGTGCAGATCCTCTCCGCCTCCTCCAGGAGATGGGAGGAATACAGAATGGTCACGCCGTCTGATCGAAGTTTGGTCATGTAGTCCACGATCATGTTCCGCGACTGCACGTCCACGCCAGAGGTTGGTTCATCGAGAATGACCATGCGCGGATGGTGCAACAGGGCGGCGATCAGGTTGAGTCGCCGCTTCATGCCGCCGGAAAAGTGCTGAACACGCATGTTTGCCTTGTCCAGGAGCCCGAACTCTTCCAGGAAATGATTCACGTTCGAATGGATCGAGCTGCGGCGAAGGCCGTACATGCGGCAGAAGTAGACGAGGTTCTCGGCGGCCGTCAACGCCGGGAACAGGGCGATATCCTGGGGCGCAACCCCGATCTGGCTCCGGATCTCGTCGCCATGCCTGGCCGCATCCAGGCCAAAGACGCGTACGCTTCCCGCATCGCACCTCAACAGGCCGCAGAGCGCCATCAGTGTTGTCGATTTCCCGGCGCCGTTGGGCCCGAGAAGCCCGAAAATCTCCCGTTCGTGCACCTCAAAGCTGAGCTGATCGACAGCCGGCTTTCCGGAGCCCCTGTAGACTTTGGTAAGTCCTGAGACCTCTATGACTGCGGGCGTCGTCACTTTATTGCTTCTCTCAAGCCGGTGAAAATGCCGTGCTCCCTGTCCGCTATCTCCAGCAGAATAGTGGACATCGCCGCGTAGGATTCATGCTCGCTGTTGCGATCCTTGATGATCCTGCCGGCAATCGCGGCGAAATCCCGCCAGCGATCGCCGTTTTCCGTCATTGCACGCGAAAGCGCCATGAGACGCGAATTATCCAGCACGGCGGAGGCCTCCTGGAGAAAGGATGCGTATATGAAGCGGAATCCGCCCCCGCCGGTCCCGATCTCCTCCTGCATCCTTATGAAGTGGCCAAGGTAGAGCGACGCTTTCTTCTCGCCAAGCTTCTCCGGCCATTTCTTCATCACTCTGGCGACATGACGGATTCCCCTTACTCCCAGGAACGGGAACGGAATTCCCAGCATGTCGAAGCAGTTCTTGCGGATACCCCTGACGATCGCGCCTGGCAGGTCAATCTTTGCCGGGACCTTCACCGGGTAATACATCCGCCCCTTCGGCTCAAACATGCCTTTCGCCCAGCGGACGCGCATCAAGTCCGCGCGGCTCAGGGACTCGACGTTTTCCATGACGGGGTCGCTTATGAGATACCGCCCATCCTGCCTGCCGAAGACAATGATGTTGTGGGCATTGAAATGAAAACGGTACGGCGCCGGAAAATATGTCAGGTGAAACACCCCAACCTGCAACCCGACAGGAATGCCCATGGCAAGCGCCCGGTCAAGAGCTTCCATGGATGCTTCCTTGTCCCTGAATTTCTGCCTGCAGATCTCGATTCCGAGCGCGGTGGCCGCGCGCTTGAATATCGTGCCGGGGAGGGGCCGGAATGTTGTGGTCGGCATGCCGTTGTGCCTGAGGATAGGCATGTAGGCAAAGAACAGCCCGGCGCCGATGCCGAATACCATGGACTCGCTGATGTCCACGCCGTGGTATCTCAACAGGTTCGCTGTGGCGCCATTCTCGCAATGCGCAGACTGGCCGTGTTTGAAATCAATGGTCATTCATCTCCGTCGCGTCGCGGATCTTCGCGTGTGGGCACGGCTGCCTGTTTCCACGGAACGGCAAGCACCGCCTCGGTCAGCGTCACCAGTTCACCCACGGGAACGTCGAACACCTCTGCATACTTCCCAAGCGTGACGCTGTCCAGATTGCGGAAAGCCTCCGGATCAAGGTGCACCCTGATCTTCCGCTTCGGAATGCCGGTATATGCGGAGAGAAGCGCCACGTCGAACATGCTCCGGGCCATGTAGAAGGCCAGTGGACTGGCTTTGCCCTCCTTTACCGACAGATAGGCCGCCTTCACATCTTCGTTGATCTGCTCCCATGCCTGCAGCAATGCGGCATTCTTGGGCCCCCAGCCGCAACTGAGAACCTTGACATAGTTGCCCTTTTCGTCGACGGCATAGCAGAGTTCGCGTGTCCGCCCTTCCATCAGATTGTCGTCGTCCTGGGGAACTTGTTCTTGCTTCATGTCAACACACCGTCAAAAGCATAAAGGCATAGGAAAAACGGGCACTTTCCGGAACCATTCCAAGCAGTTTCATCCCCTTGTCGAGCCTTCCCGAGTGGAATAACTCCTCGAGGATGAGATAGATCGACGCACTCCCGACATTTCCCACCTGCGAAAGGTTCGTGAACCATTTCTCCTGTGGAATGCCGATTCCATGCCTGGTCATGGCCTCGTCCAGCGGTTCCCGGAAGAATTCCGACGATATGTGGGGCAGGTAATAGTCGACACTCCCCGCCTTCAGGCCGTGTTTGAGCATCGACTTCGCGAGACTCTCCGCCGCGAGCTTGACGACGTGCCGGTTCAGCAGACCGACATCCTGCTTGATCGCGAACACGGACCGCGACAACCACTCCTCCGGCGTGAGCACTTTCCAGCTCGTCATCTTCCCGTCGTCCGCCTTGTCGAGACCCGCGTACATGCAGGTGTCGATCTGGCCTGCAAAGGAGTACGTATCGATCCAGTCGAGCCGGAGGGAGAGGCTGCCCTTGTTGTCCGGCCGGGATTGAAGCAGCGCCGCGCCAGCCCCGTCAGAAAGCATCCATCTCAGGAAATCCTTTTCAAACGCCAGTATCGGATTCCGCTCCAACCTGGCCAGGTTCGCAACTTCACTCTCGTAGTTGCGCGCAAGGAGGAGCGGGGAGACAAACTCCGATCCCGTACACACCGCGTTCGAACTGTTCCCGGCCACTATCGACATCATGCCGTATTTCAGGGCTTGCATCCCCGAGCAACAAACTCCGGAAGGCGACACGATCTCGATCGCCGGACACCCCAGGCAGCCGTGGACCATGGCCGCGTGGGAGGGAAGTATCTGATCCGGAATGGACGTACCACAGCACAAAAGTTCTATGTCACCGGCACGGAAGGAGGGGTCCAGCAGGCCCTCCACCGCCATGGCCGTCATTTCCGAGTTGGTGTGCGTGAACCGTCCGCCGCTGTCGATGGCGTAGTGCCGTCGCTTGATGCCGTTCCGCCTGGAGACGATCCGCCAGCTTCTCGAAGCCTTGCCGTTGATCCTGCCGAGAAGCTTCTCCATGCCGTCATTCGTGACGGGGTCGTTCGGCAGGAACTTACCGAGCCTGGTTATGTATGCTTTGTTTGCCATCCGCAACAGTCCGGCGACCCTTGAACTTGTTCAGTACAAGCCCCAATAGCGAGTTAAGCGGGGAGACGATAACAAACGCCAGAACAAGTTCCAGAAAAAATGCGCCCAGCAGGACTTTCCTGAGCCTCGGACGCTTCCTGATCTGTCCAGCCCACAGGAGAAACACCCTCTTAGCACGATTCTCCAGCCGTGCCAACGAAAGATTCCTTCCGGCCCCGCCGCACTGCTGAAGAATGTCGTCGAGCTGAAGAATCCTGCCGTCCAGGAGGGCTTGTCGAATGATCCCCCCGCATGAGGAGGCGGCCTCGATATCGGCCCCGGAAACCCCGGGCGCAGGAAAGACACCCAGAAACCGGGCCTTTCTGCCGCCAAACATCCAATAGCAGATGGTGACGAGACTCACCAGATTCGGGGCCTTGTCCACCAGGACAATATTGCCCCTTATGGTCCCGCCGAGAGTCTCAACTTGTGCTTTTACCCTCTCGAAGGACTTCACCCACATGTTTCGCGCACCTATCACGGTGAGGAGGTTGGCGCCTTTGAGCAGTCGTGCCGCTGCCGGACTCTTGAGAAACGCTGTGACGGGAAGGGAAGGCGACAGGTACCAGGGTTGGAAGGCGAGTATGATCAGGTCATGCTCGCCGGGATTCACGGCGGGACCCGGCTTCAAGTCCACCGGTTCCTCCAGCACGGATTCGGGAAAGACATCAAGGAATCCGCGCAGACTCCATGGAAAGGGATAAGCATTGACCGGCTGGATTTCGAGGTAGTCTATTGAGAATTCCTGCGTCGAAAGGGGCCGCAGCATGGAATCAAGGATCTGCTTCAGTTGCCCCGTCTGCGTGTAGTATATTACCAGTATTTTCTTCACAGCAACCAGAACCTGTGGCTTCCACAACCGCCGGATCGCCGGGACGCCCTTGCTTCGATTCTGCATACCCCGCCCGCGCCCTGCAAATCACGCTCCAGCACCGTATGCAGCTCTCAACCCGGCAATATACTTGCCCACGACCGGCATATCCAGTTCCGATGAGGAGAATATCCTCTGCCCTTTGTCAACCTGACCATACTCCGCGGGATCTCTGGCGCTCCGAACGGCAATCTTGAAGAAAGTAAGAGTTCACAACCGGGCGACAAAAGGGTATCAGGTGTGTCAGGAGACTGCGGCCTTTTCGGTTTGCAGCGGGATGCGAGGAGCCGGGCATGAACAAACAGAGGTCGGAATTGGTTGTCGGGGTTGATCTTGACGGCGTTTGCGCCGATTTCTACGGCCGGATGCGGGAAATAGCCGCCGAATGGTTTGAAAAAGACATCAGGGAGCTGCCTGCAAACCCAACCTACGGCCTCGAGGAATGGGGAGTTACCGGCCCGGACAGCTACCAGAGCCTTCACCGGTTTGCCGTCACTCAAAGGGATCTCTTCAAGACAATGACCATGATGCCCGGGGCGCGGAGGTACCTCCGCAGACTCTCCGACGACGGTTGCCGCATCAGGATCATAACACACCGGCTTTTCATTCATCATTTCCATGCGTCGGCCGTCCAGCAGACCATCGAATGGCTTGACCGCAACGGGATACCGTACTGGGACCTGTGTTTCATGAAGGATAAAGACGCGGTTGGCGCGAACGTCTACATTGAAGACGCCCCGCAGAACATCGCGGCACTGAGAGCCGGCGGCAATTACACCATCTGCTTCGCGAACAGCACAAATGTTGACGTGCGCGAGCCGCGGGCGAAGTCATGGGCGGAAGTCTACAAGCTCATCACAAAGAAGAAGGTTGAGCTCCTGGCTGCCGCCTCGAAGTAGAATCAACGCGCCTGCGCCCGGAGAAAACCCGACGGGCCGGAAGCAGGTAAGACAGGAACGGCGTCAGGCGCGGCCGCAGAATGCGCTACTGAACTTTTCTGCAGACGATCTCATACCCGTCAATGGTGGTCATGTACAGCTTGTCGGGCATCAGCCTGTACTCGTATTCGTCGCTGTAGGCCTTGGACTTCATCGAGATGACAAGCTTCGTACCCTCGGTGTGCCAGATGCCGCTCTCGGTGGTGCTGGCACCCTTGGTGTTCAGCATGACGAGCGAGCCGTCGGCATTGAATGTTACGTGGAAATAGGGAAAGTAGGTGGGATTCTCTTCGCGC
Source organism: bacterium (assembly GCA_037135275.1). Taxonomy (GTDB): domain Bacteria; phylum Verrucomicrobiota; class Kiritimatiellia; order SPBP01; family SPBP01; genus JBAXKQ01. Next base: position 31,276 of record JBAXKQ010000001.1, read on the forward strand.
CATGATCCGACAAGGTTAGAGTCGCAACCCCACAGGACTTCGTCCCCGTTGTCGCAGCCCCATACGCAGCAAAGGGCCGATATGATCGCAATCGCCGCCACAAATCTCTTCATGCGGGCACCCTCTCCATTTGCACACGCCGTAACAAGAACCAGTCCCCAAGTGTCGAACAGCCTACAGGCCATGAGCCGACGCTGTCAAACAAAAGAATTGGACGGTGCGCCGGCGAATGGCAGGGCCCCAAATCATGGACGTTTCAGGCCCATGACCCTGTGCTTGAGCACCGGAATCCGGCTGCGCGTTGCACCCAGCAGCCCTGGATCCAGCTCCGTCGTCAGGACGCTTTCGCTCCGCCGTGCCTCGCAAAGCACCTCGCCCCACGGCCCCACCACCATGCTGTGGCCGTAGCTGGACACCCCGCTGGCCTCGTTCCTGCCGCACTGGTTCGGCGCCACCACAAAACACTGATTCTCAATGGCGCGCGCCCTCACCAGGACCTTCCAGTGATCCCGCCCGGTCCGTTGGGTGAAGTTCGACGGCACGAACATCAGCGCGGCGCCGCTCGCGGCGTAGCGCCTGAACAGCTCCGGAAAACGGAGGTCGTAGCAGATCGCGAGCCCGACCGGCCACCCCTCGATATCCGTCATCACCGGAGTCCGGCCCGCCGAGTACACATCGGTCTCCCTGACGTGCGTCCCGTCGTCGAGCCTCGCATCAAAGAGGTGCATCTTCCTGTACGTCGCCGCGATGCGCCCCCGCCGGTCGATCAACACGCACGTGTTGTACGTCCGGCCCCGCGCTCTTTCGATAATGCTGCCTGCCAGAATCCACGCCGCTTTCCGCCTCGCCAGGCCACACAACCCGCGGATGAGCGGACCATCCAGCGGCTCGGCGGCCGCCAGGTAGTCGACTGTCCCGCCCCTGACAGAAAACACTTCCGGCAGGGCAATGATGTCGGCGGACCTTACGCCGGATACCACCTTCTCAAGCCGCCGCATATTCCGCACGCTGTCCAGGCCCGCGGCTACCTGTACGACTGCAACCCTGAGCTTCTTCATGTGTCACTCCAATCTTCGCCTGAACCTGGTCACGGCAAGTGTGAGTATTACGGCACCTATCGCCAGCATGGCAAGCGCATCCGGCCACAACTCCGCCCAGCCGGCCCCTTTCAGGAAGATTCCGCGCACTATCGTGAGGTAGTATTTCAAGGGAAAGATGTAGGTTGCGCAGCGGATTGCGTACGGCATGTTCTCGACGGGAAAGATGAAGCCCGATAGCAGCACGAAGGGCATCATCACGAAGAAAGCCGCAATCAGCATGGCCTGCTGCTGCGTCCTGGCAATGGTGGAAACCAGCAATCCCAGCCCCGTCGTTGTGAGAAGAAATATCCCCGAGAGCGCGTAGATCAGCGCAACACTGCCCATGAGCGGCACATTGAAGACGTACAGCATTACCGGCAGGGCGAGCGAGATCTCCACAAACCCGATGGCAACGAACGGCAGAAGCTTGCCGGCTATCAGCTCGCCCTCACGCAGCGGGGTAACGATGATCTGCTCCATCGTGCCATCCTCCCGCTCCTTCACAAGCGCCATCGCGCTGACGATCATCGTCGTAACAAGCAGCAGCACACCCATCACCCCCGGCACCATGTAGTACTTGGATGTGAGGCCGGGATTGTACCACACGCGCGTGGCCGCGGCCACAGCCGGCAGCTGGAGGCCGGCCATGGCGGGCGCCTGCACCTGCGCCTTTTCAATGCTCACAAGCGCGTCGAGCTGCCCTCGCGCCGCGGCGGATGAGTACTGTCGGACCGCCTTGCCGATGTAGTTCAAACCGTGCACGGCGAAATTGCTGTCAGCGCCGTCCACCAGCACCTGAATCGGCGCCTGCTCGCCGCGGGAAACATGTGCGCCGAACCCGGGCGGAATCGACAACACCAGCCCGGCCCTTCCCGAAACGAGGGCGTCGTCGTCCTGTGCCGCGCATCCATCGAGCGACGAGGTCTGGAAGTATCCCGAGGCGCCCAGCGCCCGCACCAGCTCACGGCTGTAGAATGAGCGGTCGCCATCCCGTATCGCCAGGGATATGTTGTTCACCTCCGTTGTGGCCGCATAGCCGAGCACGATGAGCTGGATGAACGGCGCCACGACAAGGATGCCGAACAACCGCTTGTCCCTCAGCGTCTGGGTCATCTCCTTCCGGAGCAGGCAGCCTATCCTGTGAAGTGACGCTCTCAACCGGTTACACCGCCTTTCGCGTGGTTCTCACGGCAAGCAAAGTGAAGATCATGCCAAGCAGCAGCATGCACGCAAAGTCGCGCCACACAACCGCAAACGAAGCGCCCTTGAGGATAATCTCCCTCAGCGCCGACACGAAATACCGCGGCACAACAATGTACGTTACCACCTGGATCGGGGCCGGCATGTTGTGTATCGGGAAAATCAGGCCCGACAGGATGATCGAGGGGAGCAGCGACGTGATCACGGCCACCGTGAACGCCGTCTGCTGCGACCGCGTGATCGACGAGATCAGTATCCCCCAGCTCAGGGCGGCAAAAAGGAATACCAGCGTCGTGAATGCCAGCAGCAGGTACGATCCCTGTACGCGGATGTCGAACAGGATCCGGCCTACCACGAGAATGAGAATCATGGTGAGGAATCCGATCACCACGTAGGGCAACGTCTTTCCAAGGACCAGCTCAGCCGGCCGCACGGGCGAGACCATCATCTGTTCAATGGTCTCCTGCTCCTTCTCCCGTACAATAGAAAGGCAGGTTGTGATGGCGGCCGACAGCATCAGCAGCATGGCAATCAGCCCCGGCACCAGAAACTTGGCGCTGTTGAGTTCCGGGTTGAACCAGATCCGCGGTTCCGTCACGACAACAGGCAGCGACAACGAAGCGCCCGCCCGCCGGAGAGCCTCCACCCGGACCCTGCGCGTGGTGCGGTCAACCAGCGCCTCAAGGTACCCGGCTGCGGCCGATGCCGCGTTCGCCTCGGCGCCGTCCACCAGGAACTGCACCTCAGCCGTCTCGCCGCGGGCCAGCTTCGCCGCGTACCCGGCCGGCACCACGAGAACTGCGCGCGCCTCGCCGCGGCAGAGAATGTCGTCAGCTTCGGACGGACGCGAGAGCTCATGCACCCGGTCGAAATACGGGTTCTGGAACAGGCCGTCGAGAAGGACCCGGCTCTCCTGCGTGCGGTCCCCGTCCAGTACCGCAACCGGAATGTGTTTTACGTCGAAGGACAGGGCATACCCGTAGAGCACAAGCAGCAGCGCCGGGACAACGACCAGCAGGCCAAGCGACAACGGATCTCGCCCGATCTGCCGGAACTCCTTCTTCAGTATCGCGAGAAACCTTTTCATGTCATTGCCCGCCCTGCCACGTCAGGGCCCGCGGCCGGTTGCTGAACCATTCGAACAAAGGCGTCTTCAAGGCTCACCTCAACGCGGTTGATCGATTCGACCTCAATCCCGCGGGCGGCAGCAGCCAGGCCGAGGCTCGCCTCGTCGTACGCGCCACGGCGGCAGAAGACATGCAGGCGATGCCCGAAATACGATGTCGCCATAACCCCCTCCAGCCGGTCTGTCTCCTGCTTCGCCCTGCGCAGGGACGGGCTGGCTAGTTCAAACAGGTCACCGTCAACCGCCTTGCTCCTGATGCCAGCGGGTGTGTCGAGGGCAACCATCCGGCCGGCGTTGATCAGGCCGATCCGGCTGCAGAACTCCGCCTCGTCCATGAAGTGAGTGGTGACGAGGGCCGTGACACCGCGCGACACCATGTTCTGGATCAGGTCCCAGAAGCGCCGCCTTGATATGGGGTCCACTCCGCTGGTTGGTTCGTCGAGGAAGAGTATCGACGGCTCGTGAAGGATCGCGCATCCCAGGGCGAGGCTCTGCTGGGTTGCGCCTGACAGGAGCCCTGTCAGCCGGTCCTCCATGCCGCCCAGGCCGGCCATGGCGATGACGGCCCCGGTCCTCTCACGCAGGCGCGCACCCTCCAGGCCGTAAACGCCGCCGAAGAAGGCAATGTTCTCCCTGACCGTGAGGTCCCTGTAAAGACTGAATCGTTGCGACATGTAACCAAGGTTCTGCCGCACTTTCGCCGGCTCGCGGTTGATGTCGAAGCCTCCGACCGATGCAGTGCCGGAAGTGGATTCAAGCAGCCCGCACAGCATGCGGATGGCAGTGGATTTCCCGGCGCCATTCGGCCCGAGCAGCCCGAATATCTCGCCCTTCGCAACGCTGAAGGCCAGGCGATCCACGGCGGTGAAGCGGCCGAACCTCTTGGTCAGCATGTCGGCGCATATGGCTGTGTTGTTGCCGTTGGACTGCACTGGTTCTTCCATTCCACACCTTTCCAGGGGCCCGGTCAGAGTTTGCTTCCAGGCACGACGGTCTGTCCCGCCGCATGCGTCAGGGCCGCGCGAGCGAGCGCAAGGTCCGCTTGCGCAACCGCCGACTCGTTCTGCGCATCGGTCAACCGCGCGTGGGCGTCAAGCACATCAGAGTTCCGGACAATGCCGTTCTTCCAGAGCTCTGTGGCCGATTCCAGGTTGAGTTCTGCGCTCTTCCGCGCCCGGGCTGAAAGCTGGACCCGCTCAAGCGCGTCCCTGAGCGCGATGAGCGACTCCTTGACATCGAGCGTCACCTGCTCCTCCTGCTGCCGGCGGCGCAACTCCGCCTGGGCGGCCCTGGCGTCGGCCTCCTCCGCCTTCGCCCGCGCGAGGCCCCAGTCGAGGAGATTCCAGGCGACCGTCACGCCGGCAAAAGCGTCGCCCTTCCATTCTTCGGCAGGCGGGATATAGAGCATGTTCGGGTTGGCATATTCGTAGCGCGCGGCGAGATATACCTGCGGCTGGAGCGCACCGCGCGCTGCCCGGGCTGTTTCCACGGCGGCGTCCAGCTCCCTGCCGCGTGCGGCGCATTCCGGCCGGTTCGTCAGCGCCGTGTCGCGCAGCAGTTTCTCGTCCGGCGCTTCACCTGCAACGTCCGCCGCAATGGGCTCCGGAACGGCGTTCGTGGCCAGCTCAATGCCGGTGAGACGCCATATCTGCGCCCGCGCGTACTCCGCCTGCCGCTGCACCTGCTCGAGCGCCAGGCGTGTCCGGTCGACCAGCACATCGGTCGCCAGCGCATCGTTGTCAGTCACCAGCCCGGCTTCCCGCATGTTGTGGATATCCGCGGCGTGGGCGGTCATGCGCCGGACCGCGGCTTCGAGCACATCGCGGGCGCGGTACGCCTTGGCCCAGTTCCAGTAGGCCGACAGCGCCTGCAGGACCACATCGGCGCGGACACCGTCGCGGGCCGCGACGACTGCCTGCTCCTGGAGGCCGGCGGACCGCCTCAGGCCGGCAAGGCGATTCCCGGTGTAGACCGGCTGCAGGAGCGACACCGCGGCGCCGTACCGCTGTTCGATCGCGGGGATCACAATCATGCCGAGCTGGACGTCCTCCAGGCCCTCGTAGCGCATGGCCCGAGCCTCCAGGTCCAGCGATGGAAGGCCATACGCCGTCGCCTGCCTCCCCCTCGCCCTGGCGGCCCTGACTTCCTGGTCGGCTGTGCCGATGGCAAGGCTGTGGCCGACAGCGGCTTTCACGATCATATCGCTGCCCACAGCCGGAGGTTCATCGGCCGGAACGGCTGTGCCCGGCACAAAGTGGAGCAGGATAAGCGTCAGGACAAGGCGCAGTTTCATTTTCTATCTCCCGTTGGTTCCCTCGAACTCACAAGGCCGATCAGTGCGTCTTCCAGGGAGGGCTTCACCTCGAGCAGGGAGGCCGGCCCCATGCCGCGACTCTCAAGCATGGCTACAGCCTCCATAGCCTCCGGCCGGCCGTTCTGGCTCCACATGTGGAGGCGACTGCCGTAGAGCACAAGGCGCTCCGGCGACCATCTAGCGCGCAGGATGGAGTACGCCGCCGCCGGCGATGCGCACTGGATATTGTAGATGCAGCCGGGCAATGCCGCCTTCACCTCGGCTGGCGTACCGGACATGAGCGTGTGCCCGCGATTGATGAGACTGATCCTGTGGCACCGCTCCACCTCGTCCAGGTAGGGCGACGTCATGAAGATCGTCACTCCCTGCTCAAGAATATCGCTCAGGATGTTCCAGAACTCACCCCTCGAAACGGGGTCGACACCGGTTGACGGCTCATCAAGGAAAACGAGATCCGGGGTGTGCACGAGAGTGCAGGCCAGCGCGAGTTTCTTCTTCATGCCACCAGACAATGCGCGGGCCAGGCGAGTCCTGAATGGGGTCAGCCTCGTGAAATCGAGCAATTCATTCCTCCGCGAGCGGAGATCGGCGACCCCGTGGATATCGGCAAAGAACTCGATATTCTCGTCGACAGTGAGGTCTCCGTAGAGCGTGAAGTTCTGGGAGAGGTAGCCGATCCGGCCCTTGATCTTTTCAGGTTCGCGGGCAAGGTCGTGGCCAAGAACCATGCCCTCGCCGGACGTAGGTTTGAGAATGCCGCAGAGCAGGCGGATGGCTGTGCTCTTGCCCGCCCCGTCCGGACCGACAAGCCCGAACATCTCGCCCTTGCGCACATCAAGATCCAGCACAGACACCGCCGCCGTCTCGCCAAACAGCCGGGCAAGGCCCCTGGTGCGGACCACAAGTTTGTCAGGTTCCATTCTCATCGGGTAGCAGCAGTGTTACAGGCAGTCAGGGGACATCGAGGTAGCCATCAGCAGGCATGCCGGGCTTGAACACTCCATCGGGATTGCGAAGAGCGATCTTGACCCGGTAAACCAGCTTGCTCCGTTCTTCCGACGTCTGCACGTTTTTCGGAGTGAACTCGGCTTCCTGCGAAACGAAGCTCACCACGCCCTTGAACACCGTGTCAACCCCGTCGATCCGCACGCTTGCGGGACTGCCCAGTCTTGCCTTTGCGATCCTGTTCTCCGGCACGTAGATTGAAAGCCAAACATCGTCCAGCCTGGAAATCGTGACAATGGCGGTCCCTGGCCCTGCGAACTCGCCCTCTTCCCTGCTGCGCGTGGTTACAACACCGTCTGCCGGGGCCACAACGACGCAATCGGCCACGGCCTTGTCGACCATGGCGAGGCGCGCACCGGTCTGGTCGACCATTGCCTGGGCCGCGCGAATTTCTTCCCTGCGGCTGCCGTGCAGAAGCCTTGCCAGCGTCTGCTCGGCGCCGGACAGCATGGCGGCGGTCCGCTCTGCTTGCGCCTGAGCGTCATCGAGCTGTTTGCGCGGAATGCTGTTCTTCTTGAACAACTCCTCCATCCGGCCGAGATCCGTTTTTGCAGCACCGGCCACGGCCTGTGCCTCGCGCACCTGTTCCCTGGCACGCTGCACGTCCTCCTCCCTCGTCCCGGCAACCAGGAGATCAAGCTGGGCCTGGGCGCCGGCCAGCATCGCCCCGGCCTCTCGCCGCCTGAGTTCAAAGTCGGTCGGATCGATCGTGGCTACCTGATCACCCTTCCTGACCGCCGCCCCTTCCTGCGGCACAATCTTCACAATGCGACCGGCTACCTGCGGCGAAACAACAACCTGTGTGCACTCGATGGTGCCCGAGCCGTCCGGCCCGGCGCTGCGCCGACCGCAGCCGGCAAGAATCACGACAACAAGCACACACGCTGCCGGAGCTGCGATTCTCATCGTTCATCCCTCCCCACGACGTCACTGTGCGACTACCGGCGTCCGCGCCCGCCGCCGCCACCACGGCTGTGACCCCCACGGGATCCGCCACGGGACTGGCCCCCGCGGAAACCGCCGCCCGGCCGGTTGCCGACCGGACGCGACGCGCGACGCGCGTGCTGCACCGGCATCCCCGGCGGCGGTTTGACCAGCTCTTCGTCCGGTACTGAGCACTGGATCTTGCGTCCAATGAATTTCTCGATCTCCGGAATCGTAAACGCCTCGCGCTCGCAGGCAAACATGATCGCCGTACCGTTCTTGCCGACGCGCGCAGTCCGGCCTATTCGATGCACATAATCCTCAGGTTCATACGGAACATCGTAGTTGATGACGTGGGTCACATCGTCAACGTGGATGCCGCGGGCGGCAACGTCGGTGGCCACAACCACCGGCAGCCTGCCATCCCGAAAACCGTCCAGCGTCCTCATCCGCTTCTCCTGCGGCATGGCTCCAGACAGGAGCCCGCAGGCAATCCCGCAGACCTTCAGGTCGTCCGCCACCTGAGCGCCGATGTCGCGCCTGTTCACAAACACCATAACCCGCGTCATGGCCTTCTGCTTGAGCAGGTTGGCCAGCAGCGGGAACTTGTCCTCTGACCGGATCGCATAGATGATCTGGTCGACTGTGTCCACGGTCACCTTGTCGGGCTCCACCACCACTTTTTCAGGATCCACGGTCCACTGCGACGCGAGCCTGAGCACTTCAGGAGACAATGTGGCGCTGAAGAGCATTGTCTGCCGCTTTTCCCTTGGCGGCAGATACCTGATGATGGTCTTGACGTCCGGTATGAAGCCCATATCGAGCATGCGGTCCGCCTCATCAAGAACAAGAATTTCCACATGCTGGAGGTCGAGATGGCCGCGCCGCTTGAAGTCCATCAGCCGGCCCGGAGTGGCGGCAAGCACGTCGACACGCTTGTGCGTCAGGGTGTCCTGCTGGAGCTTGTAGTCCATTCCGCCAAACACAGCCATGCTGGTAAAGCCGGTGTACTTGCCGAGGTTGCCGGCGTCGTCAAGGATCTGGACGACGAGTTCGCGCGTGGGCGCGAGTATCAGCGCACGCGGCGCGCCATTCCTGCGGTCGGCCTGTTTCGGGCCATTGAGGAAGCGCGCGAACGCCGCCAGCAGGAAGGCGGCCGTCTTGCCGGAGCCGGTCTGCGCCTGGCCGGCTACATCCTTGCCAGCCAGTGCGGGTGGCAGCGTGCCGGCCTGCACCTTCGTGCAGTACTGGAATCCAAGGTCCGCTGCCGCGTGCAGCAACTCGGGCGGGAGATTCAAGTCCTGGAACCGCGTCTTGCCATCCGCCGGCGGCACCTGGAACTGGTCCGGAGTCCAGCCTTCATGGCCGGATGCCCCATGCCTGGGTTCGCCGCTCATGCGCCCCCTTTGTTCGTGAGGTGCCGGCCTGTCGCTCTGCCCGCGATGACCGTGCCGCTCCGGCCGCGACCGCTCGGGCGGTCCGCGGCGATCGCCACGGCGGTGATCTTCCGGTGCGCGGCGTTCGCCATGCCGTCCGCGGTGGGCGGAATGCTGTTCGGGCTCCTTCTTTGCGACCGGCGCAGCGATCGGAGCCGCGGCTGGCGCATCGCGTCCGCCGCGCAATGTCTTGCGTACCTTATTGATAAGTCTTCTCAGCATTATAGATGCCTCTTTCTTTCAGCTTGATGCAACCTGACTTCCTACTCCTCAACAACCGGCAGGGTAACCTGGTGACCCACCGGCTCCACTGCGGGCACTTCCGATCCGGTCGCGCCAAGCTCCTTGAGGCGACGCGCACACGGTATCACACGGGACTGCAACGAACCGATACTGTCGTTGTACGACTTCACTGCCGAATCAAGGCTGCGCCCGGTCTTGTTGAGATGTCCGATGAAGACAAAGAGCCGGTCGCAGAGCTCGTGGGCCTCGTTGGCTATCTCGCGCGTGTTCTCTGTCAGCTTCTGCTGCTGCCACGCGTAGGACACCGTCTTGAGCAGCGCCAGCAGCGTTACCGGAGTCGCGAGCAGCACGCGCTGATTGAATGCATAGTCGAGCAGGTCGCGGTCGCCCTCAAGCGCCGCGCTCAGGAATGCCTCGTGGGGAACGAACATGATTATGAAGTCCGGCGCCCGTTCGTACTGCTTCCAGTACTCCTTGCCGGCAAGCTCGCGGACCCGCCCGCGCACCGCGGTGGCGTGGGCCTGCAGGCCGGCCTTACGCCGCGTGGTATCCTGGACTTCAATCGCATCCAGGTAGGTCTTCATGGTTGTCTTCGCATCAACGGCAATGATCCCCTCGTTGGGCAGGCGGACGATCATGTCCGGCTTGCCGGCCTCCGTCCGCTCCTGCTCATCAAAGTCAACATGCCTGACCATCCCTGCGAGCTCGACGATGCGCCGCATCTGGACCTCACCCCATTCACCTCGCGCGCCGCTGCTGGTGGTGAGGGCTGTGCTGAGGCTGCTGGTCGTCGAGCGGAGCTGGTTGTAGGCGTCTTTCAACTGGCCAAGGTGCTCATCGAGACTGCGGTAGGCGCCCTCCCGCTTCTGCTCAAGCTCCCGAACGTGCTCGTCAAGCGCCTTCAGGCTCTTCTCCATCGGAACAAGGAGCTGCTCGCGTGCCCGGCCGGCAAACTGCTCCGTGTTGCCCTTGAGCGCTTCCGCGGCCAGCGCCTGGAAGGCCTCGCGCAGCTTCTCCTCGGCACGGGTCAACCAGAGATTCTTGTCCCTTTCCGCCTCGGCAGCCTGCGAGGTCTCGGCGATCCGGGCCAGCAGCCCTGAGTTCTCGCGGGTCAACTCGAGGATCCGCCCCTCGAGACCGGGAACCCGATCCGCCTCCTGCCGCGCCCCCGCCCTTTCCTCCGCCAGCTGCCGCATCTGGGCTGCCCGCACCAACAGCGCCACAAGGTAGCCAATGGCCGAGCCCACCCCGGCAATCACAAGCATTATTGCTGTCGTCTCCAGTGTCATCAGGTCAAATCTTTCGGTTGCCCGGTGTTGTCCAGCACGCTCTGCCAGAACAGGCCCCGGGTATCGATGTTCTTGCGCGCCCCAATCGCCAGTTCTGTCGGGATGTGCACGAACTGCCCGTTCCACACCCCGACAACCATCGCGGTCCTGCCTGACATCGCCGCATGAACAGCGTTGCCGGCAAGCTGGAAGCAGAACACCGAATCATCGGCATTTGCCGCCACGCTGCGGATGAGGTAGGAGGGGTCGATGTACTTGACGGCGACCGGCATGCCCGCCCTCTTGAAATGGCCGGTGATCTCCGCCTTCAGGTACAGGCCGATGTCACCAAGCGCCTTGTTGCCAGATGCGTCCGCGCCGGAGGTCACCACGAGTTCCTGGCCGGCGCCTTCCGCCACCACCACGACCGCGTGGGCTTTCCGCCGCAGCCTCTCCTCGAGGAACGACATCACCCTTGCAACCGAAAACGGCGCTTCCGGAATCAGCACAAGATTGACGTCGCTGGACGCAAGGGTGGCGTAGGCAGCGACAAATCCTGCTTCCCGGCCCATCAACTTCACAAGTCCGACGCCGTTCCGCACGCCCTTCGCCTCCATGTGCGCGCCGTCTATCGCGCTCTGACTCTCCTCCACCGCCGTTTCGAAACCGAAAGATCGCTCGGTGAAGGTGATGTCGTTGTCTATTGTCTTGGGTATGCCGATAACACTTATAGGAAGCCCGCGCCGCTCTATCTCACGCGCAACAACCAGCGCCCCGCGCTGGGTGCCGTCACCGCCAACAGTGAACAGTATGTTGATGCCGTTGCGGACCAGGTACTCGACCATTTCCTTGGGATCCTGGCCCCCGCGGGATGTGCCAAGGATCGTGCCGCCGTGCCGGTGAATGTCGGCCACAACATCGGGATTGAGCTCAAGCGGGAGGTGGCCGAATGACGCGACCAGACCCTCGTAGCCGTACCGGAGGCCGACTATGCTTCTTACCCCGTACCTGTACCAGAGAACCATGACCAGGGCGCGGATGACGTCGTTCAACCCCGGACACAGCCCGCCGCAGGTTACCACCGCGGCCCGGACGGCGGCGGGATCGAAGAAACTCTTGCGCCGCGGGCCGGCTTTTTCAAGCGACGGCGGGTTCCGGTCGCAGCCCATGCACGTGGCAAGGGTCGCATCAACGAGGACCCGGTCGCCATTCTCAACAAAAGTGGTGGTTTCTACGTTTGAGTCAAATAGAGCTGGACCAAGTGTCGCAATACTGAACTTATCCTGCATTCATGTCTCCCTGCGGACGGGGAATGACCGTTGACACTGGAATACTGGCCAGCACAGATCATCCCCCGACGCGCTCACAATAGGAGCATCCCTGCTGAAACGCAATATCGAACAGGAACACCCCGGACAGCGCAGCGGAAGAACCGGAGCACATACGCGTTGCGGTTGTTTGTGATCTTGAGACTCCGCCTTGTGCAGGCGAAGGTAAGCTGGTATTTTCCTGGGCATTGCCGGAACGCGACGATTCTGACATGACGGAATCATTGAAACATAACAGCGCCAAGCCTCCCGCCCCTCAACCGACCTGGATCGGGCGAAGCGAAATCCCGGCCATCGAGGGTGCGCTGGAGCCGTCGGCTTATGTCGCGCGCGCCTACCTGGAGGCCCGCGACCGTGGGGGCGAGACGCCAGCCTGGGCGCGAAAACAGCCGAATGGACAGTGGCTGTTCGACATCGAGTACATAAGGAATGACGCGCAGGTCAACCTCCGCACAATTGGAATTGGCGAGGCGGCCGCCATGCTCGGCGCTACGCGGCGGGCCGTTCAGACCTGGGTTGACCAGGGAGTCATAGCCGCATCCGGGGGCGCGGACCACACCAGCGGCGAGCGTCGGCGAATCCTGCGCACCGAGTTCATGCGCGCCCTGCCCCAGCTCAAGAAGCGGCTCGAGACGCCCGCGGTCCTCGGCTTCAAGAGGCAGCGGTCCGAAGTGCATGGGGCAGGTGTCGCCACCAAGCCAACCCGCTCGCTTCAGCATGCTGAAAGCGTTTCGACACACGAGGCGACCGCCACGCGGAAGGATGCTCTCAACACAGCCACAGCCCCGCATGAGGCAGGAGGCGTAACCACTCAATCGCCAAAGGATGAGGCGCGAAGGGCAAAGGAACGGGCCGCACACACCATCGAGTCCATGCTGAGGGAGGCGCGGGACGCAAAACGCATGGAAGAAGAGCAGGAGGCACAGGCAACCAGGATCGCCCGGAACCTGCTGGACGCCGTTTTCAGCAATGAGCTGACACGCGTCGACGCCATGCTGATGTTCACCGATATGGCGGGACACCAGAACATCCCCGCACAGGTAGTGACCAGGGTCCGGAAGCAGTTTTTTGGCAGATGACCCCCCCCAGGCGCTCGCGGCCACTCGGTGACGGCAACGGCGTGCAGCTGCAGGCGGCGCCCCCGGATTGTAGCGGATTCAAGCTGCCGGGAAGATTTCCGGCAAGAGCCACAACATCACTTTTGCGGCCTGCGCAGGCGATATGAATTGGCTCAAAATGAATTGCGCGCCGGGGCGAAAGAGATAGAATGACGGCGTTTCACATCGGTGTGCGTGGTTTCTGCCGCCAGACACAATGCGGCGCAACCGGGAAGAATCGGGCATGAGGCGGGTCAAACATCGTTTCTTCTGTGATGGTGGAAGCATCTCCTCGTTGAGGCTAGGTCTGTTTGCGGTCTGCCTGATGGCGGCCGGTTATGCGGCGGCCCAGACAAACGTCGCCGGAACCGTTGCGGTTGCCGGGGTGTACTACAACGACCCGCCCTATCATTTCGTTGATTCCGAAGGCCTGCCCGCCGGTTTCGATATTGACCTGCTCAAGGCCGCCGCAGCCGCCACCGGCCTGGAGATCAGGATACGGATGGGCACGCCCGACGATATCCGCTCCGCCCTGGCAACCGGCGGAGTCTCAATGGTTGCCGGCACCTTCCAAACTGCTGAAATCGCGGACTTTGCCGATTTCTGCACTCCTTATATCCTTGTCCGGTACTCGCTCTTCGCCGGCAGCAACACCAGAGCCAACTCCCCGGATGGCATAAGCGGCAGGTCTGTCGTTGTTAGGCGTGGCGACGGCATCGGCCTTTTCGTAAGGACCAACAACTTCTCCGACCGGATCGTGGAAGTCGACTCATACGAGGATGCGCTGAATCTGGTGGCGTTCGGCCACTACGACTTCGCACTTCTGCCGACAGACAGGGGTCAGTACTCCGCCGATCAATACATGCTTTCGTCAATGGTGAAGAGCGTCGGCAAGCCGGTGTGCCGCTCAGGATATGGATTCGTGGTGGCAAAGGGCGAGAAGGCGCTCCTCGATCGGCTCAACCAGGGATTGAGCAGGATAATCACCGAGGGAAAGTACAAGGAAATCGAGAGCCGGTGGCTTGCCAACTACACAGGGCCGCAGGCCAGGACGGCGGGCTTCCTGTACAGGAACCGGTTGGGTCTGGCCACTGCCGGACTTGCGCTGCTGGCCTCCTTCGTTGTCGCAAACCTCCTTATGCGGCGCAAGGTCTCAGTCCGAACAACCGAACTGACTGCAACAATACGCGATTCCAGAAAGGCAAATGACGACCTGCGTGCGGAAATACATCGAATGGCCGCGATTCTGGGCAGTGCACCCTTCGGAATCATGGTGTTGACCGGCTGGGACTGGGAGTCGGAGGTCCTCTACTGCAACACAGCCTTCGTCAACCTGTTTGGTTACGAACAGGATGTTCTTCCCACATTCAGAAGCCTGGCAAACCTGATCTTCCCTGATGACGAATATCGCAACCGCTTGCAGGCGAGGTGGAACAACCTGGGCGAACAGAGCTCGTCGGGTGGCGGCTTCACCCTGTCGGCAAGCACCATGGACGGCAAGAAGAGGCACATTGACTTCCGGGCCGTGCCGATCGGCGACGGCCGGGTGGTCGTGATGTTCTCGGACGTCACCGAAAAAGAGTTGATGGAGGAGGAGCGGCAGCGCGTTGATGAGCAGATCCGCCAGTCCCAGAAGCTCGAGGCCATGGGCCAACTCGCCGGCGGGGTGTCACACGACCTCAACAACCTGCTCGCTCCCATTCTCGGGAACGCGCAGCTCCTCCTGATGGAACTCGGCGCCGACAAGGATAAGGGAGTGCTTGCGCAGGAGATTGTCAGCGCGGCAAAGCGCGCCGGCGAACTTACGAAGCAGCTGCTTGCGTACGCCAGGAAGGGTAAATTCCAGGTGATCCAGGTGGACATCCACAGCAGCATCCATGAAGTCACCACGCTCCTTCAGCGCAGCATAGACAAGCTTATAGAGGTGAAGGAAGACTTGCAGGCCGCCAAGCCGGTCATAATGGGCGATCCAACCCAGATCAACGGCGCCTTTCTCAACCTGGGCGTGAATGCCAGGGATGCCATGCCCAACGGCGGCCAACTTATCTTCTCGACGCGAATGATAACCGCGGACAAGGAGATATGCCGCCGCCTGTCCCACGAGATCACCCCGGGCGAGTACCTGCAGGTGCGAGTGAGCGACACGGGAACCGGCATGACCAAGGAGGTAAGGCAGCGTCTCTTCGAGCCATTCTTCACCACCAAGCAGATCGGCAAAGGTACCGGCCTGGGCCTTGCCGCCGTATTCGGGTGCGTGAAGAATCACCACGGCACGATTACCGTGGAAAGCGAACCCGGCAAAGGCACAACATTTTCCATCCTGTTGCCGGCCGTCGGCAAAGCCACAACGGAGGAGAAGAAGGAAGCCGCCTTCACGCAGGGCACCGGGCACGTACTGATCATCGACGACGAGGAGACTGTGCGACGTTTCCTCGGCCGCACGCTTGAAAAGCTCGGTTATCGCGTCTCCCTCTGCCAGGACGGAGTGGCCGGTGTCGAATTCTACAAGAACAACTTCAAGGAGATCGACCTGGTCATCCTCGACATGATCATGCCTAACCTGGACGGCAAGGGAGCCCTCACTCAGCTCAAAAAGATCAACCCCGCCATCAATGCGCTGATAGTATCCGGATACTCCACCGACAAGACTGCGGTGGAGTGCATGAAACTCGGCGCGAGAGGTTTCCTTGCCAAACCGTGCCAGATTGACGAACTCGCCCGGTCGGTGTCGTTGTGCATAGGGGCCGGGATCGAACAGACAGAGGCGATACTGAAGTGAAACGTCTCCAGCCCGGCATCGACGAGCTTATTTCCCGGCACAGCGACTGGTTGAGGGGCAGACGCATCGGCCTCGTGAGCCACGTCGCCGCCGTTGATTCCCTCGGCTGCCCGTCGGCAACCCGGCTCGCCCGGCATTGCGGAGCCGGCCTCGTCTGCATCTTCTCGCCGGAGCATGGCTTCTTCGGGTCCGCCCCGCCGGGCGCATCGCTCCGCTCCCGCCGGCACCCCGGCCTCGGACTGCCGGTTTACTCGCTGTACGGCGAGACCAGGGAGCCGACACCTGCCATGCTGTCCGGCATCGACACCATCGTCTTCGACATACAGGACATCGGGGCGCGCCCCTACACCTATGTCTCCACCCTGCGCCTCGTCCTCGAGGCGGCCGCAAAAGCCGGGAAGAGAGTGATCGTGGCTGACCGCCCCGTGCCGCTGCCTTGTGTTGTCGACGGACCGATGACCGAGGATAACTGTTCGAGTTTCGTGTCGCTGATCCCCTCACCCATGGCCTATGGCATGACACCGGGCGAAGCGGCCACCTGGCTGGTGAAGACACTCCGGCTCGACCTGCATCTGGAGGTCGCGCCCATGTCCGGCTACACGCGCCAACCGGGCAGGGACCCGGGCTGGCCGCCATGGATACCTCCGTCCCCCGGCATTCGCGCCTGGGAATCGGCAATGTGTTTCCCGGCAACCGTGTGTTTTGAAGGCCTCGGCGCGATCGACCATGGACGCGCAACCAACATGGCTTTCCAGGTGATCGGGAGCGAATGGATGCGTGGCGGGGATGTTGCCGGCTACCTTTCCGGCTTGAAACTGCCGGGCGTCATGTTCTACCCGCACAACTATGTCCCTTGCGCGGTCGACAGCGGGACGGCAATGCTGGACGGCATCCGCATGACCATCACCGAACCCGGTCGTTTCCGGCCTGTCCGCACGGCAG
Organism: bacterium; assembly: GCA_037135275.1. Classification (GTDB taxonomy): domain Bacteria; phylum Verrucomicrobiota; class Kiritimatiellia; order SPBP01; family SPBP01; genus JBAXKQ01. The sequence goes on from JBAXKQ010000001.1 coordinate 48,017, forward strand.
TGTCGATCATTCACTGCCTCCAGGACCTGTACGGCAGGCGACGCGTCTGGGCCACCGGCAAGAGCCGGCCCGAATTCTTCGATAAGCTCTTCGGCACGACATCAGTCAGGGAAGCCCTTCTCGACGGCGAGGACGGGGCGACAATAGCCGCCAGGTGGGATGCTGCCCTTGCCGCTTTCCGGTCGGCGCGAAAGCCGTGCCTCCTGTACAGCGACACCGAATCCCGTGGCACAGCCCACAGGAAAAGGGCAAGCCGGTGAAACGCCCCGTGAAAGCCGTCCTGCTCGCCGCAGGCCTGGGTATGCGCATGCGGCCGCTGACAGATAACCTTCCAAAGGCGATGCTGCCGCTTTGGGGCAAGCCGCTCGTTGGCCACGTGATAGACCTCGTGAGGAGCTGGGGGGTGCGCGAGATCCTCGTCAATGCCCACCACTCCCCCGCGCCGCTGATTCAATACCTCATGAGACGGCCGAAGGATGGAATAATGATCAACATATCCTTCGAGCCCGACCTGCTGGGCACAGGCGGCGCGCTCAAACATGCCGCCTGGTTTGCCGGTGACGCCCCTTTCTGGATCGTAAACACAGACATAGCGGTTGACGTCTCCCCGCTCCCGCTCCTTGCGGAGTTCCACAAGCACCCGGCCATTGCCGCTCTCTGGCTGGATGCCCAGGCGGGCCCGCGGACTGTCGAAATGCACGACCACCAAGTCGGTTGTTTCAGCAGCGCCCGCCCGGGCACCACCGGCACATACACCTTCTGCGGGCTTCAGCTGGTGTCTCCCGCCCTGCTCCGGTACATGCCTGACGGCAGGTGTTTCTCGCTGGTGGAGATCTACGAGAGAGCGCTGGCCGCGGGCGAGGAGATCCGCGGGCTGACCGTCCCGGACTCCTACTGGGCGGATCTCGGAACACCTCCGGCGTATCGCGAGGCACATCGCGAGGTGTTCCGGCGCAACAGGGCGGGGCTGCCGGGCGGCCGCCTCCTCAACCGTTCGGGAATACGAACCACGGCGTCTCTCCGGCGCTCTGGCATCACCGTGAGCGGGTACGCCTCGGTCGGCGCTGGAGCTTCTGTCGGGACTGGCGCCACGATTGTCGAATCAGTCGTATGGGACGGGGCACAGGTCAAACCCGGCTGCAGGCTTGCCAACTCGATCGCCGCTGGAGGCGCTGTCGTATCGGGAGACGTAGAGGGCGTTGCAGCACCGTTCCGGCCCGGCAGCGGATCATCACCACTCACCGTCCGGGCGCTTAGCGCCATCGGATGGAAAACCGCCCGGACAACTGCAATCAGCCTGGGCGCCAGGGGGTCGGACAGGTCGTTCACACGCCTCTCGGCGGCCGGCCGGAACGCAATCATGATCAGGTACGGAACCAGCCGGCCCGAGAATGGACGGTATGCGTCACACGCCCTGTTCCTCAAAGCCGGGGGCGTGCCTGTGCCCGCGGTGCAGGCCGATATACCCGAAGACCGGACGGTCATCATGGAGTATGTCACAGGGCCGTCGCTGGAGCAGCTGGCGGAATCGCTGTCGTCATCGGCCCTGGAGAAGAGATACCGGCACGTTCTCGATGCCGTGCTGCTTATGCACGGCATCCCGCAAAAGTTGATCAAGCGAAGAGGGATGAATCTGGAGCCGCAGTTCTCAGCTGCCGTCTATTCTTGGGAGCGGGATCTCGTGGCCAGGCATTTCCTGCGAGGCTGGCTGAATCTGGAAGAACCTGTCGTGGCAAGTGTCGTGCGGGAGCTGGAGTCGGTTGCCGACAGACTCGCTGCGGCCCCGCTGGTTCTCGTGCACCGGGACCTGCAGTCCAGCAACATCATCTGGTCACGAAACCGGCCGGTCTTAATTGACTTCCAGGGAATGCGCCTGGGCCCCGCCGTCTACGACCTGGCCTCGCTGCTGTGCGATCCATATGTGCAGCTTCGACCCGCCGTGCAGTTGCGCCTGCTGGAGTACTATGCAGCGCGCACAGCCCGGCCGGAACAGGTGAAGGAGCTGTTCTGGTGGGCCGCGGTCCAGCGGCTTGCCCAGGCTCTTGGCGCATTCGGCCGCCTTGGCGCAAGCCGGGACACCAGGGGCTTTGCGCGTCACATTGCTCCTGGCCTCGTCATGATGGACCGTGCGCTCTCACATGTCGAAGGGCTGGACCGGACACGAACGCTGGTACGCCGGCTGGTGTCGACATCCGCGGCCCGGGCTGATGGAGGGTAGCGACAGATCCATGGCCAACACAACTGAAACAAGAATGCCGTGGGATCTGCTGACGTTCATCCTCATCGGGCTCTTCGCCATGTTCCAGGCAATCCAATGGCCCGACCTGCCGCGGTTCATGGACGTCTACTATCACCTGTCCGTTGCCAACGGCTTCTCGGCGGCAGGTGGCTATGTCTCGCACGCGTTCTGGGAGTACGCCCCTGTCGGCAGGCCGCACCTGTATCCGCCGCTGCTCCACTTTGTCATGCTTGGCCTGTCCAAGCTCGGTCTCTCGTGGATATCCGTAGGCCGACTGGTCGAATGCCTTGCCCTGCCACTGTTTCTACTGGCACTCGGAGTGACAGTGAAAAGGATCAACTCGTCCGGCGCCGCCTTCTTTTCCGTCCTGATCGCCTCGTCATTCTTTTCGCTCTACCTCGACATCGGGATATTGCTGCCTTCCACACTGGCCATCACCCTCGGGTTGCTTGCCCTGACCGCGGTTCACAGCGGCAGGACAATAGCCGGCGCCATCCTGCTTGGGCTGGCGTTTTACTCGCACATATACATGGCTGGCATGATTTCGGTCGCAGTCGCGGCATACGGCCTGTGTTCGCCGGGCCTCAGGGCGCGGGCGTTTGCAGCAATTCTCTTCGCAGTCATCCTCGCTGCGCCGCTGTTCGGCCACATCCTCCGGTACGGGGAGTTCTTCTCGCACATCAGCGTGAAGGAATCCCGCATCCTTGAGATCCACCCACTCGTCTACCCGCTGGCTGCGGCAGGCCTGATCCTCGCGGTGCGTGGAGGAACAAACTGGAGCGCCCCGGCCGGAATGGCCCTTGCAATGCTCCCGCTCCTCTTCACGCATAACGTGCGGTTCCTGGGCGGGTACGGCATGATAGGGTTCATATGGCTGGGTGGGATCGGCCTTTACCTGGCCGGACTCCGGTTTGCCGTCTCGATACGCGCGCAAACCGCCCTCGTCGGCGCAGCCCTGCTGATCTTCTTCGGCATTGCGCCAGTCCTGCACATGGACACCACGGAAACAAAGGTCCGCGCCAGGTTTTTCGACAGTACTATTACGCACTTCTTTCTCCCTGATCACCTCCGCACCGGCAGGTCAAAGGAACATTCCATCTACGGGCTGCCCGGATTGCCCGAAGACTATGGCAGAATAGCAGCCATCGTCAGCGCCAACAGTGGAAAGAACGACATCATATGGGCTGACTCCGAATACCAGGGCGCGATAGTCGCCCTGCTGGCCGGGCGCGCGACCTCCTCCGCCACAATGCGTGAAATCCGCGCATCAAGTCAGTTTGATGCGCAGGCCCTTTCCCGCGTGTTGATCTGGTTCAAAAGGCCAGAGGAGGACATCCGGACCAGGACGCTGCCGCCAGCCACCCGTTACAACCTCCAGCTTCTCGCAGAGACCGACTCAGCGTGCGTCTTCCTCAACCCCGCTCATTGCCCCGAAGTGATGGCGCCGGCTCCACTGCTGCGCTCAGGCTGGATCGCCTTCATCCTCCTTGTGCTCGCCGCGCTGGCCGCGCTCGATATTCTGCGCGGGCCGTGGGCCAGGCGAAATAATATTGGCAATGGCGAATCGCTCGTGCAATAATGAAACAAGTAGGTAGTTTCCTGGCACCTGTCCACTGAGTTTGCAGGGCAGGATTTCTTACCGGTCCGGGGGGCGGCTGCGGCCCGGCTTTGGAAGACCACCGCCGAGAGGGAGGAGACAATGAGCCCGGTAATCAGAACATCATCGGCTCCGTCAACGAATGCGGGTCCCGCAAAGACGTCCCTGATGCAGAAGGCGGTTACTGAAAAGGCCGCTGTTGCCGGCACAAAACTGTCCAGGAAGCGAGTACCTGGCGCAAAAGCCATCGTGAACAAGGAACTGCCCGCTTTTTCCAGACAGCTTTCCGCGATGCTTTCCGCCGGCATGCCCATCGTCACGTCACTCACAGCCCTTCACGAACAAATCTCCAACCAGAACTTCAAGGTCGTTGTCGGACAGATACGACAGAGCATTGAGAATGGATCCGCTTTCTCGGAATCGCTGAAAGCGTTTCCAAGCGTGTTCAACGATCTGTACATTAATATGATTCGCGGCGGCGAGCAGGGCGGGCAGCTTGCCGAAACTATCGGCCGTATCGCCGACTTCCTGGAAAGTGCCGCGAAACTCAGGCGCAAGGTGAAGTCGGCCATGAGCTATCCGGTGGCCGTCATGGGCATTGCCCTGGCCCTCGCCACCCTGATGATCATTTTCATTGTCCCGGTGTTCCAGGAGATGTTCGAGCAGTTCGGCGGCAAGTTACCAGGCCCTACACAGTTCCTGGTGAATGTCAGCGATGGCATACGAACATGGTGGTACATCGTATTTCCGGCGGTATTCGCCCTGTACTACGTCGTGAAGAAATGGGCTGGAACGGCCTCCGGCCAGTTTATCCTTGCCCGGTTCTACCTGAAAATGCCTGTTATCGGAGCCCTGGTGCAGAAAGTTGCCATGGCCCGTTTCGCCAGGACCTTCGCCCAGCTTATTCATAGCGGTGTCCCGATTCTGACCGCACTGGACATAACCGCAGGAGCGGCAGGTAATAAGGTTGTGGAAAAGGCCGTCCGCGACGGGTTGGAAAGTGTCGAAAAAGGAGAGCCTTTGTCGGCTTGCCTGGCCACAAAGCCATGTTTTACGCCAATCCTTGTGCACATGCTGGCTGCCGGCGAAAAGACCGGCAAGGTTGATGAAATGATGGACAATATTGCCACATTCTACGAAGACGAAGTCGATGGCATGCTCAGTTCGTTGACGTCCTTGCTCGAACCACTCCTCATGGTCTTCCTGGGTGCAACGATCGGTGGCATCGTTATATGTATGTTCCTCCCCATCTTCAAGCTGGGCGATCTCGTCAGCAAAGGATAGCTGTTTGAGCATAGGCGAAACTGGCGCATTAGCAGTCTTCGCACTTTCGTGAAAAAACGCCCTATCACGCCATGTTTGCAGGGGTTTTGTCGCATTTGAGATGTTTTAGCTTTGATTCCAGTCGCAATCTTGATAGCCTCCTTTGTTGTTAATGACATCTGCCGGAGAATCAACCCGCAGGGTTGGCAGTCAGGCGTAGGCCTGCAATCAACCCAGACGTAGATGGCTACAGTTTGTTGTTCCCGGCCGCAGAGGGTGGCACAGCATGGCGCGAATACTACTAGTCGATGACGAACCCAGCATCCTTAGTGTGCTCAACACACTTCTGACTGTTGAAGGCTACCAGGTGGTCCCCATCCAGGATGGCAACAAAGCCGTTCAGGCCATAAAGTCGGAGGAATTCGACTTGATGATCTCCGACATACGCATGACCCCGATCAGCGGAATGGAGCTGCTCAGGCTTGTGCACGATGTGCGCCCGTCGATGGCCGTAATCATGGTAACTGCGTTCGGATCCGTCGAAACCGCCGTGGAAGCACTCCGAATGGGGGCCTATGACTATGTTACGAAGCCCTTCAAGATAGATGAGCTTCTCATCACCGTCGAAAGAGCCCTCGAGTACAAGAAGACAATGTCCGAAAACGTCGATCTGAAGGCCCAGGTGGGCGCTTTGTACAAGTTCGAAAGCATAGTCGCAGAGAGCCCGACAATGAGGAATCTCTGCGAGATGCTCGAACACGTGGCCCCCACCGATACAACCGTCCTCATTTCCGGCGAAAGCGGCAGCGGAAAGTCTCTTATTGCTCGCACGCTGCACGAACACAGCAGTCGCAAGGGCGCCAAGTTCGTGTCGGTAAATTGTGAGGCTGTTCCGATCGCCATGCTTGAGGCTGAGCTGTTTGGCTACGCCAAAGGAGCATCACAAGAGGATCCCGCCGGAAAAGAGGGCGCTTTCGAGTCAGCAACCGGTGGCACTGTCTACCTTGCCGGCATAGAGACAATGCCCCTTGGAATTCAAGAGAAGCTTGTGAGAATGCTTCAGGAGAAGGAGATTGCGCGTGTAGGTGGCACCTCCAAGACCCGCGTGAATATACGGATTCTTGCAGGCACCAGCATCAATTTGGAGCGTCTTATCAGGGAGGGCCGGTTCAGGGAAGACCTCTACTACCGCCTGAGCGTGATTCCCATGGAAATCAAGCCCCTGCGGGACCGGAAGGAAGATATCCTTCCGCTCGTCTACCACACGATTCTAAAGGAACTCGGCGCAGGGGCCGAAATGCCTGCCCTTGAGCCCCAAGTGCGGGATATCCTGATCAACTACACTTGGCCAGGAAACGCCCGCGAACTGGTGTCCGCCGTGAAACACGCGGTTTCCCTGGCAAAGAACAAGGTCATCGGCAAGAGTGACCTGCCCCCGGATATCGTGGCTGCTGTGAAGTCGACCGGCACCACACCAGCGGCGCCAGCCGGACCGGCCGACGAGGCCCGTGGCAGATCTCTCAAGGCCTTCCTTCGCACCAAAGAGAAGGAATATGTCGAGCAGGTGCTTGAACATACTCAGGGCGACAAGAGCAAGGCTGCAAAGGCGCTCAAGATCAGTCTTGCTACACTTTATCGTAAATTGCCTGACAAAAGCAAAGAATCAGGCCTTTAGTCGTCACTTTCGCAGCGACGATAAATCTCTTTCTCTTTCCTGCAATGATGAGAGGATGACAAGAACCGATCAGCTTCTGTCTGCTCGTCTTCGCACAATTGATCAGTCTTGTCTATCCCGCCGGACCGTTTCAGGCCAGACTGAGCTTGAATTTATCTCCTGAACTTCATCCTTGCATCCTTGGCACGGCAGCTGCTATAGTCTGTCTCGTTGTTAGTTGTAAGGGGCACAAGAGAGTGCTAGAGGGTAAACAGAAAGGCAGGTACGAATGAGGAAGTCTGGTTTCACGTTGGTAGAGATAATGATTGTGGTGGCGATCATCGGGTTGCTCGCTGCAATCGCGGTACCGGCATTCATGAAGGCACGTAACAATGCCCGCAGGAGTGCATGCGTAAACAACCTCAGGCTGATCGAGGCGGCCAAGGACAACTACGCAATCGACTACGGCGGAACAAACGGTACGACATTGAACTGGGATAACCTGTGCTTCTACATGAAGGACTTGACGAACAAGTGCTTCTGTCCCGCTGCGTTGTCAACAGCTCGCAGTCCGACAAACTACAACATGGGTGTAGTCGGCTCGAACGCGCTCTGCCTGATCGTGGGCGACACGGGCGGCCACACGACCACCAACAGGTAATCGTGGTTGGGTAAGATGGAGGAGGCCGGATCTGACATAGATCCGGCCTTTTTCTTTTCAGTGGCATCAGCCATTTGTCCTGCTTGATGCCGTCTCGCGCCGGAGTGTGCTGGAAAGTGGCCCTGGCCGTTTTGCGGGTGGTGGATTTGCTGGTGCTGCCCGGGTTGCTGCTATATCTCGAGAATCCGGCTGCCGGCTGAACCTGGCTTTTCTTCAAGGTACGGGGTGGTGCGGTATTCTTCGATGGCGTTGAGCCTGTGCAGGATCTCTGAAAGAGTCTCCGCTGCCTGCAGGCACGATCCTACGATACGCGTAATAGAAGGGTCTGCCTGGCCGAGTTTCTTCTCCACAATTCCAAGGTTTGCCAGCAAAACTGTCGCAGGCTGACCAAGATGATGGCATGCGGCGCCCAGGCTCTCCAGCATGACACGCTGTCGCTCCGTTTCTCGAGTGGCCAGTTCTGCCCGCTTGCGGTCGCTGATATCCTCGAACGAGAAGACGATCCCCACTTTGCGGCCATCGGCGTCGAGATTATGGGCAGCAATAGCCTGCAGGTCAAATTCTGACCCGTCGGGTCGAACCGCCTTCGATTCACGCATCCAGGCCTGTTCCCGGCCTGCTATGAACTCCCGAAGGTCGCCGTCGCCTCCGTCCGCCTTCTTCCACAGACTGCGGACATCCTTTGACAAGACCTCCGCCTCATTCCGGCAACCCCACATTCGACAAACGGCGGGATTGATGTACTGGATCACACCGTCAAGGTCACATATGGCAATGCCGCTGTATGAATTGGCAATCGCGTTCTTTATGACCAGCAGCTTCTCCTCCGCCTCTTTCCGCATTGTGACATCACGCACGAAGAAGCATAGGAAGTTCTGCTCGGCGAACTGTATTTCGTTCACGGCGATCTCGGCCGGGAAGAAAATTCCGTCCCTCCTGACACAGTAGCAGGCCTCTATCAGGATGAAACGATCGACCAGATTCTTCCTGATGGTGTCGATGAGGGAGGCATCCGAGGCCCCCGAAATGAGCTGCAGTATGTTTATCGTGCGCATCTCCTCGACGCTGTATCGGAAGAAGTTGGACGCGCGCACGTTGCCGTCTACAATGTTGCCCTCGAGGTCGGCGATGATGGCGGCATCATAGACGCTCTGGAATAGCCCCTGGAAATCACGGTTCCCGAGCACAGAAGATATGTCAGGGGACGGCGTGCTCGACACCGCCTTCCTTCCGACGCGCCGGCCGGCGTGATGCCCTAGCCCGTGAGCGTGTGCCCCATGCGCAGACACATCCTCAGGGGCTATGTCTATCCGCATGGTGTGGGACAACCGCTCCCGCACATCAATATCCTTCTGCATAGCAGTTCCTTGCATAATCTTCGAATAAGCCATCACCAAACGGGGATATGTACACGTGCCCCACTTCAGCTCTGAGGACTGGAATGTTCCTGAGCATTTTCCGTGCCCAACGAGCCCAGGTTACCCTCCTCCACCGGTCACCTTCACAATGGTCTCTATGCTGGTGTCGCCGTCAGCCACCTTCTGGAGCCCAGCCTTCCGCAAAGTCACCATGCCTCGCTGTTCCGCCTGATCCCGTATGTCGTCGGCCACGTCCTGCCTGATGATGGCCGAGCGCACCTCTTCATCGATTGGCAGGACTTCCATTATGGACGCCCGGCCTTTGAAACCTGTGTTGTTGCACTTCGGACAGCCCACGGGGCCGAAAACCTTGCGCCCCTCGAAGATCGTCGGGTTCACCCCGTTGTCCTTGAGAAAAGCGAGCGGCAGTTCGATCTCCTTCTTGCAGACCGGGCAAAGCCGTCGGTACAGCCTCTGGGCCTGCGCCAGAATCACCGAGGAGGCAAGCAGGAACGGCTCGGTCCCCATGTCGAGCAGGCGGGTGATTGTGCTTGCGGCATCGTTGGCGTGAAGGGTGCTGAGCACAAGATGGCCGGTCAAGGCTGCCTTGATTGCTATTTCTGCGGTTTCTCCGTCACGAATCTCACCAATGAGAATTATGTCCGGATCTTGACGCAGGATTGCGCGCAGGGCCGCGGCAAAAGTACACCCGACGTCAGGGCTGATTTTCACCTGTATGATGCCGGGAATCTGGTACTCAACCGGGTCTTCACAGGTCACCAGATTCACGTCCAGTTTATTGAGCTCCTGGAGGCACGAGTACAGGGTTGTGGTCTTCCCGCTGCCTGTTGGGCCTGAGACCAGTATGATTCCGTGGGGCTGCTCGATGGCATAGCTGAGGGCGTCGTGCGCCTGCTTGTTCAACCCCAGCGCGGCCAGGTTCGGAAACAGACCGCTCTTGTCCAGGGTACGCATCACGACCCTGCCGCCGAAGATGGTGGGTAGCACGCTGACGCGGACGTCAATTGCTTTCCCGAGTGCCTTGATCCTGAACCGTCCATCCTGCGGAATGCGGTGTTCGCCGATGTCCAGATCGGCCATGATCTTGACACGCGAGATAATCGCGTTTTGAAGGGCTTTGGGCAGGTTTGGTCGCTCTATCAGCACACCGTCAACACGGTAGCGCAAGCGTACGTAGTCTTCCTGCGGTTCGATGTGAATGTCATTCGCCCTGAGACGCACCGACTCAAGGAGAATAGTGTTCACCATGCGGATGACCGGCCCCTCCTCGGCACCATCCTTCATGGCATCAGCACTGACCGCGTCCTGCTCCTCCCGCGAGCCCACCTGCAGTTCGTCCTCGGCGGACTTCATGATGTCTTCCATATCCAGGCCCTTGGCCCCGTCCACTTTGAGCTTGGTGAGAATCTTCTGGATTTCAGATTTGAGCGCAACCAGCGGGGTAATCTCAAGCCCGGTCACCATGTGCAGGGTCTCGACGGCCACTATGTCGAACGGATCCCCCATGGCGACAGTGAGCGTCTTGGCCGTCCTTGCGAGCGGAATCGCCTGGTGCTTGGTCATGGCCTCGCCGGGAATCGTCGCCAACATCTCGGCATCCGGGGTAAAATGGGCGAGTGAGATCGGCCTCATCTGGAGGTAGTCGGACACCGCAAGCGCGACATTCGCCTCGGAAACCAGCTGCTTGTCGACCAGGTAGACCTCGAGCGGGGTCCCGGAGGAAATGGCATCCTCCTCGGCCTTGTGCATCGCGGCGTTGTCAATGAGCTTGCGCGCAATGAGAACGTCCGAGAACTTGCCACCTGACTGTGCTTTCCTGGCCGCCATGTAACCTCACTCCCCGCCCGTAACCTCGAGCGCACCCTCGAGGCTCGTGATGCCAATCCTTGCCTTATCCAGCCCAATCTCCTTGAGGGTCATCATGCCCTGGGATTTCGCCTTGATGGCGATTTCCTTTGAGCTGACCCCGCGAAGGATGTCCCTGCGCAATTCCCGGTTGATGGCCATGACTTCCATGATGGCGAGCCGCCCCTTGTAACCGGTGTTGTGGCATCTTGAACACCCGCCCGCCTGGAACAAGGTCGCGCCATCGAAAATGGCGGGGTCAATGCTGTAGCTGCGCAATGTATCAATAGGGAGGTCCTTCCGCTCCTTCTTGCAGGCCTGGCAGAGCTTTCTTACGAGGCGCTGGGCCTGCGCCAGGATGAGCGAGGAGGCGAGGAGTGATGGCTCCACACCCATATCAACCAAACGGGTGATGGCGCCTGGTGCATCGTTCGTGTGAAGCGTGCTGAGGACAAGATGGCCGGTCAGCGCGGCCTTGATGGCGATGTCGGCCGTTTCGGAGTCGCGCGTCTCGCCCACAAGGATAACGTCAGGGCTCTGACGAAGCACCGACCGGAGAGCCGCCGCAAATGTCAGCCCCACAAATGAGTTGATCTGCACCTGGTTGATGCCCGGCAACTGATATTCCACCGGATCCTCGCAGGTCAGGATATTCACGTCCGGCTGGTTCATCTCCATGAGGCAGGAATAGAGCGTCGTGGTCTTTCCGCTGCCGGTGGGCCCTGTCACATAGATGATACCGTAGGGTTGCGAGATGCCGTACTTCATTGTCCTGTAGGCCTGCTCGTCAAGCCCGAGCGCGCCAAGGTTCGGAAACAGCGCAGTCTTGTCAAGTATGCGCATACAGACCTTCTCGCCGAAGATCGTCGGCAGCGTGCTCACGCGAAGGTCCACTTCCTTGCCGAGCGCCCGTATCTTTATGCGGCCGTCCTGCGGAATACGCCTCTCCGCGATATCCATGCCGGACATGATCTTCATGCGCGAAAGCACCGCCCCCTGCAAACTCTTCGGCGGGTTTGGTCGCTCCATCAGAGAGCCGTCGATGCGGTACCGCAGCCTGAGCGCCTTTTCCTGGGGTTCGAGATGAATATCACTCGCGCCGGTCCTGAGCGACTCAAGCAGGATGGCGTTGACCATACGAACCACCGGCGCCGTATCCATGGATTCCATGTCGATGCTCGACTTGTCCTCGTCCTCGATCTTCTCCTGCCCGACTTCCAGGTCGGCATCAGCCTCCTTGAGCAGGTCCTCCATCTTGACGCCGTCGCCCGATTCCGGAAAGAAACGCTCGAACACATCGGCTATCTCTTTCTCCGCGGCGACGATGGGGGTGATATCGTACCCCGTGAGAAGCTGTATCTCATCCACGGCTGTGATATTGAACGGGTCGCCAAGCGCAAGAGTGAGGTTTCTACCGGTCTGCGCGAGGGGGAGAGCAAGGTGTCGCGCCAGGACATTACGTCCGATTTTCTCGATAAGCTGGGGGTTTGGCGTGAAGTGCGCCAGGCTGATGGGGGGCATCCTGAGATACTCAGAGATGGCGAGGGTCATGTCGGTCGGCGAGACAAGCTTCTTCTCGACAAGGTACCTCTCTATCCTGCCCCCGGCCTCCTTCGCTGAATCCACGGCCTTCTGCATCTCATCGGGCTTGATAACCCCGCGCCGGAGAAGGATATCACTTATCGTGTTATTCGACCCACCTTTGCCGGCCATGCAGTCCTCCGATTCAGACAACAACCCCTCCTTTTTCATTATCAGTAAAACACACTTACAATGCCACAACAAAGTGCATGCGCCCTATTTGACTCTTGCAGCCGCGGATGGGGCCCAGTATATTCGGCGCCGGGTGGGGCATATCTTGTCTGCCGCTCCTCCTGCCTGAGCGTGTCGGGCAGCCCGATCCGAAACTGGAGGTGTGTGATGGAGACCTGGACAACCTGGTGGGGCAGCCTGAGTTCCCTCAATCATTGGTTCTATGGTGCGGCGTTTTTCTTCAGCTTCTTCTTCCTCTGGCAGTTCGTCATGTCAATCATCGGCCTTGCGGGCGGAGAGGCACCCCTCGACACGCACGTGGACCCCTCGTGGGAGCACCAGTCGCCGGGTGACGCCGCCGATACAGTTGCCGCATTCAAGCTTCTGAGCATACATTCCATCCTGGCATTCCTCACGCTGTTTACATGGGGCGGCGCGCTCTACATGAGCCACGGCGCGACAGTATCGTGGTCGCTGGTGTACGCCTTCTGCTGGGGGGTCGCCGCCCTGCTGGTGGTCTCATGGATTCTCTACGGGATGCGCCGCATGACATCGTCGGGCAACATGAACCTCGCGGCCTGCGTCGGAACCGAGGGCTCCCTCCACCTTGATATTCCCGCGGACGGCACCGGCGAGATTCGCATCCTGTGCGGAAATGCCACCACCCATTTCAAGGCACGCGCCTCTGGCGGCGTTGCCATCAAGGCCGGCACACCGGTGAAGGTGCTGCGGGTCGTCGGTTTGAATACGGTCGAGGTTGAGCCGGTGAAATAGCAGCGGATGTCGGGTGGCGCTGGAACACCGGTCGCCGACCTCATGTCACCGGCCACGGATGTTCAACAGCAGAAGCTAGAAAAGGAAAGGATAGAACACAATGAGCAGTATTCCGGGCGTGTTTAGCTTGTTTGCAGAGCTGGGTGTGGGGCCTCAGGGGCAGCGTGCGTCGCCCGGGCTCTGGTTGCTCCTGATCCTCCTTGGCATTTCCATCGGCTTGATCATGCTCTTTGTGCGGCGCTACAAGCGCTGCCCCTCGAACAAGATCCTCGTCATCTACGGAAAGACCGCCGGCGGCGCGGCAAAGTGCGTCCACGGCGGCGCGGCTTTCGTGTGGCCCCTGCTCCAGGCCTATGACTACCTCGACCTGGAACCCTTCGTGGTGCCGATCGACCTCTCGAACGCACTCTCCCAGGAAAACATCCGCGTGTCAGTGCCGACTACCGTGACCGCCGCGGTCTCGAACCAGTCGGGCATAATGCAGAACGCCGCCATCCGCCTGCTCGGCCTCGCCACACAGCAGATCCAGACCCTCGCCACCGATATCATCATCGGCCAGATGCGCGCGGTCATCGCCACAATGAAGATCGAGGACATCAACCGCGATCGCCAGGCATTCATGGCCAAGGTTAATGAAGCCGTGGCCGTCGAGCTGGAGAAGGTCGGCTTGTCCGTGATCAACGTCAACATCCGCGACCTTGACGACGAATCCGGATACATCAAGGCCATCGGCCGGAAGGCTGCCGCCGAGGCCATCAACCAGGCCAACGTCGATGTCGCCGAGCAGGAGAAGCGCGGACAGATGGGCGTGGCAGAACGCAACCGCGACCAGCGTGTAGCGGTTGCGTCGGCAAACGCCGACGCTGAAATCGGCGAAGCCACCGCCACACGAAACAAGCGTCAACAGGTCGCGAAACTCGATGCCGAGGCTGTGAACTCCGAGACCGATGCCAACGCCAACAAGGCACGCTACCGCGCCACCCAGAAGGTCGCCGAGGAGGAGTCCCGCAACAAGGGTGAAACCGCCGCCAAGGAGGCGGATGGCTCAATCCGCGTCGCACAGGAAACTGCCCAGAAGAAGGCAGAAGATGCCCGCGCCCTCCGCGAAACATCCCGCCTGAACGCGGAAATCGTGGTGCCGGCCGAAGCCGACAAGAAGAAAGTCGTCATCGCCGCCGATGCCCAGAGGGAACAGTCAGTGCTTATCGCGAAGGGCCAGGCCGAAGCCACCATCGCCAAGATGACGGCGGAAGGCAAGGGTGTCCAGGCTGTGCTGGACGGCAAGGCGATCGGTTACCGCAACCTCGTGCAGGCGGCAGGCGACCCGCAGGTGGCCGCATCCCTGCTACTGATCGAGAAGCTGACCGAGATAGCCCACGTCCAGGCCCAGGCCATACAGGACCTGCCCATCGACAAGATCGTCATCTGGGACGGCGGCGGACAGGGTGGCGGCATGAGCGACCTCGGAAAGAAGATCATGGGCGCCCTGCCCCCGATGCACGAGCTTGCCAAGCAGGTGGGACTGGAAATGCCGGAGTTCCTGGGCAAAATGGCCAGGGACGGGAAAGCGCCGGAAGAGAAGCCGACAAAGTAGGCCCCTCCACGTCGCGGCCGGCAGCCGTGTCCCGCGTCGCCATCCAGGCGGCGACGGGACCGGCCACGTGGCTTTTATCCGTGAAAAGCCGGAACAAACTTGCCGCGGACAGCGTCCTACCTCATGATGTCAACGGTTCCGGTTCGGGCACGGACGGCAATATCGCCGGCGGCCAGCCCCTGAACCACAAGGAGGACTTCCATGAAGACTACCCTTGTTTGCGCCCTGGTTTGCGCCACAGCCCTCGCCGCTGGTGCGGTGAATATGCCGGCGCCCAACGAAGTGGGCACCAGGCAAAGGGCACAGAAGCTCCACAGCGACGGCAACTTCAAGGATGCGCTGGATCTGTTCCGCCAACTCGCGCTCGATACCAACACCACCCCCGACGAGGTCGGCAGCGACATGCAGATGGCAGCCTCCTGCCTGCTTGCGCTGAACAGGGATAACGAAAGCGACGAGCTCCGGGAAACATTCGCCGGCATCCATTCCAACAACTGGCAGGCGCTGCACGCAGCCGGCCGGAATCTCTACAGCGCACAGCATTATGGCACGATGATAGCCGGGAAGTTCGAACGGGGGCCCCACCGCGGCGGCGGCCGCCAGATGAACAGCTATGAACGTGACCGGTGCCGCGCACTCCAGCTCATGGATAAGGCAATGGCGCTCGGCGAGGCCGCCGCCGCGCAGGATTCCTCACCGCGCATGCGGAGCAACCTGGCCGCGTTCATGTTCGAGTACGCGAGGATGTTGGCCGGCCACGGCTTGGGGTACGGCAATGTCGATTCGTGGCGCCTGCAGTACCTGACGGATCTCTCGAAACTGCCGGATTACGAGGAGGGCTACTGGCGCGGCGGATACGGCGACCCGGCCTCGCCGTGGGGGGCCCCCGTTGATGCCGCGGGCAACCCGGTTTTCCACAAGGTGCCCGCCAGCTGGGCATCGGCCACTACCGATGGCGAACGATGGCGCCTTCTGTTGGTCATGACGATGGAACTCGACCAGAGCCTCACCACCGCCGTCCTGACCGACTATGCCGATTTCCTCCGCCAGCAGTTCGACGTCCAGACGATGGCGGACTACGGCACATTCCTCCGGGACACCGATCCTGACGATGCGACCACTGAAAACGCCAGCATGTACCAGCTGCATACCCTGGATGAGGACGAGACCATCGCCAGGCTCGCAACAGGCATCAAGCGCTTCAGGCTGCCCGAAGACGTCAATTTCCTCACGATCTACCGAAAGGTAGAGGCATGGGACAGGCTCGGCGAGATCTTCGAGAACCGTCGGCAGTACGACAAGGCCGCCGAATCCTGGAAGAAGGCAGGCAGGTCCGACAGGGTTGACCAGATCCTCGGCAACTGGGGCCAGTTCGAGCCGGTAGTGACCCACCCGGCAGGCTGTGAGGCAAGCGTCGAGTTCCGCTTCAGGAACGGCAACAAGGTGAGTTTCACCGCACAGGAAATCAACATCCGCAAGCTCCTCGACGACGTCAAGTCATACCTCAAATCCAACCCGAAGGAACTGGATTGGCAGAAGCTGGATGTCAAGAACATCGGCTACCGCCTCGTCGAGGGGAACCAGTCCAGGTACGTCGAGAAGAAGGTCGCGGAATGGGATCTCGACCTCAAACCGCGCCCAATGCATTTCGACAGGCGGATCACCGTCCCTACGCCTCTCAAGAAGGCCGGCGCCTACCTGCTGACTGCAAAGATGGCCGACGGCAACACGAGCAAGATCGTCATGTGGCTGGATGACACCGTCATCGTCAGGAAACCGCTCGATAAGAAGGTCCACTTCTTCGTCGCCGACGCCATCACCGGTGAGCCTCTCCAGAAGATCAATGTGGAGTTCTTCGGCTACAAGCAGGAGTACCAGTCCACCGGCAGGAACTACACCATCACCACCGCCGATTTCGCTGAGTTCACAGACAGTGACGGACAGGTTTTGCCGTCGCAGGCCGACCTCGTCCGGGACTTCGAGTGGCTGATCATGGCGACCACTCCGCCGGAACAGGGCGGCCGCCTGGCGTACCTCGGCTTCACCGGGGTCTGGTACGGCAATTACCACGACCAGGAGTACAACCAGACAAAGGTCTTCGGAATCACCGACCGCCCCGTCTATCGGCCCGGCCAGCCGGTCCGCTTCAAGTTCTGGGTCCGCCACACAAAGTACGACCAGGCCGACACGTCGGATTTCGCCGGGCGCCCGTTTACACTCCGGATCCATGATTCCAAAGGCGAGAAGGTCCTGGAGCGGAATTTCACGGCCGACGACTACGGCGGTTTCGACGGCGAGTTCGCCCTCCCGGCTGATGCCGCGCTCGGCGTCTACAGCACGGTCCTCCCGGGCACCGGCCAGGGCATCAGTTTCCGTGTCGAGGAGTACAAGAAGCCTGAGTTCGAGGTCTCCGTGGAGGCGCCGGCCGATCCGGTCATGCTGGGCGAAAAGATCACCGTTACGGCCACCGCCAGGTACTACTTCGGCGCCCCGGTTACCAAGGGTAAGGTCAAGTACAAGGTCCTCCGGTCCGACCATGCGGCAAACTGGTATCCCGCCGGGATATGGGACTGGTTCTATGGCCCGGGCTACTGGTGGTTCGCCTGCGACTACACGTGGTACCCCGGCTGGCGGGACTGGGGTTGCAGCCGCCCGTCCCCATGGTGGTGGCCCGTAAGCCATGAACCGCCGGAAGTTGTCTCCGAAGCCGAGGTCCCCGTCAGCCCGGACGGCAAACTCAGGATCGAAATCGACACCGCAGTGGCAAAGGAACTCCACGGCGACACCGATCACCGCTACGAAATCACCGTCGAGGTCACGGATGAGTCCCGCAGGACCATCACCGGCCAGGGCACCGTGCTGGTTGCCCGCAAGCCATTCAAGGTCTACGCATGGGTCGACCGCGGTCACTACCGGGTCGGCGATGTCGTGCGGGCCGGGTTCTCGGCGCTCACAGTCGACAACAAACCCGTAAAGGGCAAGGGCGAGCTTGTGCTCTATACGCTGACCTACAAGGACGGAACGCCGGTTGAAACGGCAGTCGAGCAGGTCGGCCTGGACTCGGATGAGGAAGGTAATGCCGATGCCCAGATCAAGGCGGCCAAACCCGGCCAATACCGCCTTGCCTACAAGGTCACAGACGCCGCCGGTCACACAATCGAAGGCGGATACGTGTTCTCCGTCATGGGCACCACCGCGGATGGCACGGGCGCGAAGGATTTCCGGTTCAATGAAATAGAACTCGTACCGGACAAACGCGAATACAAACCCGGCGAGAAGGTCCGGCTGCTGATCAACACCGCTCGCACCGGCGCCACCGTCGTGCTCTTCGTCCGCCCGGCAAACGGCGTCTATCTCCAGCCGAAGATACTCAGGCTCCATGGCAAGAGCGCCATCGAGGAAATAGAGGTGACAGCCAAGGACATGCCCAATTTCTTCGTCGAGGCGTACACGATCAGCAATGGAAAGCTTTTCAGCGAGACACGCGAGATCGTGGTTCCCCCGGAACAACGCGTGCTTGACCTCAAGGTCGTACCGTCCGCCACAACATGCAAGCCCGGCGAGCAGATGAAGGTGCAGGTCCGCCTGTCGGATCTGGACGGCAACCCGTATGCGGGATCCACGGTTATGAGCGTCTACGACAAGGCTGTGGAGTACATCTCCGGCGGGTCAAATGTCCAGGAGATCAGGGCGTTCTTCTGGAAATGGCGCAGACACCACCAGTCGTCGTCGGAATGCAGTCTGGACAGGTATTTCCACAATCTCGTCCCGCCGAACGCGGTGCAAATGGGCGCGCTCGGGATCTTCGGAATGCAGATTGCCGACGAGGAAGGCGAAGGGGGCGAGGATTCATCCGGCTTTGGGATTGGGAGCGTGAGGGAGAAGAAGTCAGGGCGGGGAGACTTCCTTGCCGGCGCCAGGGCGGACCAGACAGTCATGGCCCTGCGGCCGGCGCCGATGGCGGAGATGTCATCTGAAATGCCATTGGCGGGAGCCGCTGCCGCCGAATCCGCCGCAGAGCCGCCGGGTCAGGCTGTCGTCCAACCGGCAATCCGGACGGAGTTCGCCGATACCGCCTACTGGAATGCCGTCCTGAACACCGATTCCAACGGAATGGCCGAGGTGCGGTTCAAGATGCCGGAAAACCTCACCGGCTGGAAGATCAGGACCTGGGCAATGGGTCACGGCACAAAGGTCGGCGAGGCCTCCGCCGAGGTTGTGACAGCAAAGAAGCTTATGCTCAGGCTCCAGGCGCCTCGCTTCTTCGTCGAAAAGGATGAAGTGATCCTCTCCGCCAATATCCACAACTACCTCGACAGGTCAAAACGCGTCCGGGCTGTGCTGGAACTGGACGGGAAATGCCTTGAGCTGGCCACGGACGGCGGCCCGGCTTTCGCCGCGACCAACGTCGTGGAGATACCGGCCGGCGGCGAACAGCGGGTGGACTGGCGCGTCAAGGCCGTGCGCGAGGGCGAGGCGGTCGTCCGCATGAAGGCGCTGACGGATGAGGAGTCCGATGCGATGCAGATGCGCTTCCCGGTGTACGTCCACGGCATGCTCAAGACCGAGTCGTTCTCGGGAGTTGTGCGGCCCAAGGCGGGCAAGGCGTCGATAACCATCAACGTGCCCAGGGAACGCCGGATCGACGAGTCCCGGCTGGAAATCAGGTTTTCCCCAACACTCGCCGGCGCCATGGTGGACGCCCTGCCCTACCTGGCGGAATACCCGTACGGCTGCACGGAGCAGACCCTGAACACGTTCCTGCCGTCGGCCATCACACAGAAGATACTGAAGGATTCCGGGATAGACTTGAAGTCCATCGCCCGGAAACGCACGAACCTGAACGCACAGGAAATCGGCGACGACGCGGAACGCGCCAGGCAATGGCAACGCTGGGACCATAACCCGGTGTTCGATGAGGCTGAGCTGGATGACATGGTCAGGCAGGGCGTGAACCGGCTGACCACGATGCAATTGTCCGACGGCGGCTGGGGTTGGTTCTCGGGCTGGGGCGAGAACTCCTGGCCGCATACAACCGCATACGTCGTCCACGGCCTCCAGATCGCGCAGAAGAACGGCGTGGCACTGGTGCCGGGCGTTCTCGATCGCGGTGTGGCATGGCTTCAGAACTACCAGGCCGGGGAACTGGTCAAGCTCCGCAACGGACGCATGAAGAACCCGCCGCACCCGTGGAAATCCGCCGCGGACGCGCTTGATGCGTTCGTCTACATGGTCCTTGCGGACGCGCAGAAGGACAACACTGAGATGCGCGAGTTCCTGTACGCCGACCGGAACAGCCTCCCGGTCTACGCCAAGTGCATGTTCGGCATGGCCCTGCACGCCGTCGCGGACATGGAGAAGCGCGACATGATCCTCCGCAACATCGAACAGTTCCTTGTCGAGGACAAGGAAAACCAGACCGCTTACCTCAACCTCGGCAACGAGGGCTGCTGGTGGTACTGGTACGGCAGCGAATACGAAGCGTTGGCCTACTACCTGAAACTACTGGCCATCGTTGATCCGAAAAGCGAGCGGGCGGCAGGGTTGGTGAAGTACCTGCTGAACAACCGCAAGCATGCGACATACTGGAACTCCACCCGCGATACCGCCATCTGCATCGAGGCAATGGCCGACTATCTCCGGGCGAGCGGCGAGGACAAGCCCGACATGACCGTGGAGATCCGCATCGACGGCAAGAAGCGCAAGGAAGTCACGATATCGGCCGACAATATGTTCGCCTTCGACAACAGGTTAATACTCTCAGGCGACGCGATCGAGTCCGGCAAGCACACGATTGAGCTGAGCAGGTCCGGCACCGGCCCGCTCTATTTCAACGCTTACCTCTCCAACTTCACCCTCGAGGACTGCATCACGAGAGCCGGCCTGGAGATCAGGGTGGACCGCAAGTACTACAAGCTCGAAAAGGTCGATGCGACCGGAAAGGTCCCCGGCGCGCGCGGGCAGGCGCTTGACCAGAAGGTTGAGAAGTACGAGCGCCGTGAGCTGAAGATGCTCGACACCCTGAAGAGCGGCGACCTGGTCGAGATCGAGCTCGAGATAGAGAGCAAGAACGACTACGAGTACGTCATCTTCGAGGACATGAAGGCCGCGGGGTTCGAGCCGGTCGAGGTCCGTAGCGGCTACAACGGCAATGACCTGGGCGCATACATGGAGTTCAGGGATGAACGGGTCTGCCTCTTTGTGCGTTCACTTGCACGTGGCAGACACAGCATCGCTTATCGCGTCCGCGCCGAGATACCCGGCAGGTTCAGCGCCCTTCCGACCAGGGCTCGCGCCATGTACGCGCCCGAGTTGCGGGCCAACTCCGATGAGATACAACTCAAGATCGAAGATTGACCGCAGGAAAAGACTTGCCAAAGCCCGGAGCCGGTCCTAGGATTCTGTCAGATGCCGGGCGCAACATGATGTTGTTTGTTGGCGGCCGGCGCACAAAGAAGGAGGAGCAACATGGCGGCAACAAAAGGCAGGAAGCGCGTCAGCTTCTCAATCAAGGCGGATCCCAACAGCGAGGTCTATGTGGCGGGCTCGTTCAATGACTGGGACGCCAGGAAGAACAAGCTGAACAACGAGGACGGAACCTACAAAGGGGTGATCCTCCTGCCCCCTGGTCGTCACGAATACAAGTTCATCATAAACGACGTGTGGTGTATCGATCCGGATTGTGTCGAGTGGGCGCCCAATGGCTTCGGTTCGCTGAATAGCGTCGTTGAAGTGAAATGATCAGGCCTACCCCGCCGCCGATCTGGCGGCAATCCTGGCCGGCATATCCACCTCTGACCCGCATGGTATACTCCGGGCCACTCACCGCCTCAAGGGTGCGGCCGCGAACCTGGCCCTGGAGGGCATAAGACAGTCGGTCGTGGCGCTCGAATCCCATGCTCACAACCGTGGCCTGCACGGTGCCGATATGTTCGCTGCGCAGCTTCAGGCCGGGATATCCAGAATGCAAACCGACACCGCCCCGCTATAGCTCACCCACCGTCAGAATTTCAGCCGCAGGCGGATTCCGACAGCGGAGTGCGGATGCAGTGACTGACCCCTTGGGCTTTTCGTCCAGCAGATGGGTCACCAGACACCGTTCATCTTGACGTTTCCAATCGGCTTCAGCTACAGTCGAAAGCATGAACCCGTTTCCAAGCCAGGAGCCACGCAGGTGTGCACCCGCAGCGTCCAAATGGCTGTTGCCTGCCCACAGGATCACTACACTCCGCTCCGGGGGCGTAGTCTCCCGGCCATCGAGCCGGGTGCGGGCCGGGATGAATACGGTCCTCGCGATCGTCCGCCATACGGCTGGCACATTCCCGGCGGCCCCCACCCACTTTCCAGTCCTTGTCATGGCCGGCACTGGCAACGCATTCGCGGCATTCCTGCAGTACGATCGGGTGCTCGCGTGACCGTACTACCCGAGCCCCTGATCTGGACGACACCCAGCCTCGACTCCTCCGGCTCAATGCCTCTTGGAAACGGGGATATCGGCCTGAATGTCTGGGTCGAGAAGGAAGGGGACTTGCTGTTCTACCTCAGCAAGACCGACGCTTGGGACGAGAACGGCCGTCTCCTCAAGCTGGGTCGCATCCGCATTTCGCTGATCCCAAATCCGTTCGTCACTGGCTCGGATTTCCTGCAGGAGCTTGACCTCGCCACGGGTGTGATCCGCATACACTCCAGGATCAGCAATTCGCGGCTCACTGTCCTGCTCTGGGTCGATGCCCTCCGGCCGGTCGTGCGCGTCGAGGTGCTGGCAGAGCAGCCTGTCGAGGCACGTGTCACCCTGGAGCTCTGGCGCACCATTGAACGTGAGCGTGAACCCGCAGAGGCTCACTGTGACGCCGGCCTGCGCAGCCCGCAGGAGCGCGAGAGGGTGTATCCCGATACCGTTGTACCAAACGTCACGGATTCAGTTCTGTGGTGCCACCGCAACAACACAACCTGCTGGGCGGCCACCCATGATTTCCAGGACATGGCTTCCTGGACCCAGCGTGGTACGGACCCGCTGCTTCACCGCACCTTCGGCGCACTGATGCGCGGCAGCGGTTTGGTAAAGACCGGCAACAGCGAGCTCAGGACGCAGTCTCCACAGTCCCGCATAGTCCTGGGAGTGCATCCCCGGACTGCCCAGACTGCGTCTCTGGAAGAGTGGGTGCGCCTCGTGCAAACGCAGGCGGACGGCACCGATGCAGTTCCCCTGGAACGGGCCGCTGCAGACCATGCCAGCTGGTGGCGCTCCTTCTGGGGGCGGAGCTGGATACGCGTCTCCGGCTCGCCGGAGGCCGTGGCTGTGTCGCGCGGCTACGAGCTGCAGCGGTTTATCAATGCCTGCGGCGGGCGCGGCGCGTTCCCCATAAAGTTCAACGGCTCGATCTTCACAGTGGACGCCCGCGAGGAGAACGAGACCTTCGACGCCGACTACCGGCGATGGGGCGGCGGGTATTGGTTCCAGAACACCCGGCTGACCTACTGGCCGATGATCATGAGCGGTGACTTCGATCTCATGGAACCGTGGTTCAAGATGTTCCTCGACGCACTGCCTCTTGCCATGGCGAGAGCCAAGGAGTGTTTCGGGATAGATAATGCGGCGGTATTCCCCGAAACCATGACATTCTGGGGATCGTTCCTGAACTCCAACTACGGATACGACCGGCGCGACCTCAAGCCTGGCCTCAGCGAGAACCAATACATCCGCCGCTACTGGCAGGGAATGCTGGAACTGCTGGCCGTACTGCTCGACGCCCACGCCGTGTCGGGTGACGCACAGCTGCTGCGTGAGAAACTGATCGTCCTCGCTCCGCCGATCCTTCGCTTCTACACGGGCTACTACCCCCGCCGCGACGATGCGGGAAGGATCCTTATCTCACCAAGCCAGTCGCTGGAAACATGGCATGATGCCGTCAATCCGTCACCGGATATCGCCGGCCTGCAGTGGGTGCTCGATGGCCTTCTTGCACTGCCAGGCGACTCGGTACCGGACAAGCTCCGCGACGAGTGGCAGGAGTTCCGCCGCCTTCTGCCGCCGTTGCCCACGCGCTCCCACTGGGAACAGCGCAAGGAAGTTATTCCGGCACTCCAGTACGACGACTGCCGGAATTTCGAGAATCCGGCGCTGTACGCGGTTTTTCCCTACCGCCTCTTCGGCGTGGGAAAGCCGGAACTTGAGGTTGGCCGTGCCACCTGGGCCGCCCGCACTTTCAAGGAAACCGGAGGATGGCGCCAGGATGCGATACAGGCGGCGCTGCTGGGACTGGCGGAGGAGGCCAAGTCCGCCATAGTGCGCAATTTCTCGTCCGGTCATGCACGCAGTCGCTTCCCGGCCTTCTGGGGGCCCAACTTCGACTGGATTCCGGATCAGGACCACGGCAATGTCGCGTGCATCGCCCTGCAGCGCATGCTGCTGCAAGCGGACAACGGCAAGATCAACCTCCTGCCGGCATGGCCCGGTGACTGGGATGTGGAGTTCAAGCTTCACGCGCCGGGGCAAACGGTCGTACGGGGTCGTGCAGAGAAGGGGCGTGTGCGGGAGCTGATTGTAAGCCCCACCGCCAGGACCAAGGACGTCCAGGTTCCCTGAATAGCCGGCGCACAGCATGTCTCCTCAAGCATGGCCAACCACCGTCCCCACCCGGACTGCGCCATGCTGTGACCACGCCGCCCTTCAAGTCGCCCAAACACCACCGTGGGCATGTCACCTTTATGTAGGCGTGTCGCGACCCCGCAAGACAAGAAGATGGTATTGCACCGAAAGCACGGAAAAGCATGAAAGGGTAAAGCACAAAATGGTGAAGATTGCTGACAAGCCCTGTGTTTATTGCTGCAAACGCCTGTGTTTGTTAGCATTATCGGTTGGTGGTGGGGGAAGGAGTCGAACCTTCGAAGGCGTAAGCCAATAGATTTACAGTCTATCCCGTTTAACCACTTCGGTACCCCACCGACTGACAGGGCAAATCACAGATCCCCAGGGATCCGGACCAGAACCATGGAACCGGACTGCGGAAAAAGGAACCGGTCCCTGCTTCTGGAACGGTCGGAGCATACACGAAGGAACGATGAAGTCAATATCTCACCGTAGCCCTGTGCCGCCACCGGTCCAGCGCCACGGCCAGCACGATGATCACGCCCGTGATGATCTCCTGGAGCCAGTTCGAGAGTCCCATCTGCGAGCATCCCGAACGGATCACGGTCATGATCAGCGCACCCACCAGGCTTCCCAGTATCGAGCCCTCACCGCCCGAAAGACTCCCGCCACCGATCACAACCGCCGCAATTACATCGAGCTCCGCGCCCATCGCCACCGTGGGATCACCGACTGTCAGCCGTGAGAACTGCATCACACCCGCAAGCCCTGCGAACGCGGCACTGAGCGCATACACGACCAGCTTCACCCGCTCCACCGCCACCCCGCACAGCCGAGCCGTGAGCTCATTCGAACCTATCGCAAAGATGTGCCGCCCGAGCGGCGTGTATCGCAGGATCCCGGCAACTGCCACCGCCAGCAGAACCAGCAACCACACCCCGTATGGCACCACCATGAATTGACGCTCCGGCGGCAGCGTGGCAATGATCTCATTGAGCCAGGAAATGGGCGCGTCAATCTTCTGCTCATGGGCAAGCCCCTTCGCCGCCCCGCGCACTATCAGCAGCGTACCCAGCGTCACGATAAACGGCATCATGCGCAGCCGCGTTATGAGAAATCCATTCACCATGCCGCATATCATGGCCGCGCCGATGCCACCCAGCGCCGCAAGAATCGGCGGAGCGCCAGACATGAGGAGGGATGCAATGACAACGGTGCTGAGGGCAATCATCGATCCTACCGACAGGTCAATTCCACCCAGGATGATGACAAGTGTCGCGCCAACTGCGGCCGTGCCAACAATGGTTGACTGGCGCGCAATTGTCTCAAGGTTGCCCAGGCTTCTGAAGCTGGGCGGACCGAACACGGCAAGGAGCGTGTATATGAGCGCCAGCCCCAGAAGCGGGCCAAGCCTGTTGAGCCACACCAGCCATGGCCTCACTTTGTCCGGAACCAGCCCCGCCTGTGTCGCTTCACTCACTCTTCATCGCCCCCCCCATCCCGATTGCCTCGGCCATCAGCGATTCCTCAGTCCATTCCTTCACGTGGCGGGCAGGCCCGAGCCTGCCACGACACATCACGGCCACGCGGTCACATGTGCCGAGAAGCTCAGGCAGGTAGCTGCTGACAAGCAGAATGGCCTTCGCCCCGGCGTCGCCACCCGTCACCAGGCGGTCGATCAGCGCGTAGATCTGCGCCTTGCTGGCCACGTCAATCCCACGCGTCGGCTCATCCAGGAGCAATACATCCACCCCATGATAAAGCAGCCGCGCAAGCGCCACCTTCTGCTGGTTGCCGCCCGAAAGATCCGCCACCCGCTGCGCCGGGCTCCGGTGGCGCACACCCAGCCGGCCAGCCCAGTCCCTCGCCACCGCAAACTGGCGCGACCGGCTGATGAGCCCCAGCGGCCCCAGGCCGCCCAGCCGCGAAAGCGTAAGATTGTCGGCCAGGCTCATCCCGGTCGCCAATCCCTCGTTCTTGCGGTCCTCGCTCAGCATCCCCATGCCCTGCCGCCAACGCGCGGCCGGCGGCGACCAGCCCGAAAAGCTGCCAAAGCGCACCCTGCCGGCGCGAACCGGATCAAGGCCGAAGAGGGCGCGAATGAACTCCGTTCGCCCCGCGCCCACCAGCCCGGCAATGCCCAGCACCTCGCCGCGCCGCAATGACAGCGAGACCGACCCCGGCACGCGGTTTCCTGCCAGGTCGCTGATCTCGAGAATCGGTTCCCCCGCAATGTGCGCCGACCGGGGGTAGAGCTCGTCCACCGTCCGGCCAACCATCATCCGTATGATCTCACCCGCAGGCGTTGTTGCCGCGGCTCCGCTGCCCACGGTTTTCCGTCCCTCAGAATCGTAAAGGAGTCCGCGATCTGGCTGACTTCCTCGATGAAGTGCGAGATGTAGATGACGCTGTAGTTCCGCTCCCTCAGCCCGCGGATTACGTCGAACAGCCGCCGCACATCCTCCCTGGCAAGGCTGCTGGTGGGTTCATCCAGCACGAGGACCCTGCAGCCCAGCACAAGGGAACGGGCAATTTCCACAATCTGCTGGGCCGCCGGCGACAGGCGCCCGACAACAGCGTCGGGCGGTATATCACCATGCCCGAGCTGCCTGAGTGCCGCTACTGTACGCTCACGGATGTCGCGCCCGCGCAGGATGCCAAACCTCGACGGCTCAATGCCCAGCATGACGTTGTCCTGAACACCGAGGTGCGGGGCCAGCGATAGCTCCTGGTAGATCATCGCCACGCCCGCCCGCCGGGCGTCGTGCGGACTGCGCGGGTTGAAAGGACTGCCGTCGAGCCGGATCGTCCCGCTATCGGGCGCAATGGCGCCGGACAGGATCTTCATCAGGGTGCTCTTGCCGGCGCCGTTCTCGCCCACAAGCGCGTGTACCGCCCCCGCCCGCGCAGAGAAGTTGACGCCGTCCAGCGCCTGGGTGGCGCCGAAACGTTTCCGCACCCCGCACATTTCCAGCCGCGGCCAGTCGGGCATGTTGTTCGTCAGTTCAACCATTTCGCCAGGTCCGGCTGGAGCAGCTCGCGAACTTCGGGCTTCTCCATGTTCTCCGGGGTCACGAGCACAATCCCCGTATCCACCCTCTTCTCAACCGGCCGGCCCCTCAGGTGTTCAACCATGGTCTTCACCCCGAGATACCCCATCCGCATCGGGTTCTGGATAACAAGCCCGCTGATCTGGCCGGCCTTCAGCGCGTCGACGAGCTTTGTGGAGCTGTCGAAACCAACGAATGCGACCTTCCCGGCAAGTCCGCTGTCCTGCAGCGTACGGAGCATCCCGAAGGTCGAGGATTCGTTGGGACAGAATATGCCGTCAATGCTCAGGCCCTTTTCCGTCTTCAGCGGCGCAAGCAGGTTCTCGCTGGCCTTGTACGC
The DNA here is from genome assembly GCA_037135275.1 of bacterium. Lineage (GTDB taxonomy): Bacteria > Verrucomicrobiota > Kiritimatiellia > SPBP01 > SPBP01 > JBAXKQ01. The sequence continues at coordinate 75,754 of JBAXKQ010000001.1, forward strand.
AGTCTCGGTGGTCGGGCCGGCGTGCTGGTTCTCGCTCACGACCAGGATTTCCGGATACCTCTCCACGGCCCGCAGGAAACCCTTCTCCCGGTTCATCGTGCTTGCGGAGCCTTCCTGGTAGCGCAGCATGACAACCCGGCCTTTGCCGTTGAGCATCTTCGCCAGATGCTCGCCAGCAGCCATGCCGCCGGCAAAGTTGTCCGTGGCGACGAAACTCGTGAAGTCGTCACCCTTGAGGTCGGAGTCAAAGATTACAACGGGGATTCCCTTCCGAACAGCGCTCGCAACCGGCGTTTGCAGGGCTGTGTCGTCCAGCGGCGCAAGGACTATACCCGATACTCCGCGCGTGATGAAATCCTCGACCACTGATATCTGTGCGTCGCGGTCATCCTCCTTCATCGGGCCTTTCCAGAGTATTTCGACGTTGAGCTCGCGCGATGCCTGCACGGCGCCGGCGTGGACCGACTTCCAAAACTCGTGCGTCGCTCCCTTCGGGATAACGGCAATGGTCAGTGGCGGCGTCTTCGCCGCGGCCTCCTCCACCCGCCCCTTCCCAGCGTCTTTCCCCGGTTCCTGCTTCTTGCTGCAACCACCAAACGTAACCGCACCGACCGCCAGCAGGACCAACCAGAGTCTGTTCATTGTGCCTCCTCCGCCTGATTTGGACCGCGAAGCGCGATCACTACACGATGACATCCGTTTATACACCGCCGGACCCGACGCCACAAGCCTTGAGGGCGGCCACCACGAGCCCGCATTCATCCCTCGCCAGGAAAACAACCGCTCTTCCCGCCGCCACTCATCAGCCGTCTCAGCCCGGCAAACACCAGCACCGGGAGCAGGCCCGCGACCAACAACAGTTGCGCAAGGGTAAACTCCAGCGCCGGCCCTGGCACCGTCTTGTAAAGGTTCCAGAAGATCACCAGGCACGACGACCACACTGTGACGGCATTCGCAACACCTGAGGAAGAATGGATATACCCCCATCCGCTCGTGCGCCCGCTGGTCAGGGGAAACCACAGGTTCGACCCCATGAACCCGCACTGGTCCGCAAGAATGTGCATGCCATATGCGGCGCAGATCACCAGTCCGGCTGTATGTCCCCAGAGGAACGCGCCGCACAGCGCAAACAGCAGCATGGCCGGCAGACTGTGGCTCCACTGCCTGTGCCAGCCGATGAACTCGGCGCGCACGCACCCGCCTTCCACCGGCCGCATCGTGAACAGGGGCCCCTCGAATATATCGACGTTCACAGTCGCTTCATAGTCGAGCGAGATCTGGCAGCAAACCGCCGCAAACGCCTCGTCCTCGTCCGGCGCCGGCCCCGGCATGGCGTTCTGGCCGGTATCCACAAGCGACCCGCACCGCACCCCCACCCTTCGCCCGACAACATCAAACCGCACCGTGTACTGCCGCCAGCAGTCGGCGCCGGCCGGGATCGTGTTCAGCCGGATCCTGACCGGCCTGCCGCCAAGCGAGGCACGGTTGATGGCATATGCCACGGCATCGGCTATCATCTGCGCATCGGGCGCGTTGGGATCCGGCACCACCTCCATGTCATGCTTCACGAAGAAACGGTAGAACTTGAAATCAAGCGTATCCGGCAGGATCCCGAACGCCCCGCCAAGTATGAAACAGAGCGGACTCCCCGCCGCAGCAGCAGCGACTGCCGCCGGAAAGCATGATGCCGCCGCCATTCCAACCGTGAAGTGCGTAAAGCCTTTCATGCGAGCGCACCCATCGTCCGTCACCCCCTACAGAAGACCCAGTCCCCCCGCCACAGCGGGCGCCATGCCCGACATGGAACAAGCCATCGGCAGCAGGATGACCCCCAGGCAGTTGAGCCGCCGGGAATGGAACAGGACCGGCACCAGGCCGATACCAGTCGCAACGGGCAGAATCAGTAATCCCCGCCATCCGGTGCCGACGGATACTATTGCCACCATCAACACAGCCGACAGCATTGAGATCCTTCGGCAACCGAACAGCTCCACCGCCCGCAACACCAGTCTTGCGAGGGGCTGCATGAGCGCGAATGCAACGGCAGCTGCAATGGCTATGGAAGCGAGGACCACGCAGTATTCGTTACGGTCGAGCGGAACATGGCAACCTCGCAGCATCCACGTGGCCGTGCCACGGGCATGGCTCTCGCCGGGAATGAAGAAGAAAAGAAACGCCCCGACGTAGTACACGACTTTTGACGTCCCCTGCGACACCAGGAACATCCGGCTGTCCCTCTGGGACGCTGCGTGCCCGGCCAGCATGCCGCCGATGCCTCCGCTTATCCCTGGAAAGTAGGAGGCAAACACGCCGCCCAGGAAACCGGCGCATACTCCACCCAGCCCCGGCCATCCAGGCACTCCCCCGAAGGAACACACAGCCTGCGACGGCAGCTCAACCCGGCTGACGATGTTCAAGATCAGCCACGGCATTGCAAACAGCCCCACAAAAACCGGCATCATGCCCAGGAAGGCGGATTCCGCCCTGATTGGGGACCGATAGTGGAGAATGAACCCGAGCAGCCCGGAAAGGCAGAACGTCAGGATTCCGGCACTGAGCGGGGTCCACGCCTGCAGGAACTTCCGCCAACCGCCCTGCCCCCGGTTTCCCCGCTTCGGCCATTCGCTCATCAGCATAAACACGATCACGGCCCAGAGTACCCAGTGCGTGTGTCTGCCGAACACAGCGTGCAGTGTGGGCATCAGCACCGGCGCCAGCGGGCCCACTATCGCCACGAGAATGAATGCGCCCGCGAGCCCGCCGAATGCCGTGAGCATGACAGCCTCGAAGCCACGGCCCATCAATGCATATTTCTGGCCCGGCATGACGGTCAGGAGCGCACTTTCGTCAGGCGCCGCTATGAGAACAGAGGGGATGGTGTTGCCCATTGACCAGCCGACAAGCAGCCCGACCATCAGGGGCACCAGCAGCGGGGCGGGGACGCCAATTGACGCCCCTCCCACGGAGAGCTGCCCGATGGTTGCCAGCCCAATGACATTGTAGATATGCAGTGACGGCACACACGCAACCAGGCAGCCGGCAAGGCAGCCGGCACACACAGCAACCGCCGTCTGCAGAATCTCAAAGGTCATCTTGTCCCTCCTCTCCGCCGGCCGGCCGGATTGTCCGTCCCGGCCGCCCGCACGGTGGCGGCCCCCGCGCGATCACTTTCAGCTGGGCAGGTGATTCGATAACAATCTGTCTTTCGTCCGGCCCGCTCACGCTCAGCACCCCGGCGACCTCGACAATCGCGCCCCTCCCCGGCACGTTAGTGGACGCGATCAACCCGATGGCGCACCGGTTGAAAGCCACCACCTTGAGCCTGTTGCTGCCATCGGTAATGGGGAATGAGACGTACGGTGTTGTCGCCGTACCGGTCTTCGGTTTTGCCGCCACACACCCGCCAACCCGTATGTACGCGGAGTTCATGGCAGGCGTCACATCTCCAACCGCTATGGCCGGAACCCGCCCCTGCCACGCCGCCAGGTACAGGAGCGCCATCCCCAGGACCGCCAGCGCAAGCGAGGCGAGGCGCAGGACTTTCAGGCTGAGCGGCTTTGGCGACGGACAGTCGCAGTACGGACAGGTGTCCTGCGGCCCTATGAAGCGCCCGCACGCCGGGCACAGCGCATCCCTGTTGGCTTTCATCCCGTCCATCGTCACCCCGCCATTATCCCGACGCGGCATGGCGGCTCGTCAGCCTCGCATGCGCCGGTCCTATTACAGATAACGCACGAGCGGGATGAAATATTGTATGAACATGGAAGATTTCTTGAAATTACTGCCGACGGGCGGTTGAAGCCGAGGAACCCGGGGCTCCGCGCATTCGCGGTCCGAGCCTGCGGCAGCGAGGCCGCGGGGCCTACTTCCTGGCAAAGACTTCCGCGAGCACGTTCTCGGTCGTCACCAGGCCGACGACGTTTGAATGCGCATCGGTAACGAGCAACATCGCCTGCTGCGTCCTCTTCATGCGCGGAAGAATGTCATCAACCGGCATGTAGTCGGGTATGAACTGGGAGGAGCGCATGTAGTCTGCAACAGTGCAGGCCATGTCTTCGGGGCCTGCGGAGAGTATGTCCGCGATGCTGACGATTCCGACAAATCGCTTCTCGTACTCGGAATAGACGGGGTATCGCCTGAAGCCTGCCCGCCTGGCGGTCTCAAGGAAGGCGGCAATGGTCATCGTGTCATTCACCGGCACCATTTCGCTGCGCGGTTTCATGATCTTGCCTGCGACCTTGCCCGACAGCTCGAACACCCGCTCTATCATTGCGAGCTCTTCGGACGAAATCGCCCCGTGCTGGCTCAGCTCATGCGTCAGGGTCTTGAGGTCTTCCCTCGTTACAAACGGCTTCTGGATCCGCGCGTGGTGGTGGCTGGGCCTGGGGACCAGAAGGTCGGTCACGGCGTTGATAACCACCCCGATCGGCCTGAGAACAAAGAAAGCCACCTCAAGGACATCGGCAAACACCAGCGACCGTTCAAGGGGACGGGCCTGGAACCACGCTTTCGGCAGGAACTCCGAGAAGATCAGGAGCACAACTGTCACAAGAACCGACGAGACCAATTTGCCCCATTCGGGCAATATGCGCATGGCAAGGCTCGCGCCGATGACCGAGCAGACAACCACACAGATGTTGGTGCCGACAAGAACAGTGACCAGCAGCCGGTCCGGCCGGTCCAGGAAACTCTGCAGAATGCGCGCCCGGCGCACCCCCCGCTCAACCAGGTGCCGGATACGGACCCGGTGGATGGAAATCACGCCGGTCTCGATGCCGGAAAATAAGGCGGCCATTACCATGCACACAGCCAGGAGGACTATTTCGGCTATCATTGTGTTCCGGCTCCTGTCTCCGCGCCGGCTTCTTTCTTCAGGGCAACAAGCACAATACGGTTCTTCCGGACCCGCTTTACGGTGATCGAGCAACCCTGCGCGGATACTGTCTCCCCCGCCCGCGGGATGCGCCCCATCTGCACTGTAACCCAACCTGCAATCCGATCCGCGCCTTCCGCCCGCAGTTCGAGGTCAAGCCTGCGGTTGACGTGCTCAAGGCTCACCCCGCCGTCCACCAGCCAGCAGTTCCTGCCGGCGGGCTCGATGGCCGGTTCAGCCTGGGTGTTGCGCTCGTCACCGACGTATGCCACGATTTCCTCGAGCACATCGCTGCGCGTGACCAGTCCGGCTGTTCCGCCGTACTCGTCGACAACAACAGCCACACGCCGGCTCTCCTTCTGGAAGGTCTCCAGCAGTGCGTTCAACCGCATGGTTTCCGGTACGTAGAAGGCCGGCATCATCGCATCGGCCAGCGGCTTGTCGCCACCGATGACATATTTCGCCACATCCAGCATGAACTCAATGTTATCAAGCGTGCCGCGATACACCGGCACATACCTGAATCTCGTGTTCCTGGCAAAGGCCCTGTACGTATCCTCCGCGGTGTTGAGGTCGATTCCAACCATGTCCATCCGCGGCGTCATGATATCGCTCGCCTGCCGGTCCCGAAGCCGGACAATGCCGTCAACCATCGAGCGCTCCTCCTTGTCGAGGATCCCCTCCTCCTCGCCCACCACCATGGCCGTGAGGAACTCATCGCCGGTCAGGGGTTTGCGTCTGGGACGTATCAGCCGCTTGAAGACGGTAGTAATTCCCTCGAAGAGGAAGCGCAGCGGCGAGATGAGGATGATCGGGAAGTTGAAGAAGGGCGAAAGGAGCACGGCAAGGCGGTCGGGCATGCGTATGGCCAGCTTCTTCGGGGTCACTTCTCCCAGGAGAAGAAGCAGCACTAGCATCACTGGAATCGCAATCACTTCGGCATAAGCCGGAACAAGCCTCGCGATGATCGAATAGCCAAGCACCGATATGATGACGTTCCCCGCGGTATCGCCTATCAGGATGGTCGAGAGGAGCTTCGTGGGTGTGGCGAGGAGGTCCTCAATGCGCTTTGCCGCCTTCGGGTGGCTGCGCCGGATACGGCCGATGTGGAGGGTGTCGAGGGCAAAGAGCGATGTCTCGATTATCGAGAGGAATGCCGACCAGGCAAACAGCAAGACCAGCGCAATGAGTTCGATGACAAGAACGATGTCCATAGGCGTCAGTGGTCAGTTGTCAGTCAGCCGTCACGGTGCGGGTGTCGCCCCGACTGCCGCCCGGATCGCCGCAATGTGAGCCGGAGTCGTCCCGCAGCAGCCGCCAACAATGCTGGCGCCGGCCGCTATCACGCCCGGGATCAGCGCGGCCATTGCCGCGGGTGTGTCTGGAAACACGGTCTTTCCCGCACGCATAATCGGTGCGCCGGCATTGGCGTTCACAATCACCGGCTTCGCCGGCGCGGTGGCTCGCAGCTCCCTGATGATCGGTATCATTCGCTCGAGGCCGTTACCGCAGTTCGTGCCGATTATGTCGGCGCCTGCCCCGCTGATCGCGCCAGCCATCTCGGCCGGCGAGACCCCCATCATGGTCCTGTACTCGCCCCTGTCGTTGCGCTCGAATGTGAATGTGCAGAGGATCTCCAGGCGGGTGTTCTCCCTCGCGGCCCGGATGGCTATGCTGGCCTCGTCCAGCGCCGACATGGTCTCGATCAGGCAGGCATCGGCCCCGCCCTGCTCCAGGGCAACGGCCTGTTCGGCAAACGCATCGAACATTTCCTGTTCGGAGACGTCGCCCATTATCAGGAGCTTGCCGGTGGGGCCGATCGAGGCGATGACATGCCTGTCCGGCCCCGCTGCCTCACGCGAGATGGATGCCGCCGCACGGTTGAGCTCCGCAGCCCTCGCAGCCAACCCGAACACCTCGAGCTTGAAACGGGATGCCCCGAAGCTGTTGGTCTTGATGAGGTCCGCGCCGGCTTCGACGTAGCTGCGGGCTATCTTCAGGACGGAGGCACGGTGGTCTATGCACCAGAGCTCAGGACAGTCGCCGGGAGCAAGACCTTCTCCATGAAGCATCGTTCCCCAGGCGCCGTCGGCAACCAGGACTGTGCCGCTATTGATCCGCTCTGCGATCTTTTTCACGCCTGCATCTTTGCAAGAAGCGCTTTGGCGAGGTCCGCCGCCGACGCAGCGTCCGGGGCGTAGCCATCAGCCCCTATTTCATCTGAGAAGGCCTGGGTAACAGGCGCCCCGCCGACCATGACCTTCGCCTTGCCGGCAAGATCGGAGGCCTTGAGTGCATCAACCACGGCCTTCATGTTTGTCATTGTCGTGGTCAGCAACGCGGAGACGCCGATCAACTGGGCATTGTTCTCCCTCGCCGCTTCGACAAACTTGCCCGCCTCAACATTGATTCCGGCATCAATCACCCGCAGGCCCGCGCCTTCGAGCATCATGCCTACCAGGTTCTTGCCAATGTCATGAAGATCGCCCTTGACCGTGCCGATGACGACCGTGGCAAGGGGCTGCACGCCGGCAGCGGCCAGCATGGGCTTCAGCACTTCCATGCCGGCTTTCATCGCGCGGGCGGCAATCAGGACTTCAGGAACGTAAACTTCGTTCTTCTTGAAACGCTCCCCGACAATACCCATTCCCGACAGGAGGCCCTTGTTGAGGACATCCACCGGCTTTTCGCCCTTTTCAAGAGCCTGCGCCACCAGAATCTTCACGTCGTTGGCCTTGCCCTTGATAAGGTTGTCGGAAATCTCTTTCAATATGCTCATTAGGTCCACCCTCCCTCGCCTGTGGTTGGTATCACTGCGCTGCCAAAAAAGCCTCCAGAACCAAACAATGCGCCATTCTGCACGCCCCCAGCGGCCTGTCAAATTCTTTCTGGCCCTATTCTGGGCGGCGATTTTGTCTTGATATTTGAAACCCGCTCCCGATACAGTCCCACGGCTTCATGTTGATGGCGAGCGTAGCTCAGTTGGTTAGAGCATCAGACTGTGAATCTGAGAGTCGCGGGTTCGAATCCCGTCGCTCGCCCCACCCGTATGTTGTTGACTCACATCCGTGTGCCGCCTATAAACCGAAATCAGGTTGCATTGGGGATTCTACCACATGGCGGCAGGACAGGACAAATCCGGGGCTGGTGGCGATCAGGAATCGGAAGTTTGGAGTGCCATATCGGCCTTTGAACAGATCCTGGAGGCCATCCCCAACGACCGGACCTCGCTCGCCACTCTCGCTCACGCCTATGAACAGATAGGCGATCTGGCCCGCGCCAAGGATTACACAATCAGGCTGGCTAACGTCATCCTTGGCGAAGAGGATCGCCAGGAGGCGCAGGCTCTCCTCCCCAAGCTCGAAGCTTTCGCGGCCGGCGACCCGTCCGCTGCGGACCTTCTGAAGCGTTTCATGGCCTTCCTGTCGTCATCCGCGACTGCGCCTGGCGTACAGGACAAGCCGCAGACCCAGGAAGACAGGGAGAAAGAGAAAAAGGACGCCCACCCTGCTCCGGCCCCATCTGCCGCGGTTGGCCGCTCTTCATTCAATATCGCAAACGAGCTTCCGCTTGCCTGGAACCTGCTGAAGTGGAACGAATTGACCCAGGAGGAATACTCCAGTGTCGTCCAGGACCTGACCGAATTATCCGCCACTGACGCGGCTGTTACAGTCTCGGTGCTCCATGTCCTCCACGACCGGGCTTTCAAGAACCTGTCGCGGGTCATGACAACGCTTGCCAAGGAGTGTTCCACGCCGATTATATCGCTTTCGAGCTTCGAGCTTCAGCCCGCGTCGTTTTCACTGCTGCCGATTGAATTCATGATCAAGCGCGGGGTGGTGATTTTCGATTTCTTCGGTGACGCCGCGCTGGTCGTGATACTGAATCCGTACGACAAGGAGCTGATGAAGGAGGTCGAGCATATTTCCGGCAGGAAGTGCTATTTCTACCTCACAGCCCCGGCCGAGTTCGACATCGCTCTCGGTAAGATAAACACCTGGAGCAGCCAGAAGACCGAGCCCAGGGCCAAGTAGCCGCCACTCTCCAGCCCTGCACCGTCGCACCACCCTTGGCCAGATTCCGGCAGTATACTACCTTGCCACATCGCCGGGACGGAGCTTGCGGGTCTCGCCCTTGTACTTCAGAATCACGGCATCCCTCTCGATCGAGACGACTTTTGCACCCTCAACCTCTTCGCCCACCGTGTACTCGGAGTTGTTGATCCTGGCGACGGCGGTATTGGCCGTCCTCAAAAGCATGTTGATCTTCAACGGTGGCCACACCACCGGCTGAACGACCACAACTGGCGGCTTTGCCGTCACCACCGCAACCGCCACTTCACCAGTCTGGACCGGACCCGTACCAGCGACGACGGCTGGCTGTACAACCTGCTGAGCGACCACCGGTTGCTCCACCGGCACAACGACGGCAGGCTGGGCCGGCGGATTGTTGGATGGTGCCGCGGCAACGGCTGCTGCCGGCGCTACTGCCGGCACCATGGGCGCTTTCTGCGGGGGTGGCGCCGGCCTGAGGTACAGGAATAGCACGACACCGGCCGCCGCGAGCGCTGCGACCGAGGCAACCGAGGCGATGATCACCGGGACCCTGGAGCGCGGCGGCGAAGCAACAGGAATCTTCGGAAGCAAAGTGGAAAGGAGACTTGGGGCCGCATCCGACGCGCCGCCGGACTGCGCCACGGCCATGCCCGCCGGGTGGCCGGAATCGCCTGTCGGGGCCGCGGGCGAATGCTCTGAACCTTCAGACCCCTTCAGCTTCAGGGATGGCGCCTTGTCGTCTCCCGGTGGCGGCGCTTTGCTCCCGCCGCCCAGGTCCTCGTGTTGTCGTTTGAGAGCTTCCTGTATCAGACTCACCCCGGTCCCTCCAGCTGCCGAATTGCCTTCTTTACGCACTCGCCATCCATGTTCATGGTGCGCGCCACGTAGCCCGCAAGTAAAACGTTGTCGCACAGCGCGTTGATCAACCGCGGCGTGCCCTGGCTGTACTTGTGCACCAGCCTGATCGCGTCAGGATTGAATGTGACCCGGCCATCCGAACCCGCGACCTTGAGCCTGTGCCCGATGTAAACCGACACCTGTTCCTTGGTCAATGGTGAAATATGATAGCGCACCCCGATCCGCTGGCGCAGCTGCCTGAGGTTGTTGCCGGCAAGCCGCTGCTTCAGTTCGGGCTGCCCGACCAGTACAATCTGGATCAGCTTATGCTGGTCCGTCTCAAGGTTTGAAAGCAGGCGCACCTGCTCCATCACGTTGGGTGACAGGTCCTGCGCCTCGTCGATCACAAGCGCAACGTTGTTGCCGTCCGCGTTCATGCGCAGGAGAAACTCGTTGAGCGTCTCGATATATGCCAGCCGGTCGCGACCGCGCACCTCAAGCCCGAAGTCGTTGAGCATCGCGCGCATGAGCTGCGTCTCCGTCAGCGACGGATTCAGGATCAGCGCGGTCTGCACTGTATTGCTCAGCGCCGAGAGCACCGCCCGGCAGATGGTCGTCTTGCCGCAGCCCACCTCGCCGGTTATCTCGATGAAGCCCTTGCGCTGTTCGATACCGTAGATTATGTGGCAGTACGCTTCCTGATGATTGGGCGAAAAGTAGAGGTACCGCGGATCCGGCGTCACACTGAATGGATTCTCTTTCAAGTCAAAGAAATCTAGATACATATGCAGTCCCCAACCTTCCGGAACGACTGGTAGCATACCGGCAGCGCTCTGACCAGCCAAGAATCACCCCGGCCGCGCGCCCTACATGCCGTCGCCGTCCCCCTGGTCGTGCTCGTGCTCCTCGTGTGCGGCCGCTTCGCCCTCACAGACATGGTAGTATTCCTGCTTCCTGAGCGCCTCCCACCGCTGCTCCGCCATAGCGGCGGTTTCCTGCCCGGCGGCAATGAGCATGATGCGGCTCCGGACCAGCGGACTCTCCGGGAACATCCCCAGGATCGCCTGCAGGTCGGCGATGGCACCCGCCATATCCCCTTCCATTTCCCTCAGGATCACCCTCAGCGAAAGGATCTCGCGCCTGTCGATCTTGAGCTGGTCTTCGTCATCGTCCGGCGACTTTCCCCGCGGCCACAGCTCGAGCGCCCGGTCGCAACTGCGGCGCGCCAGGGACCGGTCACCGGTCTTCGTGGCAAACTGGCTCAGGCCGAGGTAGACAAGATAGGAATCCGGATTCAGGTCCCGGGCTTCGAGCAGCACTTTCCTCGCCGCATCCGGACGCCCTATATCGCCGCTCATGAGCCAGTAGGCCGCGTTGAGATGGTAGGTGACATTGTGGGGATCGAGCAGGCTGGCGAAACGCAGCCACGACATGATCTCCTTTGTCTCGCTGCCGCCCAGGTGAGAGTGGCCGACGGGCGCCAATTCCCGGCGCCACACCTGAAACACGTCATTGGAGAACGCCTTCTCATGGTAGGTCGGCCGCCCCTTGTGGAAAGTCAGGTCGGCACGGCCGTATGCCTCGCCAGCAAGGGCGCTGACGCATCGGCCGAACATCCGCGCCGCAATCGAAATGTCCTCGCCCCGCCGGACCACGGGGGGATCAGCCACCACGCATGCGAGAGAGGCCGCCGCCCCCCACAGCACCGCGGCGATAAACCATGGCCACGCCCCGCTGCCGCGAACGCCCTGCCACCTCATGCCGCCTCACCTCTCCTGAACTTCTTGTTGCGGTATCCAAGCCAGCCGAGAACAAGCATCGCCGCCGTCATCGCACCACCATAGGCCAGGCTCAGGCCGACGACCGGCCACCGGGCCGGAACCGCGTCATACACAAGCCGCTGCCGGAGATCGAACACCTCGAAATGCGGCATGATGTACCAAAGGCAGGTCATGAGCGATGCGTGCAGGCCGTCCAGCTTGGACAGCAGCTCCGGAATCAGCGGAACCACAAGCATCGCCGCCGCCGTGACCACAAGGCAGAATGTCGCGGCTGCATCAAAATTCATGCGTGTGGACAGCGCGAGGGCAAGCGCGCAAATGACCGCAAGCGCCGCCGTGTGGAGCAATACCGCCTGCAGCAGGACCACC
>JBAXKQ010000002.1:0-63884 GCA_037135275.1 bacterium
TCCAACAATGCCTCGATTACCATTATCCCAGTCGTTCATGAATAGGGTCCGCTAGGGCTTATCCATGTTTCCGATATTGCCACAAATGATTCGGGTGTGCCGCGTGTTGATGCTATGTTTGCGGCCGCAGCCGCTCGCGCCCGTCACCCCATTCAGTCCTATATCAACTGTGACATCGTCATACTGGCTGATTTCCTGCCTGCCGTGGCAAAGATTCCGTTCGAAAGGTTCCTGATGGTTGCGCAGAGGCATGATGTTGATATTGACACCCCTATTAATTTTGACTCCGCGAATTGGGAAGCAGCGATCCGCAGTAAGGCTGTGGCTGAAGGGAATAAACTGGCCCCATGTGGTATCGACTTCTTTCTGCAAAAGGGTGGGGTGTGGGGTGAGTTGCCACCCATGGTAGTGGGGCGAGGCAAGTATGACAACTGGTTGATTTATCATTGTCGATCCCGGCACATTCCTGTGGTTGATGTGACGGATGTGGTGCTCGTTGTTCACGAGAATCATGACTACAGGCACGTCCTTGGGGGGCAAAAGACCGTCCAGGATGGCGTGGAGGCGAATAGAAATCTTGAGCTTGGCGGCGGTTTGCGCTACATGTTCACTATTCAAGACGCTGACTGGTGTTTGAGCCCGCGCGGGTTGGTTAGGAATTGGTGCCGTGGCGACTCAGTGCGCTATGGGCAGGTGTTTGAGGTGCTGAATGGCTCAATGCCCAGCATCTTGTTGAGAATAGCACGCCTTTTGGCTGAAATAGAGTGTGAGTGTGTTGCACGATATCGGCAGGCACTAGGAGGCCGAGTTGGGCCGCTGCTGAAGATGCCGGGGTGGTGTGCTTGGCGGCTGTTGTTGGCCGGTAGAACAAGAACAGGGAAGAGCAGGGAATGAAACGGGCATTGAAGAAGTTGGTTCCACGGGTCGTGTGTCAATGGCTTCGTGATGAAACGAATCTCGACAACCCCAAAGTGACTCATATCAACCGGTGTCTTGAGTGGCGTAAAGATGCGACTTATGTCGAATCGATGTCTTTAGGGGTGAGTACTGTGTAGCTGTCAAGGCGAGGATAGAGTTTTCTATCGACCCTGACCCTGTGGATGTGGAAGGACTGCGCAAGCCTGGGGAGATTTGTTTCAAGGAGACGTCTGATGAGTCTTTTGAGGTGCATGCCAGGTCATGTCTTGGTGAGACCAGAGTAGATGCGGCGCTGGTGGGGGCTTGCACGAATTCAGGCAGGCACTCCGTTATGTCTTGAATCTTGAACCTTGCATGAAGGAAGACGGCATCATCTTTATTCACGACTGTTTGTGCGAGGATATCAATGGTTTTCGATTGTTTCGTGTTCTTTAACGAAGTCGAGTTGCTGGAGCTGCGCCTAAGGGAGTTGTGGGATGTTGTGGATCGGTTTGTTATCGTCGAATCCACCCTCACTCACGCCAATAAACCCAAGCCACTCTACTATCAGGTCAATCGGTCGCGGTTCGAGAGATATCAGGCAAAGATAGAATATGTCCTGGTTGAGGACATGCCTGATGGCGCTGACAACTGGGCTCGAGAGAATCACCAAAGGAATTGTATAGCTCGTGGCTTGACAGGTTGCAGGCCCGAGGACACCGTCCTCATCTCTGATGTGGACGAAATCCCCAATGCCGAGGTTGTTGGTCGCTGTTCACAGTTTTCGGCCCCGTGTTCATTCCAACAGGAATACTGCTGTTTCTTCCTCAACTTTCGCGGGGGCAAATGGAATGGCACCACGCTCTGCAGGTTCAAGGACCTGGCCGGAAAGAGCGTCCAGTACTGGCGCGATCGTCGCGATCAATTGCCGCGCGTTGCGAATGGTGGGTGGCACTATACCTATCTTGGGGGTGCGCAGAGGGTTATTACCAAGCTGGAAGCCTATGCCCATCAGGAGTACAACAACAAGTCGATCAAAGATGGCCGGCTCATACAGTACGCCATGATCACGGGGCGTGATTTGCTGGGACGAGGCATGACCTTTGAGGTCATGCAACCCGACCTGCTACCGAGGACCGTGCAGGCGAATCCGGAGTTCTACAAACCGCTCATGGCGCTTCGGACTGAAGAGAAGCCGGGGTTATACGGGACTGCATGTCCAGAGCGCCAGAAGCGGCGGATGAAGAAGCTCGCCGGGTCAGTGCGTCACCTCCACGGGGTCATCGTCGATATGGGGTGTGGGGATGGACCCTTTACGGTGCCTATTGCAAATGAGGTGTTCCCTGCGGATGTGTTTGCCGTCGACACGTGGGGCGGGCATCATCAGGCAAGTGTGGGTCATGCGTCTCCAGAAGGGGGCGCTCGGTGTGACTCGCTTCCACAGTTCGCCTGCAATATCAGGCACATGACCCGGAATAATGTTTTTCCCTTTATTATGACGAGTGCTGATTTTCTGCATAAGCTGAACAATCCTGTGAAATTCTGCCGTATTGAAGCATCACCTGATGAGGCCTGCATGTGTGCGGAGATCCGGGGCGTGGTGAGGCTCCTTGTTGACGGCGGTGTTTTGTGTGGTGAGTTGCGTGGGGGGGCTGGACAGAGTCTTCGGGAATTACTTCGCGGAGTCAAAGTGGAGGATGATTTCTGGTACTGGCGAAAGCCCTGTGGCTGGGGTGTCAAGACTTGGGTGCGCCTGTTGCTTGCGTACTTGCCTGCCGTGGCGATGCGCACGCGCATCGGACGATGGATTCTGCCTCGCACATATGCTGTGTCGGCGTCCGAGGCGCTTCAATTGATGGGCTGAGCGGGTCGCGTGGGTTCAAACAAGCATGACGGATACGGCGCCAGTAATGGTCGTTGCCTTGGGCCTGAATCAACTGCGCCGGGCCCGGGTGCCCCCGGTCAAACACCAACATGGTGGTATGGTTACCCAATCGTGAAACAACAGCTTGTCAGTATAGTCATATCGGTTTTCCGGAGACCCGACTATCTTGCGGCGGCCATTCGCAGTGCGCTGGATCAGACGTGGGTCGAAACAGAGATTGTTGTTGCGGAGGACGGCGGTTCGGACTGTGCAAGCGGCATTGTTGCTTCGTTCCTTCAACCGGACACAAAACTGCGGTTGATAAGACAGAGCCACAATGTGGGAGCGGCCGCCAACAAGCTTGCCGCATGGCGCGAGGCGCGCGGCGAGTACATTGTCAACCTCGATGACGATGATCTGCTCGAGCCCGGCTTTGTTGAGGCGCTTCTCCCGCCACTGCTGTCTGACTCTTCGCTTGTGCTGAGCTTCTGTGATCACTTCATCGTGGATTCGCGGGGTCGTATTGACTCGCCGGCGACGGAAGAGAACACGCGGATATGGAAACGAGGCAACCTCTCGCCTGGGGCGCATCGTCCGTTTCTGAGACAGGGACTTGTTGATCGGTCAATCCCATTTGCAATGGGGGCCTTGTGGTGCCGCACCCGGCTTGATCTCAATGACTTTCGAATTGAAGCCGGGCCATCGTACGATCTCTTCATGACTTATGTGGCCGCCAGGACCGGCTTGGGAGCGTACTATATTCCTAGGCGTCTTACCAAGTACCGTGTACATCCTGGTATGGAAACACGAACCGGCTCTGAACGTATTCACAGGGCAAACATCTTTATCAATAAACGCTTCATCGCAGATCCGGCTTTGGC
This sequence comes from bacterium, assembly GCA_037135275.1. Taxonomy (GTDB): domain Bacteria; phylum Verrucomicrobiota; class Kiritimatiellia; order SPBP01; family SPBP01; genus JBAXKQ01. Next base: position 3,643 of record JBAXKQ010000002.1, read on the forward strand.
TGAGTGGCGGCATGTCTTTGTGGCCCGCTTGAGTGAGGCATATGCCGGGCTTGGTGTGGTGAAACTCAGGGCGCGCCACAGGTGGGGGGCGGGCATGAACTTCCTGAAATCAATTTGGACCCGGCCTACCCGTCGGGCTCTCGTAGGCTTCGTGCGCTGTGGGTTTCCAAATGGTCCAGAACGCGTCTACTGACCAATTGTCACCGGGCAGCGTTCTCATCCAAGGCGGCGGTGCCGGAGCGCTTGTCTCATTGCTGGTGATGTTGTGACTGTACCTGGCATGTTACATGCCACGCCTGCATCAGTCTTGCCACGGCAGTAAAGGACCATGTCGCTGCATAAGAGGCATTCATCCGTCGGAGGGACGCCTCCTGTTGTTTGTTGCAGAGTACGTCCGTGAGACATTGTGTGAAATTCGACATGTTCTGCGGATCCGCCAGAATAAGTCCCGCTCCAGCTTCCGCCAGTTCGCTGAACGTTGCACAACGAGCTGCCACGATCGGTGCGCCGGCGGCAATACACCGGGCCACAGAAGCGGAACTGGTGACTTCGCCATACGGTGCGGCAAATGCCGAGGCTGACATGAGGCCGGCATTCATCTCCTGTTCTGTGAGATAGCCGGTGACGACAAACCTCTCCTCCACTCCCAGTTGCGTTGCACGAGCCCTTAGTGTTTCGAGGTATCTTTCGGACACGGCGCCATTTGCGCCGCCTAACGCGCACACCACCACATCAACGGGCAGGCTTGGAATAAGGTCGATGAGCCGGTCATACCGCTTGCGCTCGAAGACGAAGCCGGGAACTCCGATGATGCGCTTTCCCTGGACTCCGAAGCGTGCTCTGAACGCTTCGCGCTCCGCTTCTGATGCCATGCAACAGGGAACCGCAAGTGGTATGACCCGCACTTGTTCCGCTGGTACGCCGTTCCTGAGAAGGGCTTCCTTCTGCCAATTGTGGTGTACGTGGATACCACGATGACGCTTCATGATCTCCAGCGGCAACGAACGTGGCACAAAGCGATATCCACTCAGGATGGTGAAGATGTGATCAGCCACCGTCCGCGGTCTGTCCATCTCGTGGTCATTCCTGAACCAGGGATGTTCATGTATTGTGATCACCAACGGGTGCAGGCACTTGCTGGAAAACACCTCGTAGCAGTCCTCAAACACCCGCACTCCGTTCCATCCGAAGTCGGCGTATTGCACATGGACAACTTCCGCCGCCAGGCTTCGTGCAAACGCGGCAACTTGTCTCCGCATTTGCAGGAGAGTCAGTATCCGATGGCGTGGTGTCCTCCGTCCACAATACGGCATGCCGGTGACAGATGCGCTCTGCCCCGGCCATGCCCCGCACAGTGTGCGGACATAGTCCAGGATTCCGCACGGCCTGCCCGGGGGGACTGCCACCACCATGAGGCTTCTCGTCATGACTTCCCCTCTTCCCGGAGCACTGCTGTTCTCTCAGAACGCTCACGGCATGCCACGGCCTGCACGTAACCAGTCCCGTCCCCGAACAGGAGTATTTCGTCGTCAGGCGCTGCGGCGCACCAGCTCTTCAGGGCATTCATCTGTCGGATGCCCGTGGCACCGACAAATGGTTTGGCGGTAGTAAGAAACGTTATCACGCATGCACCAATGACTTTCAAACGCAGAGCGTGTTATCTGCACTGGATGATTGCACGATACCAGTCCATGTCGCAGTATGCCAGTCTTTATGCGGGTGTCAGGAACGTGGAGTGTCGAACGTAGGACGTGGCGGTGGGCGGGCATGTTGCTCGGCGATGAAAGCATCCATGCCGCCACCGGGCGTCGATCCAAATCGCTATTGGAATCGAGCCCGATAACGACTTCGATTGTGATCTCGCTTCGGTAACATTCGCCCCACGGTGTGGGGCTCCTACATGACGGTGGCGGCTTGTTGGATAGTGTTAGCCAATTGCGCGCCACGTTGAGTCACCCGGCCCTATCCAGCGGTTTGTGTTCCATCACCAGACCCGCCCACCTCCATGTAGGAGCGCCACACCGTGGCGCGATTGTGGAGTTGTGGAACGACAGAAGTGCTAACGCAAAGGTAGCGAAGCAAGCGAAGGGGAACCTTGGTCTCTGTCCCTCTGCCTTCCACGCTCTACATCCTGCCTTCCACCTTCCACATCCCTTTTCACAAACAATTCACAATTTCCTGACAACATTCCATTAGCCGTTCTGGTACTATTTCGGCGTGGGGAAAGGGAATCGCGGCCGTTGGACGTGGTTCGGCCTTCCCGGAGTCCGGTCGAGTTATCGGAGAGGAAAGAACAACATGAACTTCATGCGCCTGTTCCAAAAGCTTTATCCATCGGCAAGAACCAGCCGGGCGACCAGAAGGCCGCGGATACCATCCCGCCTGCCGGTTGTGGCCGCCACGACCATAATAACCCTTGCCGCCACCGCCGCCTTCGCCGGCAGTGCCACTAACACATGGAACATGAGCACCAACGCCGACTACTACATTGCACCGACCAATCAGCCGCTGATCATGATCGATTCGACTCAGGGGGTGGCAAGGTTGATTCTGTTGTCCGATGAAATTCATAGGTCAACATTTGGCGAATATGTCACCAACGGTTCTGCACATGTGTCCACTAAACTGGGGCCAGATGTCGCTCTCTCTCTAAAGCAGCTCGGCGGCGTGTACCAGAACTCCGGCACCTTCATTTCCAGGGTCTTGGACAGCGGTTCTCCGGCGAACACATGGCAGAAGATGTACGCCAGGGCTACGTACGGTTCCATCATCAACAGTCCTGCGGAGATTCAAACAGGCGGCAGTGGGCCTGTTGCATTGTACCACCTGAATAGTGACTGGAATGATACGCTTGGGCTGCGCAATCTATCTCCAATGGCCGGAGCATCGCTGGTTACACCAGGGCAGTTTGGTGCCAAGTGTGGCTTCGTTGATGGCGGTGTGTCGGGCTACGCAACCAGCGCATCAGGCTTCCCGGAGATGAGTAAGATCACCGTGTCGATGTGGATCAAGGCATCACGTAGCCAAAGCCAGATTGTTCAGTATGTATTTGGATTGGGCAATCTGACCTTTGCGTTGCACATAAGTGGCTTCTATTCCGACGCTAACTCTGCGCCAGGTTCAATCACAGTTGTTGTGTCCTCAAATCCTTCGTCGACCACGGGTGGACAGTTCACAGATAGCAAGGACGTTGGTGTGTGGCGGCACATCGTTGCAGTGTACGACTCTACTGCCGCACAGAAGACACGGATCTACAAAGATGGCGTCGAACTGCCGATGATGTCGCAGAAAGCAACAGGTACGGTGCCCACCACGGGAAGTATGATTGTGGGAATGCGGTATGACAAGATAATCGGCTTTCAGGGCGCCATCGATGAGCTTGCAGTATATGACCGAGCCCTTTCTCAGGAAGAAGTGCTAGACCTGTACAGCAGGGGGCTGTCGTTCTTCTTCCAGTTGCGGGGAGGGAACACGACCGCAGAAACCACAAACACTTCAAACCAGTTTACTGGCCCGGATGGCACCACCAACAGTTACTACTTCGGAGAAAACCGAATACTCCAGACCGCCGGATCGTTCGATGTCACCAACCAGTATGCGCAATATAAGGCCTATCTGATCAAGGACACATCAGGCAACACTCCATGGTTTGATGCTGTGACCCTGTTCGGCGACCTTGGAATGGATGTGGACTATTCGTTCCTGGATTTCCGGCGCGGAGATATGTCCCAGAGCACCACGAATTACCCAGGCCTGTCCGACACGCCGTACCTGAGTTTGGCAAAGAAGGAGAATGGTGGGTACTACACCAATGGAACATACGTATCCAGGGCCATGGATGCTGGTAGCTCCGTCAACTGGCGCAAGTTCGAATGGCAGGCCCCGGGTGAACTTACGAATGACATACAAGGCTTGATTGCGTTGTACCATCTTAAGAGCTGGGGTGATGCGCAGGGTGTTGTCGGTGGTGACAACACGCCGGCGAGTGTGACAATGGCGGACAGCTCAGGGAGTATGCCCAAGCTGGGTATGGATTGCGGTAGGTTCGATGGGGTGAGTTCGCATGTTACGGGCTTTCCAGGTCTGAGTACTAACATCATGACAGTGGAGTTCTGGATCAATGATGACAATCCGCAGGATGGCATCATGACGTTGGCCTCGTACTCGAATGGGCCGGCGTATCTCGCCATATCGAACGGTATCGTCATCACGCGGGGGTTCGCAAACATCACGCCACAGGTTTACGTGAATGGACTGACGGGGTCACGAAAGCTGATGGCTGGTTGGAATCACGTGGCAATTACATTCGACAAGGTGCTTGCAGGTGCGGCACTGGATGTTGGAGTCGCCAATGGCGACTATATGCAGGGGCTCATGGATGAGATGGCAATATACACTCGACAACTGTCCGGCATCGAGCTGAAGGCGCATTACCTCCTTGGCAGGCAAAGTGTCGGAGGTGTCGCGAAGTTTGCGTTTCGAACCGCCGATTCCATTGCGGCCCTGACTGGTGGGGTGTGGTCCACTGAGTCAACCACACCGTTCGACCCGAACTCCCTGGGGCAATATTTCCAGTACCGTCTTACTATGGAGGGCGATGGCAGTGCTTCGCCTGCGGTAAAGAACATCACGGTGGGGTATCTGAATCCAGGGTGGCAGTACATGTATGACCACGACCGGGAGGCAATATACCAGGGGGCGTTTGTCGGCGGTACCACTAAGTGGTCAGGCGACGAGGTTATGCTGGTAGATCAATCACAGTGGGGGCCGCTGAATCTGTCCAGTCTTGAGGCCGGCCTTGTCGGTGAGTGGCGGCTTGATGAATCGTCGTGGGGTACCGTTTCCGGCACTCCCGGCGGCAACGGAACCGCCCTGGGTGGCGCCCAGCCTATTGTCGATGCAAGGGTCGGTCTCAGGTCAGCCCAGTTCTCAGTCACCAACCAGTATCTCACACTTGGAAGTCCATCGGTCGGAAGCGGCGATTTCACGGTTGGTGCATGGGTGAAGTCCACGGCCAGCAACAGGTGCGCCATTGTATCCACCTTTGCAGGGGGTGCCCACTACACCCTGGAGTTCAATGGGGACGGCACGACCAATGTCCCAGGCAAGGCTGCCTTGGTGATTGATACGGCGCCAACAGACAAGAAGGTTGTCGCCTCGGTCCTGACTGATATCAACGATGGCCGGTGGCATCATGTTGCCGGTATGCGGCGCGGCGACACGTTGCATCTCTATATCGATGGGGACCGGGTGGCCTCGGCAAACATCGGCAGTGCATACGGTAGTGTGGGGTCGGGCACCATCTATGTCGGAAAGTACGGCACCAGCAACCTGTTTCTTAGAGGGCAAGTGGATGAGGTTGTGGTGTTCCAGCGGGCCCTCTCCGATGCGGAAGTTGGGGAGCTGTCGGGAACCGCCTACCGCGTTCGCGACCGCGGCATCTACACCTCCGAGATCATTGACGCCGGCAGAGAGGTTATCTGGCAGACGCTCTCGTGGAACGCCGATGCACCGTATAACAAGCCCCTCTCCACAGTCTATGACACCAATATAGTGGCGTTGTGGCACATGGACAGCAACACCCTTGACTCCGCAGGGACCTTTGATGGCACGTTGGCTGGAGGTGCAGGTTTCAACAGTGCCGGACGTTTCGATTCATGCCTGTCCTTGAACGGGACTGTGCAGTGGATGGGCAATATCACTGATGCCGAAGAACTCAGGCCGCCAAACCTTACAGTTGAAGCTTGGGTCTATCCGACTGCCGTGGATAGTAGAATCGTGTTCGACAAGAGCAGTGGAGGGCAGGGCTATCAGCTTGGCACTGACTCATCCGGCCGTCCTGTCTTCAAGGTCGGTTCAGTCCTTTGTATTGATCCCGCATTGTCGCTTCGAACCGGGGCATGGACTCATCTGGTTGCCACATACTCTGGCAGTGAACTTGCACTCTATGTGAACGGTGAGATCCGAGCCAGGGCGGCTGGCTCGGGCAGTATGGGCACACCGGATGCGCGGATAGGGGCGGATGGTGCCGGGAGTGGCTGCTTCGCCGGTTTCATAGACGAGGTCGCTGTTCACGACCGTGTTCTTCAGCCAGTGGAAATCCTGGACCACTATCGAGCTGGCGCCGTAACCCTGAAGTTCCAGGCGCGATCGGGCAGCAATGCCACGCTCATTGCATCCGCCCCGTTTGTAGGCCCAGCCGGAACAACAAATTCGTACTTCACAGTTGCCACCGGTGAGGGTCTGCAAGCGGTCATACCCAAGGGTCAGTGCTTCCAGTACAAGGCATACCTGGGTACCGAGAACCACAGGTTCACACCAAGACTTCACGGTGTCACCGTCGAGTCGTCGGGCTACTCGACTGAGAATCCGGCGGTGGAAACGGCAAGCGGTGTGTTCTTCCCCGGCAAGATCACCACGTTTGTTCACACGATGGCGACAAATAACGACGCATCGGTCCGCTACCAGATATCCGGAGACAATGGTGCCACCTGGTACTACTGGCCGCTGTTTACCAACGCATGGGTCAACGCGGACCTTTACGGCGGCGGTTGGGAAAATGCCAGCCCTGTTGGAACCGTGAATCAGTATGTCGGCAATTTCTATAGACAGCTTTATGAGAAGACCGGTGTCAACTTGTTGTGGCGAGCATTCCTCCATTCGACCGGCAGCGATCAGGTGGCCATTGATGCTGTCTCAATTGGCTACTCAAGAGGTCGTGTTCTTGTGACGTTCCCGAGCGGTACCGAGACGGACACCAGGTCGCTGGTTGTAGGCACGCCGTACGATATCACCTGGTCATGGCTTGGGACGGTCAGCAACAACATAACCGTCGAGCTGCTCGACGGGACGAATGTGGTTTCTGTCCTTGGTACCGGGTTGCCCAACAATGGGGTGTTTCGCACGGTGATTTCCGAGCAGCGGGGCACGAACTACTACATACGGGTCAAGGATGGCAACGATCCGAACAACATCTGGGATTTGTCGGATGGTCCGTTCTGGCTGCGTGAGCAGCTCCACATGACGAGCCCGGACGGCGGCGAGAAATGGTATATCGGCCGTACCAACCTGGTTAGATGGGACTCCCCGAAGTGGGGCGCCCAGAACCTGGTGGGTCCCATTGACATCTGGTTCAGCGGGGACGCCGGCACGAACTGGTTCGTGGTGGCGACACCGACGAATGCCTCAGGGACCAACGTATACTACTGGAACACACCGCTGACCAACTGGCAGTTCGTGTCCGAAAACGCACGGATGGGCGTGGCGACACCCGGCGCGTTCGACCCGGCATCCGCCTTCTACGGCGATATCTCCGATGGAACCTACACCAACGCCGGGATCGTGGTGACATTCCCGGCGACGGGCAATGCCGTGAACATGGGAGAAGCCACGACGCTGGAGTGGTATGCCGCCGGGGCGGGCTCGCATGGCGTGACTGTGGACTTCTTTGACGGTGTGGCCTGGACCAATATCTCGACAAATGCCACCTGTGTCCCCGGCTACAACACCCTCGGCTGCGTGCTGGAGGCCAAGGATCCCTCCGAAGCGGCACGTATCCGAATCACAGCCAATGACGACCCGGTGAATGTGACCGGGATTTCGGGCATTTTCATCCTGGCGGACATCAACATCATCACACCCGTGGGCGGCAGCGAAGCGGTCAGGAGCCAGTGGCAGATCGGGACCACCAATTACGTGAGATGGACCGCCGCAGGTGCAGGCAGTTCGGTTGACATCACCTATTCGCCGGACGGTGGCTCGAGCTGGTACACGATCGCCAGCGGGTGGGCCAACACCAACAGCTCGGTTGGCAATGTTGTGACGAACGTGTCGCCGCCGTGGGTGGTGGCAGGTCCGCCTTCCTCCAATTCGATGATCCGAGTGAAGTCAGTGTCGCAAAGCAGCCTCTTTGCCACCACTCCGCCGTATTTTGACGTGTCCGGTGTGCAGGTGACGTACCCGAACGGCGGCGAGTACTGGGAGTTCGGGCGGACGAACCTGGCCACATGGCTTCACCAGGCTGCCGGCGCGAATGTGGGGATTGACTGCGCATATATCAGCAGTCCGACTACGAACGATTACGAGAACATTGTCGCCTCTGCATCCATCTTCAACGGTCGCTGGGTGATCCCTGCCGCCAATGTCCGGCGGCCGACGACGGTCGGCAAGCTGCGGATACGGGCCATCAGCCCGCCGTCCGGCATCCCGATGGAAGACTATTCCGATGCCACGTTCACTATAAGGGGCCTCTCGGTCACGCAGCCGACGAACAGCGCCGCCTACACGCTGGGTACTTCGAGGACCAATGGCCTCGAGTGGTACTCGGCAAGGGCCGGCGCCAACCTGGCGACCGTCTACTACTCCACCAACGGCGTCACATACAGCGATCTCATTACCTTCAGCGGTATCGGGTTCACCGGCAACCAGGATGCGGACCCGTCCATCAACCAGAAGACTTGGGACATCTCCCGGCGGCTGATGCCGTCGCTCACGGCCCGCATCAAGGTCGTGGTCGGCACGACCGAGGCGGTTTCCAGCCAGTTCACGCTGCGCGGCATCCGGATGATCCGCCCGGCGCTCGGGTCGGTCTACAACATCGGGGCGGTGACCAATGTCGCATGGCGGCATGCAGGGCTGTCGGCCAATCCGTTCGTCTCCAACTCCATCTCGGTGTCGGGCGAGGGTGGACCGTACGTGCAGGGCGGGCTGCCGAACAATGCGTCAGTCCTGAACCCGCTTACGCCCTGGACTGTTGACGCCGAGCTCGACCCGACGACGAACGCGGTGATCAAGATGGTTGTGACGGCGCCGGCTCAGGACACGGACGTGACGACATACTCGGATCCATTCACCCTCCGTGGAATCAAGTTCCTGAGCCCGTACACCGGTACCAACTGGGTGCTGCGCGGGCAGGTGATGGTGTCGTTCAGGGTGGCTGGGATGGGGTCCGGCGCGTTTGCCGACATCTATTACTCGGCGGACGGCGGGGCGACATTCGATACGGTCAACCCGGTGGCAAGCGGTGTGTCGGTGAATGACGGCATCGTGAGCGTGCCCTGGACGATCGAGAGTACGCCGGCCCTGACCCGGACCCCTTCCACCAACGCCTGCCTGCTGGCGGTGTGCGGTTCCTATACAAGCAGGTCCAAGACCTTCCAGGTCAGCGGGTTGAAGGTGACGGCGCCGACGGCGGCCGACGTGCTGGCGGTGTCGGATGGAACGAACACCGTCGCGTGGACGGGTGTGGGCGTGTCGGGCACCTATAACGTCAGTTTCACCAGGTGGCCTGAGACCACGCCGGTTGACTTCAGCACCCCGGTGTGGACGGAAGTCATTGCGACCGGGGTTTCGGGGTGGTCGTGCGACTGGGCAATGACCGCCAATGCCGTCGGTTCGAACGTGACGGTCACAGTCAGTGACGGTACGTTCACGGCGACGTCCGCGGTCTTCCAGGTTGTGTCGAGCCCGGCGATCAAGATCATCAATCCCACGGCCGGCGACTTCTGGAAAGTGACCGAGACGAACGAGATCAGGTGGGTGAGGGCCGGCAACGTCTCGAACGCGTTCTCGGTGGCATGGTCCCCGTATCCGTACGAGGTTACCAATGTGCTGGCAATCGGTGCTTTCCCCCTCAGCGGCGGTGTATTCAGCTATGCCTGGGAGAACATACCGAACTCCATCGGGAAGGTGCGGATCATCGTCACCAACCAGGTCACGGAAGGCGTGAGGGACCAGTTCGAGGACTTCGAGATAGCCGTGAAGTTCGCCATCGATCCGTTGATAGGCGACCTGTTCGCCCTGCAGACCAGGGATGTCAACTGGACGACGTACGGGTCCATCTTCTCGGGGGTGGACTTCTACTATTCGCTGGACCCGTTCCGCCGGACCAACTACTGGCGCAAGATCAACACGACGCCGTTCATGGCGGTGGCGAACGAGCAGCCCAGCATATACTCGTGGCAGCTCCCGAACGTGAAGACCAACACGGTGTGGCTGCGCATCCAGGATCATGCCTACTCCAACAGGCTGTTCGACGCATCCAAGCCCGGACCCTACAACGACCTCGGCATGCTGAATGTCAGGTATTACACGGTCTACTGGGAAGTCATGGATGCGATCACCAGCAACGACCTGGACAACCTGGCGGTGATCGACAGCTCAGGCTGGTCTCAATCGGGGCTGACATGCGCGGGAGCCAATACCATCTCGCACGAGTATCCGTGGGGCACCTGGAACACGGCGTGGATGAGGGAGTTCTTCTTCGACAATGTCGTGATGTACTGGGAGAGTGAGAACTACGCACTCGGGAGCCCTGCTGTCTGGACCCAGCAGGTATACATGGTGCGCTCGACCGTTGAGCCGGACTACCGGGCGATGGCCAATTTCTCGTACGAGACGTCGAACAAGGTCTTCACGATCCACGCCTGGCTGGAGCGCGGCGGCGAGATACTCGACACACCAAGCAGGTGCAGGATCACGGTCTACGACGAAACCGGCAATGAGGTGCGCGTGCTGGACAGCGCCGGATCGCCGCCCGACGGCAGCCTGCTGGACTACGGCGTGTTCTGGATGGCGTGGGACGCCTCGGCGCTCAGTCCCAGCAGCGTCTATTTCGCCAGGGTGGAGATCGAGTTCTCAGGCGTGTGGTATTCGTCCGGCTTGACGTTCACGCTCAGGGTGCCGGTTGGCGAGGAGATATCCGGCATGATCGGCGGCATCTCGAACCAGGTGGCAGGCGTCTCCAACCAGGTCATTGGCGTCTATACGAGCCTCGTGGCGCACGAGGTGGAGCAGGCGGCATTCAGGGGCAGGACGGACAGCAACCTGGCCACCATTGCCTCCAGCCTCGGTGTCCTGACCAACCTGTCCGACATGGCCACGTCGGTAAGCAACCTCGTCGCCGCCATGCAGGAGGTGGCGAAGATGACGAATATCTCCACAATGGCCGAGAGTTTGTCGAATATCTGGGATGCGGTCACGAATATCGGAGGTGTCGAGGATCAGTTGTTGCCGAAGATTACAGCCCGATCCACCACGATCAAGACCGGCAGCACGAACATGTTCGTCTATCGCACGAGGATGGGGCTGGGTTCGGGTCCGGTGATCACGGTCCAGAACGCGGCAGGGGCGACCAACCAGCAGGGGAGCATGGCTGAAATCCCGAATACCGGCCTCTACAAGGCCGAGGTCGTGTTCGACCAGGGCTGGGGATTGGGCGAGTTCCCGGTTTCCTGCCGCGACAGCGCTGCTGAGAGTGCGCCGGGCGACCAGATCACCATCCAGGTGGTCGGCGAAGGCTACTGGACCGATGCGCAGTCACTTGCGTCAATGACCGGCCGGCTGGCGTATCTTGAGACGACGGTCTCCAATGTGTTGGTGGTTGTCGGCGCGGCCGATTTCGGCGCTAACTTCAGCAATGTCATCGCGTCGGTCTCCAACCTGGAGACGATCGTGAACAGCACCAGCGTGTCCAACGCCGCTGCGATGGTAGTCCTGCGGTCCGATGTCAGCAACGTGCTGGCGTCGGTCACGAATCTGCAGGACCTGGTGGGCGGGATGGGTGCATCCAATGTGGCATCGCTGGTGGCGCTCGGCGGCAACCTCAGTAATGTATTCGCGGCAGTGTCGAACCTGCAGGTTGTCGTGAGCGGTTCCGATTCGTCCAACACGGCGGCCATGGCATCGCTGCGTTCCGATGTGAGCGATGTGCTGGCGTCGGTCACGAACCTGCAGGACCTTGTGGGCGGCATGGGCGTCTCCAATGCGGCATCGCTGGTGGCGCTCGGTGCCAACCTCAGCAATGTGTTTGCGGCAGTGTCGAACCTGCAGGATCTTGGCGCCTCGAATGCGGCATCGCTGGTGGCGCTTGAGACCAATGTCGCAACCGCACTTGGTGTCGTGAACAGTCTGGGTTCGCTGACGAACCTGGCGTCGCTCACGAGCCTTACCAACCTTGTCTCGGCGTTGGCGGACATTGACCTCACCACCATACAGTCCGGTGTCGCGGATCTTCAGACCAGGGTGAACCAGATGGACTGGGCCCTGGTGCAGCAGACCGTGGCCGGGCTTGCCGCGATGCAGGCGACTGTGGACAGCTCGTTTGCCGACATCGGCGCGCAGATCACTGCTCTCGCCGGCGTGGCGGATTCTGTTGACGCGCTCAGCCTGCAGACTGGTGCGGCGATAGCCGCCGGTGAAAAGGCTGCCAAGGAAGCGCGGTCGGCCAAGACGCAGGTGACAACACTCCAGGGGGCGCTCACAACTCTCAGGGCGGCGCTCGGTCAGGGTGACAGGGATACCGCCATGGATATACTGGGCGGCCTCAGGGCCCAGATGGCGGATGTTCAAGGCGCAGTGAGCAAGCAGGTGAGCCTGCAGCCGGTGGTTGACGTGATGGTGCCGATAGCGGCGGACATCAACGCGCTGGCGAAGAGGAAGAATCTGGATGAACTCGTGAACATCCCCGCCGAGCTGCGCATGCAGACGCAGGTGACTGAGCAGGGCTTGATGCAGGCGAACAACAAGATGGCCGAGATGAGCGCCGCGATCGAGTTCCTGAACAAGCTCGTCGACAGGGTGGCGAATCCGCCGGAAGTCATGACCTACTGGACAACGGAGTAGCGGGCATCTGGAGGGGGAGGGTTGTTTGCGGCCTGTCTGAAGGCGCCTCTTTTCTCCTCAGGCGCATGCGCCCCGGATCCCGATGGGAACGGAGCTGAACGATCCGGCGTGGATGCCCATTCTTGTCTGCATCCACGGCCTGAAGTGAACTGGCAACTTGCATCCGTCCGTTACAGTTGATAGTCTCGCAGCATACATGTGTAACCTCATGAACATCACTGGTGTGGGACGGGGCGCCGTGGTGCCGGCATGGCGGTTTCTCGTGCTGTTTCTCCTCTCCGGTGTCTTGGCGGGCGGTGTATACGCGCAAGGCAACATTGTCCTGGCCATCAAGGCCGTCAATCCCACGCAAACCGACAGCACCGTCAGGGTCAGCGCATTGCTGCCGAAGGGAGTCAAGCCTGCGGATGTGGTGGACGCGGCCGGCATGGAAGTGAAGTATGATCCCAATGTGGCCCTGTACTGTGTCCGTGCCGAGGAGAGGCTGCCGGCGGGTGGCAACAGGGAATACCGGGTGGTGCTGCGGGATATCTGGGTTGTGCCGGCTGAGCTTATCGCCGAGCTGCGCACCCACGCCGTCGGGCTTGCCGGGCAGCTTGCCGGAACCAAGCGCAAAGACTCGGCCGCATCGATCAGGATGCGGATCGAGGGCGGCCTGGACCAGCTGGAAAAGTGGCAGGAGCGGTATCGCGCCGGTCCCAGCGCCACGCCAGTCGCCCACATACAGGCGTACGGCCGCAGCATGGATCTCCTGAAGCGGGTGATTGATGACACCGGGATACTCGAAACCCAGGCGAAAGACGAGGGCATCTATGTGCCCAAGCCACTTGGACCGCCGCCGCCCCGCGCGGAGGCCGGTGAAGCGGCAGTCGGTGAGACGCCGCGCAAAATCAGGCTGGATATCCGCAATGCCGGCAGGACAGAGCAAAAGATTCCCGTCCGGAGTTACCTCCCGCGCGAGGTGCGTCCCGAGGACGTGAGCGGCGATGACCGTGTCGAGGTCAGGTACGATGCCGAGCGGAGCGCCTGCTACCTTTTCAGCGAGGGCATAGCCGTAGGCCCCAATGAGACGGTGAACATAGAGGTGCTGGTGGCAGACCGGTGGATAGTGGCGCCGGGGCGGTACGCATTACTCGAGACCAAGGCCACCAACGTGCAGGCAAAGGCGGTTCTTGCCGGCCGTGATGATGTCAAGAACCAGGCCCAGGCGCTGTTGAACCAGCTAGTGACGGTACGGGCGGCCGAGCGGCCGCCGTTCGGCGACGAGTATATCGCGGATTACCACCGGAAGGTGGAAGACGTCGACAGGATCGAGGAGGAGCTTCTCAAGCTTGAGGCACGGATGGCGCCGTCCCAGGAGCGACCGATATTCGATGCCTCGGTATTGAACCAGGTCGAGGCGCCGAGCCGGAGCACGACATGGATCATAGTCTTCACGGTAATTGGCTTTCTTTTCTTCTTCAGCGTGCTATTGTTCCTTCGCTGGTACGGCAAGGCCAAGGACGAAACAATGTCAGGGTGACGATGGACCTGAAGATAAATCTCCTGCAATTGAAGGAACGCGGCGTTGTCGCGGAGATGAAGCAGGATATTGTGCACATCTCCGGCCTTGCCAACTGCATGAACGGCCAGCTCGTCCAGATCAGCGATGCGGCCGAGGGTGTTATCGTCGGTTTCGACCAGGAATACGCACTTGTCCTGCTGGTTGAGCAGCACGGCACAGTCAAGCCGGGTGACCAGGCGACGTCGCTGATCAAGTCGTTTTCCATCCCGGTCGGCGACGGGTTCATAGGCCGGCGTGTTGACGCGCTGGCCGCCCCGCTGGACGGCCGCGGGCCGATCAATGCCACCAGGCAATACCCCATATTCGGGAAGGCGCCGTCGGTGCTCGAACGGCGGCAGCTTACCGAGGTCCTGCCCATGGGTGTGAAGATACTGGACATGATGATACCGATAGGCAAGGGGCAGCGCGAACTGATCATCGGCGACCGAATGACCGGCAAGACCACCGTAGCGACCGATGCCATTCTCATGCAGAAGCACACCGGCACGATCTGTGTCTACTGCTGCATCGGCAAGGCAGAGGCGTCGCTCGGGAAGGTGATCGAGCTGTTCGATACCAACGACGTCTGGAAATACGGCATAATCGTGGCCGCGACGGCGTCCGATTCCATGGGGAAGCAATACCTCGCGCCCTACGTCGCAACGAGCATTGGTGAGTACTTCATGTACGAAAAGGGTATGGATGTGCTGGTGGTTTTCGACGACCTGACGAAGCACGCCTGGACCTACCGGCAGATGTCGCTGCTCCTCGAGCGCTCCCCTGGCCGCGACGCCTACCCCGGGGATATTTTCTATCTCCACTCGCAGCTGGTTGAAAGGGCGGGCAGGTTGAGCATAACGCGGGGCGGTGGCTCCATGACCCACCTGCCGATCATTGAGACCCTGCAGGGGGACGTGACGGGCTATATTCCATCTAACACAATTTCGATGACCGACGGGCAGGTCTACATGAACACGACCCTCTTCGGTGAGGGTTTCAAGCCGGCCATCGACGTCAAGCTGTCCGTATCTCGTATCGGCAGCAAGGTCCAGTGGCGAGCGATGAAGACCCTGGCCGGAATGATGCGGCTGGAATACCTGAACTTCCTCCAGCTGCTCAAGCTGACGCGGGTCAAGGCTGGGGTTTCAGCCGAGGTGGAGGGCCGTCTCCGGCGCGGCAAAGTGGTGGCTGAACTGCTCAAGCAGCCCAACAACGCGCCGGTACCGATGGAAGAGCAGGTTGTAACCCTCTACGCTTTCAGGGAAGGCTTTTTCGACGATGTCCAGCCGGAGAATGTCCAGGCGCGGCTTGAGACCCTGTTGTCGAGCATGAGGCGCGGCAGGCCGGAGTTGATGGCCGAGCTGGTCAGGCAAAAGGATCTTACCGAGGAAATCAAGGAGGGGCTCAAGCATGAGTTCGCTCGGCTCCGGAATTCCGCTGTTTAAAATGAAGCTGGCCGAGATCGGCCATGTTCGGGACGTGAAGAAGATCATCGCCCGCGTCACCGGCCTGCCGTCGTGCCTCAACGGCCAGCTGGTTGATTTTGGCGAGGGGGTGCGCGGCATCGTCATGGGCTTTGACCGCGAGGACGTCCTCGTCCTGGTCCTGGGCGACGAGACCAAGCTCCGCATGGGCAAGCCCGTCACAGGGATCAGCGAGCCGTTCACGATCCCGGTCGGTGAGAAATGCATCGGCCGCATGATCAACGCCCTGGGCGAGGCCGTGGACGGCAAGCAGTTGATCGTGCCTGATATGCGCCGCGCGGTCATGCGCGATTCACCCTCGATCACCGACCGTGGCCCCGTGAATGAACCGCTCCTGACAGGCACCAAGGTGGTGGATATCTTCATCCCGGTTGGCAAGGGGCAGCGCCAGTTGATCGTCGGCGACCGCATGACCGGCAAGACTGTCATCGGGGTCGACGCGATCGTCAACCAGAAGGGCAAGGATGTTATCTGCATCTACTGCTGCATCGGGAAGGCGATGTCGTCGCTCGAGAAAGCGGTCAGCGTCCTCCACGACTCCGGCGCGCTCGAGTACACGATTGTCATGCTCGCCCTCGACAACGCGCCGGCCGGGGAGCAGTACCTGCTCCCCTCGGCGGCCGCGACAATGGGCGACTACTTTGCCGAGAGCGGGCGCGATGTGCTGGTTGTCCTTGATGACATGACCAAGCACGCGTGGGCCTACAGGCAGCTCTCCCTGCTGCTCGAGCGGCCGCCGGGTCGCGAGGCTTATCCTGGCGACATCTTCTACGAGCACACGAAGATCATGGAACGGGCGGGCCGCTACTGCGAGAAGAAGGGCGGCGGGTCGATGACGTTCCTGGGCATTGCCGAGACGCTGGAAGGCGACCTGACCGGCTACATCCCGTCGAACCTCATATCCATGTGCGACGGGCTGGTGTTCCTGAGCAATCCGCTGTTCGGCAGCGGAATCCGGCCGGCGGTGGACTTCACGCTGTCGGTGTCGATCGTGGGAGGCAGAACCCAGCCACCCGTGCTGAGGGCGGTAAGCGCCGACCTGCGGGTCCAGTACGCCCATTATCTCGAGGTGTCAAAACTGAGCAAGCTCCAGGCCAGCGTGTCGGCCGAGGCTGAACGCGTGATACGGCGCGGTGAGGCGATAGCCTCGATCGTCCAGCAGGGGCAGTTTGCGCCGGTGTCCCTCGCGGAGGAAGTTGTTTTGGCGTTCGCCACGCACCGCGGCAGGCTGGACAGGCTGTCGGTCGAACAGCGGAAAGCCTTCTGCAAAGATGTGTTTGGTTTTACCCGCAGGAAGAAGCCGGATATCCTGGACCTCATCACCGAGGAGGCCGAATTGACTGTGGAGCTCGAGAAGAAGCTCAACGAGCTCCTGGACGAGTACTTTGCCCAGGACGACGGCGGCGGGCAGCAGGCGCAGCAGTGACGGGGCGACGGGGGAATGGTTTCACATGTTTCACGTGACGATTCTCAACCCGAAGCACGTGGTTTTTGAAGGTGATGCGGAGAGCGTGTTCCTGCCGGGTGACAAGGGTGAGTTCGAGATTCTGACGTTTCACGCCCCGATACTGAGCCTGTTGAAGCCGGGCAAAGTTGTGGTAGACTGGAAAACGACCATACCGATAAAGAACGGAATGGTTAAGTTCGATCACAAGGGTTGTGTGGTGCTGGTGCAGGAATGAACATATTCAGAAATATCGTGGTCTTTCTCGTGCTGCTGGTGACGATTCTCGGGCCTTCAGCGGTTATTGCCGCCATCGGCCACGCGAGCATAAGGGCCCTCGGACGGAACCCGTCCGCGGCCCCGAAGATCATGCAGGCAATGATCGTTGCGCTGATTTTCTCGGAGTCGATCGCGGTGATCGCGCTCCTGATACTGTTTCAGCTGTTCGCCGGCAAGTAGTCCGGTCTCCTGTTGAAATTATGAAAGGGCAAACATGGACATGGGTATCCTGAAGGAAATGGCCGGTTCTCTGGCGATCATCCTGGTCGCGCAGTTCGTCGTATTCGCTGTGATCGTCATCGTTCTCCGGAAGCTGCTGCTCAGCGACACGATGAGCGCGATCAGCCGGATGAAGACGGTGGAATCCGAGCTGGCGAAGAAGGAGGACGTGATCAGGCAGCGGATGGACGCCCACGAGCAGGAGTTCCTGAAAAAGCAGGCTGCCGCCCAGGAGGAGATTGATCGGCGCCGCGCGGCCGACGAACAGGATCTCGGCCGGCTGAAGGACAGGATCAAGGCGGAGGCCAAGACCGAGGCGGACAAGATCCTGGGCGACGCGCAGCTGGCCAAGGAGCGCATCCGCGAGCAGCTGGTCCGCGAGATGGCCGGCAAGGCCGTTGAGTACGCCGGCGACCTCTTCAAGATGGTCGTCAGCAAGAATGTGGGCGAGAAGCTCAATATGGCGTTTGTCGAAGAGCTGATAGGCGCCCTGTCGGAGGTGGACGAGACGAGCATCCACGTCGAGGCAAACGAGTCCGAGTTCATTGCCAGCCACAAGCTGGACCCGGCCCAGAAGGGCCGGCTCGAGGCGCTGCTGGCCCAGAAGTTCGGCGTGACGATCAACATCAACGAGAAGATCGACGAGACCCTGCTGGCGGGCCTGGTCATCAAGCTGGGCAGCCTGGAAATTGACGGAAGCCTCCTGAATCGCTACAAGGAAGGCGTGAGCGAGATCAAGAAGCAGGTCTAGCGTTGCAGTGGCGGGGCCCCTCAGGGGCGGACGGGGGAGATTGACGTGCAGCTGAGCGAGCTAAAGAAGGAGATGAAGTTCAACAAGGAACTGCTGTCCCTTGCCGGCACGCTCAAGAATGTCGCCAGCTCCAAGTATCACATGCTGGAGCGCGAAAAGGAGCGGTTCGGGCAGTTCATGGAGGCCTTCACGGACTTCTTCAAGGTCGTCAACCTCGCCGATACGCATCATCCCCTCGTTCGCAGCGCCAACGACACTCTGGGCATCATCGCGGTCACATCCGACTCGGGCTTCATGGGCGGCCTCAACGCGGGAATAATCGAGACGGTTCACAAGTTGCAGGGCGAAAGGCCCGACGACAAGACTGAGCTGATCGTTATCGGCGAGAAGGGCGCGGCAAAGCTCTCGGATGCCGGCCGCAAATTCAAGTTCTTCAATGGCATCGAGAACGAGACCCGGTACGAACAGGCCCTCGAAGTGACCGACTACGCCGTAAGGGAGGTCGAGGAAGGCCGGATCGGCGTCCTTGTGCTTGTCTATCCCAACTCGCTCTCGTTCACGCGCCAGGTGATAGAGACAATCACCGTCCTGCCGTGCGCCGAACTGTTCGACAAGAACATACCGGATCCCGGGGCGGAAAAGATCGAGGGCCACGGGGTCCTGGCGTCGTCGAGAAGAGTGGTCATCGAGTCGGCGTTTGAGGACATGGTCGAGTACCTGGCGCGGACGTGGGTGGCGTCGAAGCTTTATGAGGTGTTCGAGGACAGCAAGCTGTCGGAGTTCGGAGCAAGGGCGATGCACCTGGAAGGCAGTGAGCAGAAGATGGAGAAGGAGTTGAAAAAGCTCCAGTACCGTGTCTTCAGGGCGTCGCACGAGAAGATCGACAAGGGTATGCGCGAGAGCTTCTCGGCCGGCAATATCAGGAAGAAGAAGAGGAAGGCTGAAGCCAGGGCGGCCGCCGCCTGAGGCGGCGGTGTCCGCGGGTCAGTCACAACAAGGAGACTCTAGAAATGACCGAGGCATCCCAGTTTCAGGCGAAGCCGCCGAGGAAGGGCAAGGTTATCGGTGTGCAGGGGCCCGTCGTTGACGTGCTGTTTGCCACGGTGGAGGACATGCCGGACCTCAACGAGGTCGTGCACGCCCGGACTTTCGACAAGAAGGACGTCAAGCTGCTGGCGGCCGAACACCTGGAGGGCAACATCGCCAGGTGCATAGCGCTGTCCTCGACCCAGAACCTGCAGCGCAATTCCGTCGCAACGGCGGAGGGACAGGCGCTCACGATACCAGTGGGCAAGGAGTTGTTCGGCCGCATCATCAACTGTATGGGTGATCCCATCGACGGCCTCGGCCCGATCGTCACGTCACAGAGGTCATCCATCCACAGGGACGTCAGCAGCGTGCGCGTCGACGTCGACAAGGCCGGTTCCAAGCTTGAGCTGTTCGAGACTGGCATCAAGATCATCGACCTGCTGTTCCCCGTCATGAAGGGGACGAAGACCGGCATGCTCGGCGGCGCGGCCTGCGGCAAGACGGTCATCATCCTCGAGCTCATCAACAACGTCGTGTCGAAGCACAGCGGGGCCTGCGTCTTCGGCGGCATCGGCGAGCGCATCAGGGAAGGCAACGAACTCTTCAACGACTTCCAGGACCACGGCGTTCTCGGCAAAATCATGATGGCGTTCGGCCAGATGGATGAGCCGCCCGGAGCCCGCTTCAACGTGATCCTGACGGCCATTACACTCGCAGAATGGCTGCAGTCCCAGAAGACGGAAGTGCTGCTGTTCCTGGACAACGTATACCGCTTTGTCCAGGCGGGCGCGGAGATCTCCACGCTGCTTGGCAGGGTGCCGTCCGAAACCGGCTACCAGCCTACGCTCAGCTCGGAGGTCGGCGACGTGCACGAGAGAATCAAGGGCTCGGTCTCGGCGTTCGAGGCGGTCTATGTGCCGGCGGACGACCTGACCGACCCGGCTGTCGTGACCATCTTCAGCTACCTGGATTCGGTGCTGGTGCTTTCACGCGACATGGTCCAGCTCGGGTTGTACCCGGCTATCGACCCACTCGCATCCTCCTGCAGCAACATGAACGCGGCAATCGTCGGTCAGCGCCACTTCGGCGTCGCCCAGGAGGTGATCAGGATCCTGACAAAGTACGACGAGCTGAGGCGTATCGTGGCGGTTATCGGGCTGGACGAGCTCTCGAAGGCCGATCGCATCCTCTACGAACGGGCGAAGAAGCTCCAGAATTTCCTTACGCAGCCGTTCTGCGTCGCGGAGGCCTACACTGGCAAGAAGGGGGTCTATGTGACGGTCGAGGAGTCCATCGCAGGGGCCGAGTCCATCATCGACGGGCGAATGGACAGCAGGCCCGACGAGTCCTTCTACATGATCGGCAAGATCGAGTAACGCTGGCATTATGGATAACCGCCTTGAAAAACTGCTGGTCGACGAGGGTCTCGTCTCAGCCGGGCAGATGGAGGAGGCGCTCTCGATTTCCAGGCGGGACCACAGGCCGCTCCTCAGGGTGATACTCGACGGCCGCATGGCCGACGAGGATGAGATCCTCAAGACGGTGGCACGACGCCAGGGCGTCTCTTTCGTGAACCTGAAGGAAACCCAGGTGCCCCAGGCGGCAATCAAGCCGGTCTCCGCAAGGTTCGTGTCGCACTACCTCGTGATGCCGGTGTCTCTCGATGGCGGGGTGCTCACAATCGCGGTTTCCGATCCCTTCGACATGTCCGCCGTAGAGGACATACAGGCCAGCCTCGGGCTCAGGGTCGAACGCGTGTTTGCCGGGCGGACCGATATCGCCGAGGCCATCAGGAAGTACTACGGGATCGGGGCGGACACTGTCGAGCGCATCCTCGACGAGATGCCGGCGGCGCCGGTGCCGGAGGCAAAAAGGCGGCTCCACGACCTGGAGAAACTGGCGGGGGATGCGTCGGTCGTCCGGCTGGTGAACCAGATTCTGGAGCAGGCGATCCGCGATCGCGCCACGGATGTCCACTTCGAGGCGTATGAGGACGGGGTAATCATCAGGCGCAGGATCGACGGCATGCTGTACGACACGAAAGTGGCGGACAATATCAGCGTGCTCTATCCGCCGATTATCTCGCGGATCAAACTCATGGCTGATCTCAACATTGTCGAACGGCGCCTGCCGCAGGACGGACGGGTGAGCGTGAAGGTAGGCCAGAAGGAATACGACCTGCGCATTTCGGTGGTGCCGACACTTCACGGCGAGAACATGGTTGTGCGCATCCTGCCGTCCACCATGCTCCTGAGTATCGAGGATATCGGGCTTACGCCGCGGAATTTCGCGACTCTCACCGGGCTCATAGGCAAGCCCCACGGCATCATACTGGTCACGGGGCCGACTGGCAGCGGTAAGAGCACCACTCTCTACGCGTGCCTGAGCAGGCTCAATACCAGGGAGCGCAAGATCATAACCATCGAGGATCCGGTCGAGTATGAGATCAGGGGGTTGACGCAGACGCAGATCAACCCGCAGATCGGCCTGACGTTTGCCAGGGCGCTCAGGAGCATGCTGAGGCACGACCCGAACGTGATGATGGTCGGCGAGATCCGCGACCGCGAGACCGCGGAGGTTACGGTCCAGACGGCCCTGACCGGCCATCTTGTGTTCAGCACCCTTCACACAAACGACGCCGCCGGCGCGGCCGTGAGGCTGATAGACATGGGTGTCGATCCCTACCTTGTGGCATCGTCGGTGCTGGCGTTCACCGCACAGAGGCTGGTGAGGGTCATCTGTACCCACTGCCGCGAGCAGTATGAGGCCGGCGGCAGGACAATGTACCGAGGAAAAGGCTGCAGGAAGTGCGGCAACACCGGCTACCACGGCCGTGTCGCGCTGTGTGAAATACTTGTCATGGATGATACGATCGGTGAGCTTGTCCTGCGCAGGGCTTCGGCGTCGGAGATCAGGACCAGGGCCGTGGAAGCCGGCATGGTCACCATGGTCCAGGATGGCTGGGAAAAAGTCGGCCGGGGCGTTACCACCGCTGAGGAAGTCCTCCGGGTGACCAGCGAATAGTGCCGCCTCACCGCGGGCAGGATGCCCCCCCCGAGACCAGGGAGGGCGCTCCGCCGCCGAACGCGCCGCCGGATGTTTGCGTCTGACAGGGAAGCACCACGGGATACACAATGCCGCGTTTCACCTACAAGGCCAGGAATGCCGAGCTCAAGACCATCGAGGGCGAACTCGTTGCCGGGAACGAGGCGGAGGCCCTGGCCCGGCTCGATGCCATGGGCTATTGCCCTGTGTGGGTGAGGGAGATGGCGCAAGAGCCGGAGGATGCGATTCCGCGTGCGCGCCGGCGTGAGAGAATCCCGCACCGTGAAGTCACGGTTTTCACCCGCCAGATGGTCGGGCTCACGAAGTCGGGCGTGCCAATTCTCAAGGCATTGCGTACGGTCAGGGAACAGAGCGCCAACCCGAGGTTCTGCGCCGTCCTCGCCCACCTGGAGGAAACGGTCAGGGATGGGAGGATGCTGTCCGAGGCGCTCGCGCAGCATCCGCACGTGTTTTCACAGCTGTACGTCAACATGGTGCGGGCGGGCGAATCGGCCGGAATCCTTGATGTCATCCTCCTGCGGCTCGCGGAAGCGAGGGAGCGGGAGGACGCCATCAGGCGGAAGCTGCAGGCGGCTTCGGTCTATCCGCTGCTGGTGCTGGCCGTGGGCGTGGTCACAGTCTTTGTGGTCATTACATTCTTCATGCCGAAGATAGCCGGGATGTTCAGGAATGTTGACGACCTGCCGCTGCCGACGGCGCTGCTGATCGGCCTCAGCGAGGGCATCCGGCACTACTGGCCCTGGGTGCTGGTGCCGGCGGTGCTGCTGGCTGCGATACTCAGGCGCATAGGCTCCGGGGCAAAAGGCAGGGCGATCCTGGACAACGCCAGGCTGCGGCTGCCTCTCATCGGGGCTTTCACGCTGCAGGCGGAAATGGCCCGTTTCTCGCGGACCATGTCCCTCCTCATCAGCGCCGGCATACCGGTCGAGAAGGGTCTTGCCTTGAGCGCCGACACCATGACCAATAGCGTACTCAGGAACGAGATGGATGAGGTGCGGCGAACAACGGTGCAGCAGGGCAGGTCAATCGCCTCGGGCCTGAAGAACTCGAGGCACGTTCCGGCTTACCTGCAGAGCATGGCGGCTGTCGGCGAGGAGGGCGGAAGGCTGGATGAGGCGTTTGCCGACGTTGCCTTCTACTACGAGAACGAGCTCGAGCGGCAGATCGGCATGATGACGTCGCTGGTGGAGCCCATCCTGATCCTGGTCGTCGGGGCCGTGGTGGGGTTTATCGTTTTCGCGATGATGCTGCCGATATTCGAAATGACGAAGTCGATGGCCAGGTGACGGCTGGTCCGGCAATCTCCAGTACGCGTATTTCAATTCCCACAGTTTAAGGGTGTACGCTGGGATCGCTGTGCTGTATATTCGTGACGTATTGAGGCCGGTATTGTATCCATGGAGGTGTGCACCATGCGCACGCGCAACCCGCGATCGGCATTCACGCTGATCGAGATCATGATAGTTGTCATCATTCTCGCAGCCCTCGCGGCCATGGTGGTGCCTTACCTGGGCGATGTGCCCGACACGGCCAAGAGCAGGATTGCGAAGGTGGAGATCAAGTCCATCGGCACGGCCCTTCAGCTCTACAAGCTCGAAACAGGCGGGTTTCCGAAGGACCTTGCGGCGTTGCAGTCCGTTCCACAGGGGGTTGCCGGGAGGACGACAAAGTACCTCATGAACGACCCCATTGACCCGTGGGGCGCCCAGTACAAGTACAAGTATCCAGGGACGCGACAGAATACACCCGGTTATGACCTGTACTCGACCGGCCCCAATAAGTTTGACGACAATGGCGCCACCGATGACATCACCAACTGGAAACAGGACTAGCGTTGGTGCGGGCGGCTTCACCCTCATAGAAACACTTGTTTCTGTCACCATCCTCGCTTTCGGCATCGTGGGCGTCATGGCCGCCTTTGACGTGTGCATGTCGACCCTGTCTTCGGCAGGGGAACGAATGAGGGCCACAGCCTTCATGAACGAGAAGATCTCCGGCATGGCATGCGGCGGCGAGATGGCGGCCGGCCAGGCGGCAGGCGCCGGCGACGGATTTGCCTGGCAGGTCGATATTCACCCGGCGGCCCGTCCGTCAGGGGCGGCGGTAAACGAAATCGTGGTGTCCGCATGGCTGCCGGGCAAGGAAGCCGCGGCCTATTCCCTTTCAACCTACGTCGTGGAAAGTCCATGAGCATGAAGCGTCATGATGGCAAATGCGCTGGGTTGACCCTGATTGAACTGCTGGTTTCGATCAGTATCCTCTCGGTGGTCGGCGGGGTAATACTGCTGGCCCTGTACTCAGGCATACTCGTGTGGGAAAGGGCTGGCGGCTACGATGACAAGCGTCTCGAGGCAATGCTGGCGCTTGAGGAGCTGGAAAGGGACGCCAGGAATGCGTTTCCGTTCTACGCCATAGCCTTCCGCGGCTCAGACTCCGTGGTGGCATTCACCGGTATCACAGAGGAAGACACGGGAGAGGGGCGGGTCCGGCGGTTCTGCGAGATCGAGTACTCGTTCGACTCCAAGGCCAGTGAACTCAACCGTCGCGTCAATGCCTTTCCCCCGGGGGGTGGCGCGGGGGAAGGAGCTGCAGCCGCGGTCATCACAGGTGTCGATTCCGTGAAGATCACATATCTTGATCCTCCGGCCACGCCGGGCGGCCCCGCAGTCTGGAATGACGCCTGGAGCAGTCGAAAGAGATTGCCGTCGGCGCTGAGGATCGTACTTGAGTTTCGCGGGGAAGGCGGGGGCGGGCCGCTGACCATCCTGAAGACAATCGACCTGCCGGTGAAGACGCCGGCGGAGAAAGAGGATCCCGATGAGGCCGAAGGCAGTGCATAGAGGCGGGCAGCGGTCGGGCGGGAGCGTTCTGATCGTTTCGCTGTGGACGGTGCTCCTGCTCGGCCTCATGGCGGCTGCGCTGTGCGCGCATGTGTCGAACCGCGCGGCAGCGGCCTGGGATGTCGCCAACAGGGCGGTGTGCTACCGGGCGGCGAGAGCCGGCGTGGCTGCGGCCGTGGCGGAGGTCCGGCACGGCACCAACGCGGAGAGCGGCGCGCTGTCCGCGTGGAATAACAATCCGGCAGGCATGAAAGACATTCCCGTGGGTGGCGGTGTGTTCACTGTGCACCACACTGTTGGCGATGCCGGCGGTGTTGTGCACACGAACTATGGCGTGGCCGATGAATGCGGCAGGATCAACATCAACGGGATAACCAACGAGGTGACCTGCTGGCTTGTAACGTCGCTCCTCAGGGATGCGGCCTGCCTGAGCGACCAGGATGCGGAGAAGCTTGCGGCTTCAATTGCGGACTGGATCGACGAAGACGGGCAGGCGAGGGACGGCGGGAGCGAGGTCGGGCCGAACACGGCACTCGATGGGGCGTACGCCGTCCACAACGGGAGGATCACCATCCTCGAGGAGCTTCTCCTGGTGCGGGGAATGGATACGAACATCTTCTCCGCCATTGCCGACCACCTGACTATTCACGGCACTAACACCGGTGTGAACTTGAACACGGCCGACTATGCGGTGCTCCGGGCCCTGGCACTTGCGAGGAATGGCGCCCAGGATGCCGACGCGGAGGGGCTGGTGAAACGTATTGTTGAGTTCAGGGATGCGGGGAATGTCCTGCAAACGCTCGATAAGCGCGCGATCAGAAAGCAGCTCTTCGGGGAAGGGGAGATGTCCG
Source organism: bacterium (assembly GCA_037135275.1). Lineage (GTDB taxonomy): Bacteria > Verrucomicrobiota > Kiritimatiellia > SPBP01 > SPBP01 > JBAXKQ01. The sequence continues at coordinate 29,770 of JBAXKQ010000002.1, forward strand.
CATCGCAGCGCGGCCAGTGGACGATACTTGAGTGGTTGCTGAATCATCACCTCATAGCTGTACAGGCCGGGTATTTCTGTGGTATATCCACGGGTCGATTGCCTGATGGGGCCGCAGTGGAGAGACGGATTGCCTTTGTGTTCGATGGCACGACTGGGGAAATGAAGGCCTGGCATGAAGAATAGCCGATGGGCAAAGTGTGTAACCATTGCTGAAGCGGGGAACGACCGGATCAAGCTGATCCAGGCCACGCGAGACCGTGACGGGGTTACACTCACCAGGGTGTTCGTCAGGAAGTTTGAATCCGTTGACGATGAGTTCATGCGTGGCCTGGCCGCCGACATCCACAAGCTCCGGCTCGGCAACAACCCGGTGCTGGCCTGCCTTCCCAGGCAGGTCGTAAATGTGCGGCTTCTCGAGGTCCCTTCCACAGATCCTTCCGAAATCTCCGGCATGGTCGAGCTGCAGGTCGGGAAGCAGACGCCGTACTCCCGCGACGAGATTGTTGCCGACTACAGGGTGATAGGCGCCGGTCGTGAGGGGCACACGAGGATAATGCTCATCATGGTGCAGCAGAGCATCATGCGGCAGCGTTTCCGGCTTCTCGAGGAAGCCGGCCTGGAGGTTACCGGGATGACCGTCAGCTCCGAGGGGATGCTGAACTGGTACAAAATGATCCAGGCCGGGCGGACAGGGAAGGGCGGCGTTGTCCTGCTGGACGTGGATAGCGGCTATTCCGACCTCGGGATTGTGGTGAAAGGCCAGCTCGTCCTCACGAAGAGCATTCTTGTCGGGGCGCGCCAGCTTGAGCAGGCCCCCGAGAAGTGGCGCGAGACCCTGGCCCGCGAGATCGAGAACGCCATTGATGCGTACCGCGGCGAGGCCGGGGCCAACGCGCCGATCGAGAGTCTCGTGGTCTCCGGGGCGGAAGCCGGCATCGCGGGCCTGGATGCGGTGCTTGGAGAGCGCCTCAAGCTTGCGGCCCAGTCGCTGGATTCTCTCCAGAATGTCAAGAAGGGGCCCGGCCTGCCGGACCTGAAATCAGAAACCTGCAGGGGTGTCTCTCTCACGCCGCTTGTGAGCATGGCACTTGATCCCGGCGCCATGGAGTTCTCGCTGGTTCCGGAGCCGGTAAAGATGCGACGCGACCTGGAGGTGAAGGCCAGGGGCTTGACCGCCATGGGGACGCTGGTCCTGACTGTGGGTGTGCTGTTGTCGGTCATGGCAATTGTGCTGATGCACCAGCGGCTCGAGGTGGTGATGGACCTGCGCGCCCGGCTGAATGAGACTGAGGCGCAGGTGGCAAAAGTCAACCGGATGAGCGATACGATCGGGACAATCATGGCGCGGCTTGACAGCACCCGCGCGCCGGTGAACATCCTGCTTGAGCTTGCCAGGCAAACACCGCCTGCGGTTGTGTATGATTCAATCGGATTTGAAAGTGAAGTCAGCCTGATTCTCAAGGGTCGCGCCCGCTCATTCCCCGATGTGGACCTGCTCAGGCAGAACCTCGAGCTCAGCAGCGTCATCTATCCAAATGTTGTGAGCAGGCAACAGAGAATCGATTCCAAGACCGGCATGGTGGAGTTTGAACTGGCCTGTCTGGCCACAAAGGAGCCGTGATGGCGTTCGTCAACCTGGACAAACTGCTTCCCCGCGAGAGAATGATGCTTGCGCTGTGCTGCCTGGCGGTCCTTCTGGCTTTTGGCAACTGGGCCGTGGTGCGCCGCCTGCACACAAGGCTGGCGGACCTGTCGGCTGTTATCAGGGATGATTCCAAGCGGCTCGAGCAGAACTATTCCATAATCGCCAAGACCGACGAGGTGCAGGCGAAGTTCGACAGCATCAAGGCTCACATCCCCGCTGTGCCGGCAATCAAACCGACCGATGCGCTGTCCACCGAGATTGAACAGATGGCGGCACGGTGCGGGGTCAGTCTTCTGGACAGGAAGCCACAGGAGTCCGTGCGGACGGGATGTTTTGAGCAGTCCAGCGTACGGTTTGAAGTGGTCGGTGACCAGGAAGGTCTGATGAAGCTGCTGTGTCGTATCGAGGCGTCACCCCAGTTGCTGCGCATCGGCAGGCTGGACCTTACGCGGAATCCCAAGGCCGGCTCTTTTCCCCTCAAGGCGATTCTGAACGTCACGGCTATTGCCGAGGCCCCCTGAGTCACGCTTCGGGATGGCAAGTGCTCTCTCAGGCTGCCCCGTTTCCAAGTGGCAGCAGTTCCAGCGCGATTGACCGCCCGGCGGGCAGGGCCTGCACGTGGTAGTCCAGGAACATCCCGAGAATCCTCTCGATATCCACCAGCCGCCCCGGAAGGCACTTCATCGGCACGACGTCCGCCGGGCGGTCCGCAGTCTGCCACGCCTGCATTGTGGAGAGGACCCCGGCGTCGAGCGGGGCGGACTGCGCGGGGTTTGTCACGGCGCATGACGGGCATACTATCCCCCCGGCATCGCACGAGAACCTGAAGTCGCCCTGCGTGGTGGCGGCTGCGCCGCACCTTGTGCAGCCGGACAACCTCGGGGAGAATCCGGCTATTCCCGTTGACCTCAGTTCGAACCATGACACAAGAGACCTCGTTGTTCCGTTCGCGCAGAGGAACGAAAGGCTTGCCTCCAGCAGCCGGAAGAACTGCGGACTTGGTGAGTGTGGCGGAGTCATGCGCGAAACGAGGTCGCAGAAGTACGATGCGCATACTGCCGACCGCCAGTTGCCGCGAAGTTGTGACCGGGTTTCGATGGGGGAGCATTCGCGGATGATGTGGATGCCGTTCCTGTCGCGGGAATAGAAGAGAAGTTCACAGGTGTAGAAGAGGTCGTACTGCCCCAGGAATGCGCTTTTGACGCGCTGTGCGCCTTTTACCAGCGTGGTCACCTTTCCGAAGTCAGAGGTGAACCACGTCACAATGTGGGACGTTCTTGAGAATGGCGAAACCCGGAGGACAATCCCGGTGGTCTTCTCTATCATCGTGAACCTTTGCGTGTGCGGCGGGCGCCCGTAATGAGGGGCTTCCGGAGGAGGCCCGCGGCTGCCGCCGTCCTGAGCCAGCGCAGTTCCCGGCGACGCATTCTGGCATAACCGGCAGCGGTGGCGTCGTCTTCGCCGGAGAGATGGTCGCACCCGTGCGCGATATAGAGGGCCAGTTCCCGCGAACAGTTTCCGCGGGCCGCCTTGCTTTCCACTGCCTGCTCAACATTGACAAAGACCTCGCCGGATGCAGGGGCGTCATCGCCGGGAATCGGCAGATACCTGAACGATATTACATCAGTGGTGTCCGGAGAATCCAGAAACCGCATATTGATTCGCCTGATGCCAGGGGTGTCGGTGAGAACGAGCGACACCTCGCTCCATTTTGTGCCCGGGTCAGCCTTCTGCAGGTTCTCCGCCATCCTGGAGAGGAAGCGGGTTATCCGGCCGATGTCCAGCCCGAAGGACTTCTGGGTGTTTGTTATTAGGATCTTCATGGTATCGGGTCCGGTCCGGCGGTCTTGATTGCAGCAGACAGCTTCGTGTATATTCCAGACATGAGCGGTAAAACAGTAGCAGGTGGGGAGTCCAGGGGCAAGGCGACAAACGCCGCTCCGCATGGCAACGTATACCTCATCGGCGGCGATGACGAGTACCAGGCAAGTGCGCGGGCCAGGGAAATTGTCGATGCCCTGGTGCCGGCCGACCAGCAGGCTCTTGGCCTTGAGATCATTGAAGGCCGCACCGTCAACGCGGACGAGTCCATGCGCTGCCTGAGGAAATGCATGGAAGCGCTCCAGACCATGGCCTTCATGGGGGGAGGAAAGGTTGTCTGGTTGAGGGATGCCGACTTCTTTTCGGTGGGGTCAAAGGCAAGGTCGGCGGACATGCAGCCTCTGGTCGACAGCCTTGTCGCGCTGATTGGCGCCGGGCTGCAGCCGGGGCACAAACTTCTCATTACCATGGCCAAGCTTGACGGGAGATCTGCTCTCTACAAGGTCTGCGAGCGATGCGGTGAGGTGCTCGAGTTCTCCACCGTGGAAAAGCCTTGGGAGGTCGGCCGCCAGGCAGAGGATGTTGCGACAAAGGCATTCAAGAAGGCCGGCGCTACCGTCGGAAGGGACACGGTGCAGGCCCTCGTCGAGCGGGCCGGTTATGACACCCGACAGATCACGAACGAGGTCGAAAAGCTCATGATCTATGCCGGTGCGCGCCGCGAGGTGACAAGGGCGGACGTCCTGGCCCTCGTTCCGGCCGTAAGAGAGACGGCCGCGTGGGATTTCGCCGACACGGTCATGGAGAGGGATCTGTCAAAGGCATCGAGGGTGCTTCGCCAGCTCATATTCCAGAAAGAAGCGCCGATCGGACTTGTTGCCGGGCTGGAAAAGAGAGTTGCGCTGCTCATTGTGCTGCGGACGGCCCTCGACCGGGGCTGGCTCAAGGTGCAGAAGAGGGGGTCGTGGGCCGACGCGATCTGGAAATCAGCTGACCCGGCGATGGAAAAGGCGCTTGGGTGTCTTGGCAAGGACGACCCGCGCACGATGAAGCCTTTCCGGGTCTGCAAGCTTGCGGAGCAGGCGGAGAGGTTCGCCATCGCGGAGCTTGTCAAAGCGAGGGGACTTGTCGGGGGGGCAAGGGAACAACTGGTATCGTCCGGGATTCCAGGGCCGCTGGTGTTGGAGTTGCTCCTGATCGCCATTCTCGGGAAGCGGCCGCTGTGACAGCCGCAGCCGCACGATTTGTGAGCGAGGCCCCGTTGTTGATGCGAGGCTGTGCGAGAAAAAGCTTGTGAGCCGGGTGAGTCCCAAATAGTATGTCCGCCCGTTGTACCTGTTCTCCTGGCGGAGCCGGTGAAGGTCAGGTGTGGTGGGTTCCAGCGAAGCTACGGAATTGATCAATAGGGAGCTGTTGATGAAGTCAGGGCCTTATTTTGTTGTCTTGCTTCTTGGTGTCGCCTGCGTTTCGCTGGCGGTCGCGCTGATGGTCGTGGCAAGGTCAAATCAGAAACTACAGGCCAGGCTGCAGCTCCAGCAACAGGCGCTGAGCCAGGGCATTCTCGGCCCGCGGGCCCAGCAGATAAGCAGTGGAGTTCTACTGGATCTTGTCAGTGCGGCTGAGGGTGGAAACACCGCGATACGGGACCTGCTGCAAAAGCACGGATACAATGTGCCTGCTTCCAAAACTTTGGCACCGGCTGCGGCCGCGGATGTCAAGCAGGTGGAGAAGAATACCACTACCGTGACGGAGGTGCCCAAGCAATGAGCCACCGCGAAGAAAAACCAAGTGTTTTCACGCCGTTCTGGCCACTGGTCCTGCTTTCTGTAAGCCTTGCTTTGTTCCTCGGCTGGCAGGTCGCCATGGCAATGGTGCAGCAAATCGATTTGATCAGGCTTCAGGACAGGCAGGCTGTCCTGAGCAGCCAGGCCGCCCAGGCGGAGACAAAGCTCGAGTCGGTCATTTTCGACTTACTCAGCCTTTCGAAAACCGATAGTGACGCAAAAGCTGTTGTTGAGAAGTACGGCATCAAGTTCAACCCCGAGGCGGCCTCATCCGGAACACCTAAGAATGGTGCCGGGGAGGGTAAGACCGCGGGTTTGCCGTCAGAGAGCGCTGAAACTGCCGAGTAGCGGCATGCATTGCCAACGTAGCTCAGCTGGTAGAGCAGGTCATTCGTAATGATCAGGTCGTCGGTTCAATCCCGACCGTTGGCTCCAGAAGTCCCACCCGAACAATTCCGCCGTGTCTACCGGCCCATGAACTTGTAGCTCAGCAGCTTGTAGACAAGCTTCGCTGCCAGGAAATCGGGAGCCTTGTTGTGATTTGAGGGGCAGAGTTCGACAACATCGCAGCCAACGACATTTCGTCGCTCGAACACCGTCCGGAGGAGCTGGAGGACCTGGTACCAGCCCAGTCCGCCGGGCTCAGGGGTGCCGGTGGATGGCACCAGTGACGGGTCAAACACGTCCAGGTCCACGGTGATATAGACGTTCCTGCTGAGCAGGGGCAGGACTCTTCGTATCCAGGCGGCATCACTCTTCATGGCGCAGATCCTCTCAGCCAGGAAGACCCGTTCTTCGTCCATGTTCGCAATCTCGGCGGATGCGATGCTCCTGATTCCCACCTGCACAATCGGGCACACTTTGCCAACCTTGTTCATGACGCAGGCGTGGTTGTACTCAGACCCGTGGTATTCGTCCTGCAGGTCAAGGTGGGCATCCAGCTGGAGGACGGAAAGGTTTTTGAAAGACTCAGCATGGGCCCAAGCGGCCCCGATGCTTACGGAGTGCTCGCCGCCAATCACCACTGGGAATTTGCCTTTAGCCAGGTGGTTCCGGACACGCTTCTGTACAGCCGATACCATCATGGCTGGTGATGAGTCCTCGGTGACGGGGCGATCGGTAAAGATTCCCTTCCCGCTGACTTCGTAGCCGGTCTCAATATCATACAGCTCAATGTGGGTTGAAGCCTCCAACAGTGCTGTTGGCCCCTTGTCGGCGCCCTTGATCCAGGTGCTTGTGCCGTCGTAGGGCACGGGGATGATCACGGCCGCAGCCTTTTCCAGCGCATCACGCCCCGAAGGCTGGTTGGCGAAGAGGTGACCGGACATAGAAGTGTTCCTCCAGCAGTTTGGCCAATGGTTCTGGATCGGTCGGCGCTTGCCCGCCCAAACAACCGATGAACCGCATATAGGCGAAAACTCCCGTTCTGTCAATCATTTACCCCATTTACCCTTTGTTCAGGCCGAAAAAGGGGTATCATTTCTCCATGAGCGCATCTGTGAAACGCCTCTTTGCGGGAACTGCCTGTGTGGCCTTGCTTGGAATCGGCCTGTTCCTGCTGTGGAGGATCCGGGCTCGGGTGGAACCCGGTGAAGAGGTCACGCCCTGGGGCGGGCAGGCCGAGACGCCAGCAAGGGAGATGCAGTCGGAGGTCATTTCGACATCGGTTGTGAGGTATGTGGCCGGCAGCGAGGCGTGGAGGGAGCACCCCGCGCCAGTTGCGCTACCGGCACCGTCAGCGCCTCCGCAACCGCGCACTAAGGCGCTGGTTGAGAAGATTGTAAACGGTTCCAATTCTGTGCCCGGTGAATGGATCCTCCGGTTCAAGGACAGGGAGGCGATGCAGGAATTTCTCGGCAGTGACGGTCCGCACAGGGGCCGGGTGGCCGATGTCCTCCTGTCCCTCAACAGTGTTCGCATCGTTGACATGTCCGCAGAGGAGGTTTCGCGGCTTGAGCGGGAAACGCCTGGCGCCTTCGAATACTCCCCGAACCTGCGTGTGGAGCAGCCACGGGCCCCGGGGAAGTGGTCGGTGACACCGGACAGTGGCGTGCCCGGCGCCGGGTTTGGTCCGCAGACACTCGCCTGGCTGGGCATTGCCGGTGACCATAGGAAGTGGGGTGAGGGTGTGTCGATTGCCGTCCTTGATGTTGGGGTGGGCAGTTGCCCGAGCCTGGAAGGAGCCGGCGTGGTAAGGGTTGATATGACCGGAGAAACGCAGTCCGGCGCCCGGACAGCCAACTCGCATGGAACTGCGGTCGCAGCCATACTGTCAGGCGGCATCCCCGGCAGGGAGGGCGTGGCGCCGTCGGCGCAGCTCATCAGCGTAAAGGTGCTGGGCGACAACGGCAGCGGCGACAGCTTCACGCTCGCAAAGGGGATTGAGGAAGCCACCGCGAGGGGGGCGCGCATCATAAATCTCTGCCTTGGGAGCCGTGGCGATTGCCCCCTTGTCCGACAGGCTGTGGAGCGCGCGATTGCCGCTGGAGCAATAGTCGTCGCGGCCGTCGGCAACGACTCGACGGATGGGGTTTCGTATCCGGCCAGGTACGAAGGCGTGATTGGTGTCACGGCTGTGGATGCGTCGGGAAAGCGGCTTGCTTTCGCCAACAGCGGGCCGGAGGTGGATATTGCCGCGCCCGGGCTGGATGTGTGGGCAGCGGCTTCGGCAGACACAGCAATGAGGATGAGCGGCACCTCGGCGGCAGTGCCGCTCGTTTCGGGGGTGCTTGCGTACCTGATCTCCGGGAATCCGGGGTTGACCGCGGCCGAGGTTACTGACGTTCTGCTCCGGAACAGCAATGACGCCGGTATGCCCGGTCGTGATCGGGAATACGGCTGCGGAATCCTGAACGCCGGCCGCATACTTGACCGTGGAACCAGTGGTATTCATGACGCCGCCATTGCGGATAACTGCATTGATGCCGCTTCGGCCGGCGACGGGCAGCTGACCCTTGTCGTCTCGGTGCAGAACCGCGGCACGGAAGCTCTTCAGGGCGCGGACCTGCGCGTCATGATTGGCGAGTTCAGCAACGCCGTACGCCTCACGGATATCGGCGTGGGCGAGACGGCGGGTTGCCGTTTCCTGGTGCGCCTGCCGGGAGATGGTCCCACCAACGTGCTGCGGGTGGCGTCGGACGTTTCCATCAGCGGTGCCACGGATGACAACCCCCTGAACAATGCCAGGACGACCGTCTTCACGATCAGCGGGCCGGCCGGCCAACGGTAGCATTCTCAGCACCGGCCGGCGCGCACGGCGGGTCAGCGTTGGGGGCGTGGATCAAGGGCCTTCTGCAAGTGCGGCCAGTATGAGCGGGTGTAGACATACACTGAGAAGAAATTGATTATGAGCGCAACAGCCTCAAGCACGTACATCAATTCCACCGGCAGGTACTTGACCTCTGCTCCCTCGTGGATATAGATGATGCAGATGATCGGGAAGTTCAGCGCGGTCCGGAGTTTACCCACCCAGTTGGCGCCCAGGTTCACGTTTTCGCACGACGCGCCAACGGCCCTGAGAAAACTGACCCACTGGTCGCGAAGCAGCAGCGAGACGGTCAGGCAGAGCAGCACGATGGCGTGTGTCGTGTGGGTGTTCTTTGTTGCCAGGAACACGAGGAGCGGAAGGGTGGCCAGGTAGAATACCTTGTCGCTGAGCGGGTCCGCGCAGGCGCCGAGCTTGGTGGTCACGCCGAGTCTCCTCGCCAGGTAGCCATCGACCAGGTCGCTCAGCGCCGCTGCAATGAGACAGGTGAGGGCGGCGGGAAACAGCCAGGAATGGCACCTGCCGGTGATTGAGTCCGCAATGGCCCCGGCAAAGAAGAGGAATACCAGGGGTATCCTCACGCAGGTAAGGAAGGTCACGAGGTAGAATCTGTGATACATATTCATGGATAACATTGCTTCCGGGGATGATACTCCCCGGCCCCGGCCGGGTCGGGTTCAGGCTATCTGCCGTATCCCAGTTCCACTCTCTTGGCGACATCCTTGTAGGCTATATCAACCTGGTATATCTCCTTGAAAAACACCAGTGCGCCAGGGTGATCGTCCATAGCCTCCTTGATCAGCCCCATCTCGTAGTAGACGTCCTTCTTGGCGCTGTCCATGGAAATCAGCTCGGACGCTGCCTTTTCGAACTGGTCGAGGGCAAGGTCGAATTGTCTCTTGGCCTTGAAACTAAGCCCGAGGTAGTAGAGTGACTTGATGTGCCAGCGCGGGTTCCTGTGCGACAGCTGGAACTGCTGGATCGCCTCGTTGAACATGTCGCGGTCGTAGAGAACGACTCCCAGCTCGTAACGCAGTGCCAGGTCGTTGGGATACTTCGAAACGCGTTGCTGGACGTCGTCGAAGTAGAACTGGTTCCGTTGGTCGCGTAGCGAGTCGGCGGCCTGGCGGCCTCCTGCGGCACTGAGCTCCGCTATCTGGTGATCGAATTTCTTGAGCATGGTGGCACTGATGCCTGCGTCGATCTCGGGATCTGCACTGCCCCTGATGTCCTGGGCCTGCTTGAGGGTGTCCACAGCTTCGTCGAACATCTTCTGTGTCACGTAGAGGTTCGCGAGGGCGCGGCGATAGTTGACGTTCCCAGGGTCGCGATGGATCTTTGCCTTTGCGTCCTCAATCAGCGCTTCGGTGTCGGATATGCTGCGTACAGCCTTCGACTCCTTCTCGATGATTGCCGCCTCGCGCGTATCTTTCCGGACCGTCTGGTACCCGGAGGCATCGGCGGCGGCGTCCTCCCACCCGTCCTTGGTCAGGCTCTGAAGGGCCATCGAGTTCTTCAATTCCCTGAGGGCGGCCCCGTCAGCCGGCCGCAACCGGACTACCATCTCAAAGCATTCGCGCGCCTCTGCCGGCTTCTTGACCTCGAGACAGAGATGGCCCAGCCTGGTCAGCAGGGTGACATTGGTCGGGAAGAACTCCTTGGCGGCAGTCAACGTCTGCACGGCCAGTTCAGGCATTCCAGCGGCCTCGGCCGCGCGGCAGTACATCGAGATGAACGTGAGATTGAGAGGCGCGTCGCGCAGGATCATTTCGAGTGTTCTCAGCGCTTTCATCGGGGCCCCGCGCTCTATGTCGATAAAGGCCCTCAAGACGAAGGGGAATCCCGCAACCGTTGTCAGGAGGTCGGTGAGTTTGCCCGTCTTGCCGGCCTTGTATTTCCTTATCTCCACCATATAGAGGAACTTGCGGACGTCGACAAGCGTGGGTTCCTTGTCGAGGCACGAGGTAAACGCGGCGATGGCATAGTCGTAATTGCCTCGCTCCATCGCGCCCATGCCCTTGAGAAACAGGTCGCGAATATCCTGCGAAACAGCGTCAAGTGTGGTGACTGCCATGCAAAAAACCTCGCCAATGCCCTTTAGAATCGGACGCAAGAGGGTACAAAGTCGCATACCACCATGTCAATGGCAAGTTATCGCGAGTCCGGGCCTTCGCCGCCCGGTTGACGGCCCCGCGAATCAGGTGCTGGATTCTTGGGCTTGAGCTTGTTGGCGACGAAACTCACCACAGCGTAGCCGGCAATGAATGCGACGACTATGACTCCAACCAGAAGCAGGTCACCGTTGTTCATGCGCTCTCCTTTTTGTCAGGCCCGGATACCGGCCGGCGTTGCACACCGGGGCAGTCCGGACACTCGCCGGCGGCGGTGTTGAACTGGCAGAGGCATCGCGGACAATAACCCGTTGAGACCCCGTCCCAGACAGGCTGCTGCCGGCACTCCCCTGAAGCACGGGCGCAGCCGGTTTCCAGGAAGCCAGTGATGGCAGCCAGTTCCGCCCTGGCGAACCAGGATGCCACTTCAAGGGTCTGTGCGTCACTCCTGTCCCAGCGCAGCGGGTGCTGCAGGTCGCGGACAACAGGACAGCAGAATCCATGCGATTCATCACCCAGGAGCATGCGGGCGGTCAGGACGGGGTGGAAGTCCTGCATGGCCTCGAGTGAGACGAGGTCACATGCCCGGATCGCCACCGGCGGACACAGTATCATCTGGATAACGGTCATGATTCTCTCGCCGCGCCTCGCGGGGTGGAGGATGCGATGTGCGCGGTAGTACTGAACCGCCACTGCCGCCGCCGCGGCCCACATGACCACGGCAACAGGCAGGATGACCCGTCCGAGCGGGAATAGACACGCCGTGAGCGGTACCGCAACGTACAGAAAGAGGAAGAAGACGATACAGGTCCGCCGAACCCATGCTGTCACCCGGCCGGTCAATTCGAGCCGCGCGGCCGCGTCAGCCTTTGAAAATGAGCGGCGGATGAAGCCGGTTATGATCTTTTCCCTTCCTGCCGCCGGCGACCCGCCGGCGTGTTTCACAAGTTCAGCAAGCGCCCTGGCCTGGTCGGCGGACCCGCACCTTGCAAAGCGGTCGCCGTTGATCAGGAGCCACCTGTCGTCGTGTCCAGCGGTCCGGACCTGATCGAAGGGCAGGGTGCGGCAGGACTGGTCGACCAGTGACGGCGTGCCGACTGTCCTGAGGTTTGTGTTGCTGACGCCGGCCGGAGATATCGAAACAGGGATCCAGAAACCGGCAAAGACCCGGCCAAGAGGCGGCAGAGGATTCAGGAATGCGAGGCCGCCGTTGTCGTTGCCGGCGAGGCGGCTCCCGGACTTCGTGCGCCAGCGGCGGCACCACGGCGAAACAAACAGGACTGATCTTTTCCTGACCCACAAGAGGCAGTCGAACGAATACAGGAGCGCCAGGATCAGGAAGAGCAGACTTCCTTCGCTCATTGTTTCGATTCCGGCGATCGCCTGCGGGAGGTCAGTCGCGAGTAGACGCTCCTGGCCATGCCTGCGATGGCGATGGCGCCCACCACGAGAATCTTCCATAGCCACTTGAACAGGCCGGCCTTTGCCGCCACGGCCGCGGCTCCGCCGACAACAAGGGCGGACAACCCGTACTTGGCGATCTTGTCGCCCTCCCGCCACTCGGCGTATTTCTTTCCCTGCTTGAAGTCATACCCGGCGAGGACGTCCTTGAACTTGGGCAGTGTCAGCGAATATGTTGCGGGATCGGCGACAAGCGTCACGCGCATCACGCCGCCGCGTCCGAGAAGCCGTGTGTTGTAGTTGACGATCTGCTGGCCCTCGCTTTCCGCCTTTATGGCCCATTCGAGGTTATGGGTGGTCTCGTTGTAGCGGGGGGCCTGCTCCCAGCCGAGGATATTCATTGTCGCCCAGCCGCGCCGCTGGCGTTCCTTGTTGCTGGCTTCCGTGCCATTCTTTATCGACTCCAGCATGGCGGCTGCATCGAGCGAGCCCTTCTCGTCGTCGCGCACATACCCGACATCCTCATATTCAAACACCACAAACCACTCAAGGCCCTCGGGGGCCACGAATCCCATCTCCTGCCTGCTGACGGGGTTGTGCATGGCCTCCATCAGGACCTGCGTATCCTCGGCGCCGGCGAACACAAAACCGGCAGGCACCCGGATCTCCGCGAGTCCGTTCAAATCACCGACAGACGGGCCCGGCTGCCATTTCACTTTCTCCACCGGGTTGGGTGCCTGTGTCTGGCCGTTGGTTGCGATAGCGAAGATACACATTGCACCGAGAACGGCTGCTGCGCGAATCGTCATTCTTGATTCTCCCTTTTCTGTCGGATGCGAGTGATCAGGAGTTGCGTGTGCATACCCCGATCCTTCCGCAGCGTAGCAGCACGCGGCGGGAAGTTGAAGGTGAAATTGCGGATCGTCTGCGCTGCTGCCGGGCCGGGACAGGTCCGGCGTTCCGCGGCGCTCACGGCTTCGCCGGTGAGGCGCCCGATTCCTCATGCGCCCGGAGCAGCTCCCTGTAGAATTCCCCGGCTGAGCGCCACCGGTGCTCCCGGTTCTTCTCAAGAGCCCTGCAGATCACGTCGGAAACATTCCCCGGCAGCGAGAGAATCTGTCCCGGCCGCGCCGCGAGCATTGTCTCGATATCGGCGTCCACCGGCACTGGCGGGTTGCCCGAAACCAGCTCATAGGCAATTGCGCCAAGGGAGTAAACGTCGGTCCGGGCATCGAGCGGCTCACCGCGTAACTGTTCCGGGCTCATGTACGGGGGGCTGCCCTCGACAATGGTCCTGCCGGCAGCCTGGATGGTGTCGATGCGGTGAGCCGTTCCGAAGTCCACTATCTTGAGGGTTGACTCGGTGGTGAGCATCAGGTTCTCGGGCTTCAAATCCATGTGGATGACCCCGCGGGAGTGGGCGTAGTCGAGCGCCTTTGCGCACGCCTTGACCACCTGCATCACCGGCACCAGGGGCAGGACGCTGTGGCTGCTGAGGATGCGCCGGAAATCGCGGCCGTCGACAAACTCCATGACGAGGAATACGCGGTTGCGGTCCATCTCGAGGTTGTGGAGCTTCACAATGTTCTCGTGGGAGAGCTGCAGCGCGATGCCGGCCTCGTGTTTGAAGCGAGCCATTGTGGGGCGGTCGCGCGTGACGCGTTCGGGCAGGACCTTGATCGCGACCGCCAGACCCAGCATGCGATCCTCAGCCTTGTAGACAGTGCCGCCGCCGCCCTTGCTGATCAGTTCGAGCAGTTTGTAGCGGGTGCTGAAGAATGTTGCCGGGGTTACCGCCTCGGGCGTCTTCTGGGCTGCCGGCCTGGGCCTTGCATGCGGCATGGTTGCGTGGGCTGGTTTCGGTCGCGTGCCAGGTGTCATCTTCCGCAGCAGCGGGGCGGCAGCGGCGGGCCCGGGCTTGTGCTTGTGGGCATCTCCGGTCGCATGTTTCTTTGAAACAATCTTCATGACCTTTGGCCCGCCGTTCTGTTGTCCGGTGGGTCGTCTCAGTGGAAACGGCATAAGTGTTTCTCTTCCCCTGCTGATTTAGGCAAGCGGGCAAACATACACAGTCATCCTGGTTGATGGAAGAGTGAAAAGCGCCACACCCGGTTGCCGACCCCGGTTTGAGTCGCGCTGTGTGCCGATGCGCAGGCCCCGGTGCCGGTCAGTTGCCCTTCTTGATGGCGATATCGAACCAGCCGCCGCTGAGGGGCTGGACCGGGGTGCGTCCCGCGGGTCGTTCCCGGCCGGCCGGTGCGGTGCGCCTGGGGGCGGGCCCCGTCTGGCCGGCGCCGGTCTGGCGCGGCCCCATCTCGGGCTTGGCCTTCATTGAGAGGGCAATCCGGTTGCGTTCCAGGTCGACATCGGTGACCGTAACCTGCACGTGCTGGCCGACCTTGACGAAGGTGCCCGGATCGGTCACGAACTGGTCAGCCAGCTGGCTGATGTGAACCAGCCCATCCTGGTGAACGCCGATATCCACAAACGCTCCGAACGCGGTGACGTTCGTGACGATGCCCGGCAGTTTCATGCCCTGCTTGAGGTCGGAGACTTTCTCCACTCCCTCGGTAAAGGAGAAGGCCTCGAACCTTTCGCGCGGGTCGCGGCCGGGCTTGGCCAGTTCTTCCATGATGTCTTTCAGGGTTGGAAGGCCGACCGAATCCGTTGTGTATTTATCCAGCTTGATCTGCGCGCGCCTGGCGTCGTCGCGCATAAGGTCCGTGACCGTGCAACCGACGTCGCTGGCCATCTGTTCGACCAGTTGGTAGCGCTCAGGATGCACTGCGCTTGAATCCAGCGGGTGGAGTCCGCCGCGGATGCGGAGAAAACCGGCGGCCTGCTCGAATGTCTTGTCGCCCATGCGCGGCACCTTGCGAAGCGCCTCCCGCGAAGTGAACGGTCCGTTCTGGTTGCGGTGGCTTACTATATTCTCGGCCAGAGTCGCGTTAAGTCCCGAGACGTAACGGAGAAGTTGTTTGCTCGATGTGTTGACCTCGACACCGACGCGGTTCACGCAGGACATGACAGTGTCGTCGAGAGCCTGTTTGAGGGCGTTCTGGTCGACGTCGTGCTGGTACTGGCCGACGCCGATGCTCTTGGGGTCTATCTTGACCAGTTCCGCCAGCGGGTCCATCAGCCGGCGACCGATTGAGACGGCGCCACGGACGGTGATGTCCTTGTCGGGGAACTCCTCGCGAGCGACCGGTGATGCCGAGTAGATCGAGGCTCCGCTTTCGTTCACGACGACGACGATCACGCTCTTCGGGAGTTTGCAGCGGCGCACGAGCGCCTCTGTCTCCCGGCCTGCCGTACCGTTGCCGATGGCGATTGCCTCGATCTTGAAGTGGTCGACAATCTTCAGGATGTTCGTGCGGGCTTTTGAGAGTGTGTCTTCATCGCCAGTGGTGTGGAGCACGAGGTCGAACAGCAGCTTGCCCTGGGCGTCGAGGACCGCCAGTTTGCAGCCTGTGCGGAAGCCTGGGTCGACGGCCAGGACTCGTTTCTGCCCGAGCGGTGCGGACATCAGCAGCTCGCGGATATTCTCGACGAACACCCTGATCGCCTCCGCGTCGGCCTTGTGCTTCGATGTCACGCGCATGTCGGTTTCCACCGAAAGCGAGAGCAGGCGACGGTAGCCGTCCTCGACCGCCATTCCGACCTGCAGGGCGGCGGCACCGGCACCTTTCACGAAGAGCTTCTTGAGGTCGGCAATAGCCTTTTCCTCGGGTGCCTCGACCCGCATCATCAGGAAGCCTTCGTTCTCGCCGCGGCGGATTGCCAGGAGCCGGTGCGAAGGGATGGTTGCCAGCGGTTCCGACCACTCGAAATAGTCGCGGTACTTCTGGGCCTCCTGGTCCTTGCTTTTGCCTGAGGCGACGCGGGACTTGACGGTGGCATCCTTCTCGAAGAGCGAGCGGATCATCTGGCGTGCTGTCGCGTCGTCGCTCACGCGCTCCGCGATGATGTCGCGCGCACCGGCGAGCGCGTCGTCGGCCGTCGGTACGGCCTTGTCCTTGTCTTCTGATTCTACCACGAAAGCTGCCGCCTGGACGGACGGGTCGCCGGAGGGGGTTGCGATCAGCCAGTCAGCCAGCGGTTCGAGACCGCGCTCCCTGGCCGCCGTTGCCCGCGTGCGCCTTTTGGGCCTGTAGGGCGCGAAGACATCCTCGAGCGTGGTCATTGTGTCGGCCGCCAGTACCTTTGCCGCCAGTTCCGCGGTCAGCAGGTTGCGGTCTGAGAGAGAGCCGACAATCGCCTCGCGGCGCTTTTCCAGCTCGGCGAGCTGCTGCATGCGGTCGCGCACCGCCGCGATCTGCACTTCGTCGAGAGAACCTGTGACCTCCTTGCGGTAGCGGGCAATGAACGGCACGGTGGCCCCGTCGGCCAGGAGGCGTGCGGTTGCGGCGATCTTCTGGGAGGCTATTCCCAGCTCGGTCGAGACTCTTGTGATGAAGCCGACCGTCGCGTCGCCGGGGTTCTGTGCTGCGGTGCTGTCTGCAATTCTGGAAACCATTTGCGCATTCTCCGTTGTTTGGCGTCTCGCACGGATCATTCAAGACGGAGGCTGGATCATAGATGCGCGGGGCCGGCAGGTGAAGCAGGAAATGGGGCATCCCGGCCAGATTCTCGCGGCAGCGGACCGTCGGCCAGAAGCCGGGCGCTTTGCGCCAGGCGTGGGTTTTATGAGGTTGGATTCAGGACCGGCCATTGCTTTTGACTTTCGGGAGCCGGCAGCCTATCTTCACGGGCTTGCACAAGGTCCCGCAACTGGGAGAACGATGTCCACCTGGAAAGATAAAGTAGAAGTAAAGACAGGCCGCATTGCCCTGGTATATCCCAAGGCGATAGGCGATCTCGTGTTTCTCATTCCGGCGCTCCATTCACTCAGGAAGGGGCTGCCGGAGGCACATCTCACGCTCGTGGTGAAGGACAAGCAGGAACCACTTGCCAAAGGTTTCAAGGGCAGGATCTGTGATGAGGTCCTGTCGATAGGCGCTGGTACCGGCATTGCGGAAGTCAGGCGGCGGCTGGTGGAAGACGGGACCGACCTCTTCCTTGATCTCGCTGGCAATGACAAATCGGGCATGATCCTGGCATTCCAGAAGGGGGGGAGCCGGCTCAGGCCGGACAAGACGGATTGCCGTGGCATGTCGGCGCTCTACTCCGCCTTTGCAGACAGCCTCCAGCCGTCGGCCAGGCATCTGCACAGGGTTGATCAGCTCATGGGGTGGGTGCAGGAGATCTCCCAGTGCGAGCCGGTGTATTCGTTCCAGATGTATCTGGACAGCGAAGCGGTTGAGCACGCCGAGAGGATCATTGCCAGGCATTCCCTGAGGGAAGGCAAAGTTGTTGTCCTGAATGTCGGCGCCAGCAGGAACACGAAGCGATGGCCTGCCAGCCATTTCCAAACCCTTGCCGCCGAATTGAGGAAAGAGGGTTGCAGGGTGGTGTTCACCGGGGCAAACGAGTTCAGCAGCGACGGGCACTACGACCGGCAGATCTCGGATGAATTGCGTGGGAAGCGGGTGTTTGACGGTGAAGCGTGCATTGACCTCATAACTGACGAGGATATCACTCCAGGCATCCAGCTCCAGCGCGATGCGCATTTCCTCAGGTATTCGGGAGTGCCCGCTGTTGTTGTCGGCTGCGATACCGGACCGATGCAGATTGCCGGCTCCGTGGGATCCGATGCCCATCAGACGACTATTTCGCTCTTCGGCCCCACAAGCTGGCGCAGGTATGCGCCTTACGACCCGTCGAGGGTTTACCCCGGCAGGACGAGGGGGGCGTACAACTGGGTGCTCACGGCCGGCGATGTGGTGTGCCGTCCCGCGGGGATTGAAGAGTCGTGCGGGAAATACCGGGCTGGCTGCAAGAGCAGCGAGTGCATGGCGAAGATAATGCCCGAGACTGTGTTGAAGGCCACACTCGACACGGTCTTTAAGTGTGGCACCATATCCGGAGAGGTGATGAATGATGGCAAAAGGGCTTCTTGAGGTCTTCTACAGGCTTGCGGCCACCGGGTGGGTTCCGCGCTCCTTCTTTGCGCCGGCTCTGCCGGCCGTCGCGAGGAACAAGACGGTGTCGGATCCCGGGCGACCGCTCAGCCTGGAGATTGTGAGTCACTGCTGGCGCTATGCCCATATGCTCACCTACCAGATCAGCTCCCTGATCATCCATCCGCCACGGCAGGTGCAAGTCAGGCTGACGGTCTACTATTCACGCGAGGACATTGAGACTGTGCGTCTGCTCGAGTGGGCGGGCAGCCAGAAAGTTCCCTCGGTCACCTGGAACTGGGTGGATCTTGAGAAGACGCACCTCTTCCGGCGGTGCATCGGGAGAAATATGGCGGCACGCGCCACCGAGGCCGATTGGATATGGTTTACCGATTGTGACGTGGTGTTCCATGACGGTGGTGTGGACAATGCCGGGAAGGTCCTGCGCGGCCGCGATGACTTTCTTGTCTTCCCGGGGGAGACGAGGGTGACTGGCCTGTTGAAGGACGATGACCCCATGTTCGAAACGGCCCGGCAGTGCCTCGCCACCGGGCAATTGCGGCTCCTGGATATCGATCCGGCCCGTTTTGTGCCCGAATTCAGGGACCGGGCGATAGGGCCGTTCCAGATCGTGCGCGGTGACGTTGCCAGGGCCGGTGGGTACTGCGGCACAATTGGCTTCTACCAGCGCCCGCTCCCGCGGTGGCAAAAGGCATATGAAGACCGGACTTTCAGGTGGCTTCTTGGCACGCAGGGCACGTCCACCAGCATCCCGGGCCTCTACCGCATAAGGCACCATGCGAAGGGGCGCAAGACCGGATAGGATGTTTGTTCCCGGCGCGCAATCCGCCACCGGGATCCGGGGCGGTGGCCCTATAGCCCGCTTCCCGCCGGAACGCGGCGGCCGGAGGCGAAGATGTTGGCTTTCAATCCGCGGACAGCCGATACCAGATGCCTCGCCGACAGCGCGACTACCGATTGCCGGAGGATCTGCCAGTAGCGGTTTCTGAGGCGGAGCCGGAGCGCATTGGCGTTTGTGAGGCCACCTCCCGATCGAGCCCCGCGCTCCTCGGCCGCAAGCGCCGCCGCAAGCCGGGCATCGAGGGCGTCAATCGGCCGGCTGCGCAGGTCCCGGATTCTTCCAAGCTGGTGGAGACGGATGGCGTAGAGAGGATGCTCGATACTCAGCGCCTGCGTGATCGTTGAGGCGACGCCGGTCGTGTATTCCCAGTCCTGGTGGCGGACCAGCGACTCATTCCATGGCCCGAGTCGCCTGCACAGGGTCCTGCGGTAGAATCCCAGCACGGCATTGGGCGGCATGCGGTGCATCTTTCCTGCGCCCACCGGGGAGGGCGGGGAAGTCACGATGCGGTTGCTCATCCGGGCACGCGCAAATTCCTCCATGCGCGCGTGCTCCACGTTGACGCGCCTTGAAAAGACATAATCCACGGCGGGCGTATCCTTCAGGGCATTCACGCTGGCTTCTGTCTTTTCCGGACAGAGAATGTCGTCGGAATCAAGGAATTGAATGAACTCGCCCCTGGATTCAATCAGCCCCAGGTTGCGTGCCGCGGGCGCTCCGCCGTGAGACTGAGACAGGAGGCGGACACGGAACGCGGCATCCTCGTGTTCCCGCTTCCATCTATCCAGCAGGGCCGTGGTTTCATCGGTGGAACCGTCGTCGATGACCAGCACTTCAATGGGCCGGTACGTCTGGCGCAAGGTTGATTCCAGCGCATAGGGAAGCAGCATTGAACGGTTGTAGGTTGGCACGACTATGGACACGAGGCCGGGCTCGTGGTCTGCCGCCATCCAACGGCCGTGGACGGTCTGGCTGGCGAAATCCTGTTCCGCGTTCATTCTCTGTGACTGCCTGCAGGATGCATTTTCCATGATAGCTCGCGTGCGCCCGTTTGAATTCGAGGCCGGGAGCTCGCCACCCCGGCAACCACGGCATCGCCTGACCCCGCAGACCTTGTGCGAGGAGGCACGGCGGGCAGCACGTGCCGCCTTGAAAGCCGCTCACCGCCGGCTCGGGCGGCAAAAGCGTTTCGAATCTACCCTGAGCCGGCGCTTCTGCGCAATAGTTTTCACAAAGCCACTGATCCCGGCGTAGCGCCGGCGCGCAATTTTCATCTTCGCTACCGGCTGGGGTTGGTGTAGGATTACACCCAGACAAAACAACAGCGAAGACCGGATGAATCGAACAATCATAGCATCGTTTATGTGTATGGCCTTGGCGGTGGCCACATTGGGGTGCGACCCGATGGTCCTTGATGAGGGTGAGCCGACCAATGTGAACATCGCCGGGACCTGGTCCTATACAGACACCGGCGGCGGACGATCAACCTGGGTGCTGACGCAGGCTGATGACGATTTGGTGGATGGCACGGGTACGGCAAGCGAGACAATCACCGGGTACGTACGGGAAGACAACGTCCAGCTGACAGTCATCTACTCCAGCAACCTGACGGCAAGTGTGTCCGGAACCGTTGCGGATGGCGTGATATCGGGAACCTTTACCAACTCGATCTCGGTTCGTGGAGCCTGGGTGGCTTACGCGATGGATCAAGCTGTGCCGTAGATTCCCTGTGGAGATGAAACATGGCGAGTCTGGTGAGGTGTAGCCTGGTCAGCGAACGGAGACCGGCGATGATGCGGCGGGCGGGGCATGGCTGTCTCCTGTTGCGTTCGATCGGGATGGCGGTGTTCCTGGCGGGATGTGCCGTGGCGGAGCATTCGTGGTCTGCAGGGCAGGGGACCAACGCTCCGATCACGCCGAAAGAGGTCATGCTCCTCAAGAACGAGAGCATTCCACTTCTCATAGAGGGGCAGGTTGCCGGTTACGCGACATATCGGCGCGGGGCTGTGCTGAAGGTGGACGGTGTTGTCGGGGACAAGATCGTGGTCGTTGGCGGGGATGAAAAACACCTGATACCGGTCGCATCGACGGATTTCCAGGAGCGGGTCGACCGTCTGGTGAAAGCGCGGCAGCCGGCGGCGGCCTCTGTCGGGCAGGAGCCGGTGAATGCACGGGATGACGCGAAGCTGAAGGCTCTTGCAAGGAAGTACAGGGCCGGCTTCTTTGTCGGTTCAATAGAGCGTATCGCCAGGGAAGGATTCTACGTCAAGATTGACTGGATTGGAACGCCGGGAGCTGAATACAAACGCAGGATAGGTTGCCTGGACGACTACAGCTATCCCGTGGGAACGGTCTTTGTGGCAGGCCTCGACACCTCGGACCTTGAGGTGGGCGACAGGTGGAGCAGCGGCTCCGAAGTGGGCGGTCAATCCGTTTATGGTGACGGGGTCTTCACGAACTCAGGCGGGCGCGAATGCCTTCGCTACACCCCTGATTTTGAGAAGTACTACACCGCCCTGACCAATGCCTTGCCGGCCGCCACGCCCTAGCCCTGATACAGCATCGATGGCAGATGTGGTGGTGCCCGGGGAGGGAATCGAACCCTCATGACCTTACAGTCGAGGGATTTTAAGTCCCTTGCGTCTGCCGTTCCGCCACCCGGGCATGGTTCACAGGCACTCATCCAATAGCAGAGTCGCCTCGAGAACTTCGAGCACAAACGGCAGGATCACGTCAACAGTGATACAAGAAGTGATGCCACTTTCGCCAGCGTTCTCTGTCCTGGCGCCAGGTGATACCACGTTCGCCCTTCCGTAACCCGCAGTCCGTCATGAACGCACGCACACGCCCAGAAAGCGACTGTCGGACTTGTGCATTCTCCAATACTCCTTGCGCGCCTCATTGCTGATACGGGTGTGCAGGCAATTCACGCAGCAGAACACATCCCGTGGCAAGATGTCATAGGGCAGTTCGAGAACCAGACACTCTTGTTTGTTGGTTATCACTCCTTTGATTGTATGTCGAGAGCAGGTCTGGCGTGCTTCTTCACGGATTCCCGGTTGCACATTGTCAGAGCATCATGCATAGTGTGCCGAGTTGTTGATGGAAAGAGATTCTCTACACAATGAAGATCAGCGTTCCCTATCGATTGGCGTTTTGCGTCGCCGCCGCCGCTCTCGTGCTGTTATCCCTTACGACCATTTCGCTTCCGTGTGATGAAGACTGCGAGGTAGAGGCGCCAACGTGCGAATGTGCCTGCGTATGCCACGGTATCGACGTTGCAGTAGCACCGGAAAACTATGTCTTGTTTGGCGTGAACATCGTGCGATACGCCGGACAACTGGAATCATCATTGCGAACCTTTCTCTTGAGCGCCGACATCTTCCGGCCGCCAATCGTTTAGACCAATCGGGCGGCATGCGCGTCACTCCACTGCGGGCTCTTGTCAGCCCGCGCGTTTGAGTAAACCCCGTCCGCTCTTTCGTACTCACAGCCAGGATCTGTCTGGCGCCGCCATCCCAGGCTATCCGTTGTTGACGCCATAGAAAGGAACTCGTAGAGGACACATGACAAAACAAAAACACCACAGTGCGTTGCTGCTTCTCCTCACCGTGTGCCACGGCCTTTGCCTGGCGGTACATGCGGCCGAGGAACCCACCGGCATACTTACACTCGCCCAGGCCCTCGCGCTGGCTGAAGAACGCTACCCGGAGCTGAATTCCGCGCGCCTGGACGTGCATGCCGCTGAGTGTCGAGTCACCAGGGCCTCGACACGCCAGAATCCCACACTCTCGTTCGAAGCAGAGAACTTCGGCGGCAAGGATGAACAGAAAGGCTTCGACACGGCCGAATACACCGCCCAGCTCGAGCAAACCATGGAACTGGGCGGCAAACGCGGCAAGCGCATCCGTGTTGCGCAATCCGAGCAGAAGCTCAGCACCCTGGACATGCAGAGGACGCGCCTTGATGGTCGTGCGGAGACAGCTCGCAGGTTCATCTCTCTCCTCGGCGCCCAAGAGCAGGTGGCGCTGGGCAGGGAATCGCTGGTTCTTGCTGAGGAATTAGTGCAGGCGGTTGCCGCCCGCGTATGTGCCGGCAAGGGATCGCCAATGGATGAGGACAAGGCGCGTATCCTCCTGGCGCAGGAAAAGGCGGCTCTTGAGACGGCGCAAGGGCAACACGAGGTGGCTCGTGTTCAATTGGCCGCCATGTGGGGAAGCGCCAGCCCGCGCTTCGACCGGGCAGCTGGCGACCTTCAGACCGTCCCGCCAGTTCCGGATTTGCCGGGCCTGGTAGTTCGTCTGGCCGCCAATCCCGACCTGGCCCGCTGGGCCGCCGCAGTCGAACAGTGCAGGGCGGTACTGGCGCGGGAGAGAGCCGCGAGACTGCCCGACGTTACGCTTGCAGGCGGTGTTCGCCGGTCCGCCGAAACGGACAGTCAGGCCTTCCTCGCAAGCCTTTCAATCCCATTGCCTGTCTTTGACAGCAATCAGGGGAACGTACATGAAGCCAAGCTCATCCTCGAAAAGGTGGAACAACAGAGCCGCACCGCAGAGACGGCGGCGGCCGCGGCGCTCACTGAAGCGCATCAAACTCTCTCGACTGCGTTGAACCGGATCACCACCCTCAAGAACGAGGTAATCCCCCGCTCCAAGGCTGTTTTCGACGCCGTTCAGACTGGTTACGCCGAGGGGAAGTTCGGCTATCTCGAAGTCCTGGATGCAAGGCGCACGTTCTTTGGCGCCCGTGGAGAATACGGCCAGGCCCTCGTGTCGGGACAGAAGGCGATGATAGATGTTGAACGAATTGTCGGGGGCGCCTTATCCGTTCCCGGGAAGAACTGAAGTAATCTCAAGGAGGCAAGGGCGATGATGAAGCATGTCGGGCTGTGGCTGGTTGTCGTTGGTGTTTCTCTCGGGGTGGTCGGCTGCAACAGGAATGTGGCGGTGCCAGGCGGTGAAGCCGGCTCCGCAGGTGAAGAGCAGGAGTTCGCCGTGGGCGATCTAACGGCCGAACAGGTGATGCAGGCCAAGTGCCCCCACGGGCTCACGATCGAATGCGCCGAGTGTCGCTACGAGGTCGGTGTCGTCAAGGTGGATCCATCGCTCACGAAGCAGGCCGAAGGCTCTGGCGCCGGCTTGGTCACAACCATGCAGGTGGCGAAGCGCAATATGACTACGGCCGTTGACATCACCGGCGAAATCCGGATGAACGAGAACACAGCCGTGCATGTCAGTCCGCGGATTCCAGGCATCATTCGCGCCGTTAACGTGGATATCGGGGCCGAGGTCGGGAAGGATGACGTCCTTTTCACCGTGGACAGCGTCGAACTCGCCCAGGCGCTCAGCGACTACGAGAGGAATGTCACTTTGGCGGAACTCTCAGGCAGGATGTTCCAAAGGGAGAAGAGCCTCTATGAACAGAAGGTCGCATCAGAAAGCGACATGATCGAGGCGCAGATGCGGTTCGAGGAGCATCAGGCAGCCCGCAAGGCGTCTGAACAGCAACTCCACGTGTTCGGTTTGTCCGCGAGCGATATTGCCGCTCTGAATCCCACCAACCATAGCAGTCCAAGCGGCGCGCTCGCCGTCCGTGCGCCGATGAGTGGCACCGTTATTGAGAAACACGCGGTCGTGGGAGAACTGGTTGAGCCCGGAAAAGACGTCATGATCGTGACCGACCTCAACAGCGTGTGGATGTGGGGTGGCGTATATGAACGTGATCTGGGACTTCTGCTGAAACGAAACCTGGCCGAAGGAGTCCCCGTGGAAATATCCGTTCCCGCCTTTCCCGGGACCATCTTCCATGGCCGGATGAATCACATGGGTTCCGTCATGGACGAGGCCACGCGCACAGTTCCGGTGCGGACCGTCATCGACAACAGTGACCGGCGTTTGCGGCCGGGGATGTTCTGCCAGGCCCGAATCGTCGTAAATACCGACGAAGAAGTGCTGGCCATTCCGAAGGTGGCGCTGCTCTCGGATGAGGGAGTTGATTTCGTTTTCACGCACATGAAGGATGACTATTTTCTCCGGCGGAACGTGACGAAGGGACGTGAGTTCGTGGACGGCGTCGAAATCCTGAAAGGCCTGACGCCGGGCGAGA
This sequence comes from bacterium, assembly GCA_037135275.1. GTDB lineage: Bacteria > Verrucomicrobiota > Kiritimatiellia > SPBP01 > SPBP01 > JBAXKQ01. The sequence continues at coordinate 54,765 of JBAXKQ010000002.1, forward strand.
CCATCGTCACCGAGGGCGCATTTCCCCTGAAATCCGATGTGCTGCGCTCCAAAATGGGGGCGGGTTGCGCCGATTGACGAATAGTGTTCGGGGTTTCTCTAAAGGAATACTCTTATGAATCAACTCATTAAGTTCATTCTCGCACAACGGCTTCTGGTCATCATGGCCTTCGCCGTGCTGTCTGTCGCCGGCATCCTGGCGTGGCGGACACTGCCGATCGACGCTTTTCCTGACGTTACAAATGTGCAGGTCATGGTCCTGACGGAGGCGCCGGGTCTCGCCTCGGTGGACGTTGAACAGCGCGTGACATTTCCCGTGGAACTGTCCGTGCAAGGCTTGCCAAAGGTCCGGCAGATTCGCTCCATGTCAAAAGCGGGATTCTCCCAGGTCATCGTGGCCTTCGAGGATGACGTGGATATCTACTTTGCCCGGCAACTGGTTTTTGAACGGCTCCAGGCCGCAAAGGAGCAGCTCCCTGAGGGGGTTGAGCCCGAAATGGGGCCCATCAGCACGGGACTGGGCGAGATCTATCAGTACACGCTGGAGAGTGACCGCCGCTCACCCATGGAGTTGCGCACCCTTCAGGACTGGCTCATCGCACCACAACTCCGATCCATTGCCGGCGTGAACGAGGTCAATAGCTTCGGCGGTTTCGTGAAGCAGTACCACGTGCTGGTGGATCCAGCGCGTCTGCAGAAGTACCGGCTTTCGTTGAAGGATGTCCTCGACGGCCTGGAGAACAACAATGCCAACGCCGGCGGCAACTTCATCACCAGGGGCTGGGAACAGGCGTATGTCCGCAGCGTGGGAATGATTCAGCAGATCGAGGACATTGAGAACATCGTCCTGCACGCCAACGACGGTACTCCTGTGTACTTGAAGGATATCGCCGACGTGAAGATCGGCCCGCAGACGAGACAGGGCGCCGTCACACAGGACGGCCGCGGTGAAACCGTGGCAGGCATGGCCATCATGCTGCGCGGTTCGAACTCGAAGGTGGTTGTGGACAGCGTCAAGAAGGCGATACCGGACATTCAGGCCAGCCTGCCCAGGGACGTGAGCATCAAGCCGTTCTACGATCGCACCTCGCTGATCCAGGCCTGTATCGAGACGGTCGCAAAGGCGTTACGGGAGGGCGCCTTCTTTGTGGTCCTTGTCCTCTTTCTCCTGCTCGGGAACTTCCGCGGCGCCCTGATCGTCGCGCTGTCGCTGCCCTTCACCGCATTCTTCACGTTCGTTCTCATGGGCTGGCAGGGCGTCACGGCCAACCTGATGAGCCTGGGAGGGCTGGCTATCGCAATCGGAATGGTCGTCGACGCGTCCATCGTCGTTGCCGAGAACATTGCGCGACACCTGACTGAGAGGGCTGGATCCGGTGTGCCGCGGCTCATCATCATCCAGGAAGCGGTACGCGAGGTGGCGCGCCCCGTTATCTTTGCCATCCTGATCATCATCATCGTGTTCCTTCCGCTCTTCACGCTTGAGCAGATGGAGGGGAAGATGTTCAAGCCACTGGCGACAACCATGTGCTTCGCGCTATTGGGGTCTTTGCTGGTGGCACTCACCATCATCCCCGTACTGTGTTCGCTATTCCTGCGCGGCCACGCAACCACGCGCGACAGCTTTTCGCTTCGCCAATTGAAGCGTTTGTACCTGCCCGTACTTTCGCTGGCGCTCAAGTACCGCAGAACTACCGTGGCCGTGGCTCTTGCCATCTTCGTCGCCACCCTGGCGCTCGTGCCCCTCCTGGGAACGGAGTTCCTGCCGCAATTGAACGAGGGTGCAATCGCGATCAACGTGGTTCGACTCCCTTCCGCATCGCTTGAAGGTTCCGTGGCGGTCGGAACGGCCATGGAGCAACGTCTCCGCAGGTTCCCGGAGATCGAGACCATCGTCACCAAGACGGGCCGTGCCGAGATTTCCGAGGATCCCATGGGGCCGGAGCAGAACGATCTGGTGATCATGCTTCATCCGGAGAAGGAGTGGAAGACGGGGCGGACGAAGGAGGAGCTTGTTGCCGCGATCAAGGAGGATCTCGCTGCGATTCCAGGGGTGCGACTGTCATTCTCGCAGCCGATTGCCTTGCGTGTGAACGAACTGATATCCGGGGTCAAGAGCGATCTCGCCGTGAAGCTCTTCGGTCCTGATCTGGACGTCCTCAAACCACAAACCGACAGGATTGCCGCCATTATCGGCGGCATTCCCGGCGCCGAGGACGTCAAGGTTGAACAGATCTCCGGTGCCGCGCAGGTTCAAGTCGCCGTGGACCGCAAAGCCATCGCCCGCTACAAGATCAACGTGGCGGACGTTAACGACCTGATTGAAACGGCTGTTGGCGGCAGGGTTGCCACAACCGTCATCGAGGGGCAGATGCGTTTTGCCGTGCTGATGCGGTTCCCCGAGAAAGATCGCGGAGACATCGCAGCACTGGAACGGCTTCTGGTGCCTTCCCCGGACGGCACGCTGGTTCCGCTGGCTCAACTCGCCCGGATCCAGGCCGTGGAAGGCCCCGCCCAGATCAGTCGGGAAAAAGGCATGCGGCGTGTGATCGTGGAATGCAACATCCGCGGTCGGGACATGGGCAGCTTTGTGGCTGAAGTCAAACGGAGCCTTCAGCCTGTTGTCAGCACGCTCCAGACGGGCTACTTCATCGAGTATGGCGGCCAGTTCGAGAACCAGCAACGAGCCATGAAACGACTCGGAATAGTGGTGCCGATATCCATTGGCCTGATTTTCCTCATGCTGCTCTCCGGGCTCGGCACCCTCCGAAGTGCCCTGATGGTCTTCGCGAACCTGCCATTTGCCCTCGTCGGCGGCATCCTGGCCATGGTTCTGCTCCAGATCAATTTGAGCGTGTCGGCTGCTATCGGGTTCATTGCCCTCTTTGGAACAGCTGTCGGCAACGGGGTCGTGCTGGTTACTTTCTTCAACCAACTCAGGCAACAGGGCATGAGCACGGACGAGGTGGTCAGGAAGGGCTGCGAACTTCGATTCCGCCCCCTGCTCATGACGGCGCTTGCGATGCTGCTAGGCCTGGTGCCCATGCTCTTCGCCACCGGCAGCGGCTCGGAGATTCAGCGCCCGCTGGCCGCCGTCGTTCTCGGTGGCTTGATCTCCTCAATGCTCCTGACCCTCGTCGTTCTGCCGGCCATCTATCACCTGGTCGAATCACGACGCGAACGTGCGGAAACGAATGCCTGAACCCTTAACAACAAACACAGGAGGCAGTCTGAAATGAAACTGATCACTGCATACATCCAGCCATTCATGGCCGAGAAAGTCACAGATGCTCTACGAACCGCGAGTGTTCGCGATGTCACCCTGGTTGCTTGCCAAGGCTTCGGTGGCGTTTCCGGGGAAGGGGCCCCGTGCTATCTCGATGAAGGAACTGAGTTCGGCTTCGCGAACAGGACCAAAATCGAGATCTTATGCGGCGATGCGGCGGTCGAGGAGACAATTGCCATCATCCGCGACCACGCCCATACTGGCCACCAGGGCGATGGCAGGATACTCGTCTCAGATGTCGGAGTGGTCGTGGATATACGAACGGGCAATCGCGGAGTGGACATCCTCTGAAAAGCAATCGTGGACGGCCAAACGCGGCGCCCCTGCCGCATGTGCCGACTGAAAGGAGAACAAGAATGATGTGGCATGCTTTCCATGAATCCCTCTTTTTCGTCGGGCTGATCACGTTCCTGTTCAGCTTTCTGGGCCTCTTGATCAGGGACTTGGACAACCCGTTCGGTTACTACGATGGCGCGTCCGGCGAGGACGTGTCGCTCAGACCTCTCGGCGCCACGGCCGATCGACTGCGCGACGCTACGGCCGATCACCACGCCGCAGGGCGGGAGATGTCCGCTCAACCGGTGGGCGCATTCTCCGTCACCAATGCATGATTCGCAAAGTGAGTAGCAGGTTTGCCTTGGAAACCGGGAGCACAAACGGCAGACTGATTTCAGCGGTGTGCGTCGGCCAGAGCCGGGTAACATCGGGGCGTTTACTGTTTTGTGGAGGGCGAAAGACCGTGATATCCCGACTGCTGGTTGGCACGTGGTTGTGTCTGCTGTTCATAGCGCCCGTCTCCCGGGCGGGGGAAGTAAACCTCGCCGCGGCGTACGAGATGGCCCTGGCGAAAAGCGAATCGCTCCAGATCAGCGCCGCGGAGTGGCGGGCAGCAGAAGCCCGCTATCGTCAGGCGCTGGGAGCGATGTGGCCCGAAGTGAACGCCAGGGGCGACGCCAACTGGGCCGATCAAAGTGACAGCGACACCCGCCGCGCAGGTGTCGGCACAACCTGGACTGTCTTCGACGGTTTCCGCAATGCCCGCACTGCCGACGCCCGGCAGGCGGAAGGCGCTGCCCGTGCACAAGATGTGGAATACGCACGTCTGTTGCTCTACGAAGACGTCGCGGACGTGTTCTATCAAACCCTGTCATTTCAGGACCAGCGGGCGGCGGTGAAGGAACAGCTCAAGGCGCTGGAAAGCCGGGCAACCGAGGTGGACCGCAGGATAGGACTCGGGCGCTCGAAACGATCCGATCTGCTGACGACGTCTAATCAAATAGCGGAAGTGCGACTGACGATTGAGCAACTCAACCAGTCATGTGCAGCCGCTTTGGAACTGCTGGCGTTTGTAACAGGACGACCGGCATCCGATCTGCAAGTTATCGACCAGACGCCTCTGCCCGCAATTGGCGAGGTGAATAGGTACCTTGCGACTGTGTCGACCCGGGCCGATATCAAGGCCGGGGAGGGCAGAGTGGATGCCTCACGGTCGGATATGGAGGCGGCTAAGTCGGAACGCGCGCCCCTTGTGACCCTGGATGGAAACGCCTATCCCCTGCGCGACCCGGGGGAGCAGGGCGAGTGGGACTTGACCTTGAGCCTCAAAATGCCTCTGTTCGACCGTGGCATGCGCTCGGCACACACCGCGGAAATGAGGGAACAGCTCAGAATCAGCGAACTGCGATTGGCGGAACTGCGGCGATCCTCGGAGCGGGACGTCAGACAGGCCTACCAGTCACTGTTCTATGAATTGAGACAATGGTCTGAACTCCAGGCGGCAATAGGAATAGCCGCTGAAACACTTGCGCTTCTGCAGAAGGACTATGAAATGGGACGCGTCAACAATCTTGAAGTTCTCACAGCATCAGTACAGTTCCGGGGGTTACGCCAGCGTGAAGCGGCCCTCGCCCATCAACTTCGCGCCGACATGATCCATCTCCATGTGGCTGCAGGAAGGACAACGCCATGACATTATCCGAGTTCTCAATCCGACGTCCCGTCTTTGCCTGGATGCTCATGTTCGGCCTGATCGTGTTCGGAGCCATCAGTCTCAACCGAATGGGAATCAGCCAGATGCCCGATGTGGATTTCCCCGTTCTCGAGGTGCGAGTGTCCTGGGAGGGGGCAGCTCCCGAGATCATGGAATCTGAACTCGTCGACAAGATAGAGCAACTCGTGATCGCGGTGGACGGGGTGAAGGAGATACGGTCCAACATCCAGCAGGGACAGGCAACGGTCACCTTGGAATTCGATCTCAAGCGCGACATTGACGCCGCTCTCCAGGAAGTCCAGGGGGCACTGGCCGAACTCCGCCTGCCTCTGAACGTGAACCCTCCGGTCATCCAGAAGAACACGACCGAGGGAGAACCCATACTCCGCATCGGAGTGGCTGGTACGCAATCATCGCGTGAGATGGTCGATTACATCGAAACCTTCCTGCTGGATCAGCTCCAGGTGATTCCCGGCGTCGGGGAGGTCGGTCTTTTCGGGCTCGGGCAGCGCAACCTGCGTCTCTGGGTAAACACAAAACAACTCCGGGACTACGAGTTGACCATCCTTGATCTCGTGCAGGCTATCCAGCAGGAACATACCGAGATGGCGGCCGGGTACATCGAGAACGCGAACGAGGAGGTGAATCTCCGAAACATGGGTGAAGGCCTGACCGTTGAGCAGGTCGCCGATACTCCCATCACGCATCGTGGTGGACAGCCGATCCAGGACGTTACCATCCGTTTGAAGGACGTATGTCGCGTCGAAGATGGTCTCACCGATGTCCGTCGCATTGTCCGGACTTCCGGCGAACCAGGGGCGGTCATCGGAATAAGCAAGCAACGCGGGGCCAACGAAGTGGAGGTTGGCCGCCTGGTCAGGGCGCGGATAAATGAGCTCCAGAAGTCCCTGCCCAAGGGCATGACGCTCCAGGTCAACGCAGACTTCACCCAGCCGGTGGAACAGGCCGTGAAGGCCACGCAGCACGAGTTGGTCGTCGCCGCAATCCTGACAGCCTTGATCTGCTTCCTGTTCCTCGGAACGTGGAGTTCAGGGTTCAATATCATCCTTGCCATTCCGACCTCCATTATTGGCACGTTCTCCATCCTGTATTTCGCGGGGTTCACGCTCAACACGTTTACGCTCCTCGGCCTGGCGCTGGCCATTGGTATCGTGGTTGACGACGCGATCATGGTGCTCGAGAACATCGTTCGGCATTTCGACATGGGAAAAGGCAAGGTCAAGGCTGCCGAGGTCGGGTCACGGGAGATCATCTTTGCGGCCATAGCCACTACAGCCGCCGTCGTGGCGATTTTCCTGCCAGTCGCGTTCATGTCCGGGGTGATTGGACGGTTCTTCTTCCAATTCGGTGTGACAATGGCGGCAGCCGTGGCCCTGTCTCTGCTGGAAGCCGTCACTCTTACCCCGATGCGGCTTTCTGTCATGATGTCGCACCGCAAGAAGGAAGCGGGATGGCTTGAGCGGAACTCAGGTGCCGCGTTCGGCTGGTTGAGCCACGTCTATGCCCGGGTCCTGCCCCTGGCCTTGCGATGGCGCTGGGCGGTTCTCGCGGGGGCATTGCTCATCTTTGGTTCGTCCCTGTGGCTGGGGACCGTGCTCCGGCGGGAGTTTGTGCCGCCGCAGGACCAGTCCTATATTGGCGTCAACCTCCGGGCGCCGGTCGGATCGTCTCTTGCACTGACCGATGCGCGTGTGCGGGAAGTCGAGGCATACTTCAAGACCAGGCCGGAGATCCTGCGGTACTTCACCATGGTTGGCAGCGGTGGCCAGGGAAATATGGGCCTCACGCTGGTGGACCGCAAGAAACGCAACAAGACCCAGGCCGAACTGACCGACGTGTTCCGCCGTGATTTACAGAGCATCAAGGGGCTGCGCATCTCCTTTCAGGATATGTCGACGCGTGGCTTGACGGCGCAGCACCGGAGCCAGCCCGTTGAGTTCAATATCCGGGGATCAGACTACGCCGTGCTGGAGTCCACGGCCCGGAACATGACGGCCCGGCTTGAGAAGACCGGCTTGGTCACAGACCTGGACAACAACTATCGAACCGGCATGCCGGAAGCAAGAATCGTCCCGGATCGGCAGGCCGCGGCGGCGCGAGGTGTCACCATGGAGGATATCGGCCGGACTGTAAACGCAGCGATTGGGGGCATCCGCCAGGGCAAATTCACGCGGGACGGGCGCCGGTACGATGTCCGGCTGCGCCTGGCGCCGGAAGACCGCCTCAGCGCTGAAGATGTGAAGGATCTGACGGTCCGCAATTCATACGGAGAGCTCATCCCCCTGGGGTCAGTGGTGCGTCTGGAAAGCGCCAAGACCCTGCAGAACATCAGCCGCGTCAACCGCCAGCGTTCGATTTCCGTAACAGCCAATCTGGCGACTGGCGCCTCACAGGCCAAAGCAATTGGCGAGGCGGAGAAGATTTCGCGGGAACTCCTGCCGCCAGGCTACACGTTCCACTTGCAGGGCGGCGCGCAGACGTTCACGGAATCGTCCGGCGGCCTCTGGTTCGCGTTTGTGCTGGGGATCCTGGTGGCCTACATGGTGCTGGCTTCGCAATTCAACAGTTTCGTCCATCCCTTCACCGTCCTGCTGGCCCTGCCCTTCAGTATCACCGGCGCGTTGATAACCCTTTGGGTTACCAACCAGTCGCTGAACCTCTATAGCGCCATCGGGATCATCCTTCTGATGGGCATCGTGAAGAAGAACTCCATTCTACTGGTCGAGTTCATCAACCGCAAACGCGCGGAAGGTATGCCGCTGACCGAAGCGATCATGACGGCTGCGCCGATACGGTTGAGGCCAATCCTGATGACGTCCGCCGCTACAATAGCTGCGGCGGCTCCTATTGCGCTTGGCATCGGAACCGGAGCGGAAACACGGCAACCCATGGCATTGGCCATCATCGGAGGCGTCTTTGTTTCAACCCTGTTCACCCTGATCGTTGTCCCCTGTGCCTATTTCCTTATGGCCCGTCTTGAGCGAGGCAAATACAGTCCTGCGGGGTGAAGGATGGCGATTGGCCGGTTCCAGAGGACAACCCCGGAGAAGTCCGCGGGTGTTGCGGGGCAGGCCATGTGGCAGCCACCCGTCTCCAATCCCTGCGCTTCTTCATTTTCCCATTCGCGCCGGGTGGGACAGGGCGCGCTATGCAGTCCGGGTCGGGTCAAGCGGAAGGGACAGGACGAACCTGGTGGCATGTTCGTCGCTCTGCTCAATGATCACATCACCGCCGTGGGCACGTGCAATTTCCCTGGCCAGGCTGAGTCCCAGCCCGGAGCCCTCGATCACGCGGCCGCGTGACTTGTCCCCGCGATAGAACCTGTCGAACACCTTGCACTGGTCCTCCCGCGGGATCGGACGCCCGGTGTTTGAGACAGAGAAAAGAGCTTGCCCGCCCCGGGTGCGCAGTGCCAGTTCTATCGTCCCATTGTCGTCGCTGAACTTGACGGCATTCGAGACCAAGTTCTGGAATACCTGGTTCAACAAGTCGGCATCCCCGGAGATCGGGAGATCCGCGGGCGCCGTGGAGGTGACGAAACGCCCGGGGGTCAGCCAAATGACTCCGGCTTCTTCCCGGAGATCCCGCAGTACCCCGGCAATGTTGTACTTGCCAGGCCGACCGAGCGTTCGGTCACCGCCAACGTCATGCTGAACCGGGCGGCAAAGGCGAGACTCATCTACGGAGCCGAAGGCAAGCCGGAGCGGGAGACGGCCGTGTTCGAGTTCGCCGCCAGCACCGTCATGTCTGTAACACGTTGGCCAGCCACGTGTTGTAGATCATCTGAAAGCTATAAACTTGGGCATGCTTCCTGCATCTAACTA
>JBAXKQ010000003.1:0-58443 GCA_037135275.1 bacterium
TTCCCGCACAATACTCGCCATAACTACCCGCGAGTCGGGTACAGTGACGATGGGTGGAGATGGAGGAGCGGAGTTTGCCTTTAGCTTCCGCTCGCCACCAGCAACAAAAGGGAGAGTTCGGTATGCAGTTTTCATGCCTATTATCGGTGATCGCGCCAGTCATCGGCGCTCTGGTGTTCTCGACAGTCTCCATGCAGGCTGCCTCCACAGATCTCGGGGTTCGCGTTACTATTGGATCTGGCAGCGACCCTGATGTCGCCATAGACTCGTCTGGCAATCTCCATATCGTCTACGAGTCCGGTGGCAGTACCTACTACAAGAAGATATCTTATCCGGCCGGCGCGACATTGGCTGGCCCTATTCTTGTCGGCGCCGCAACAGACCCACAGGTGGCCTTGGACAGCGGAGACAATCCACACGTCATTCTTGGGGCCGCTTACTATAGCCGATGGACAGGAAACGGGTTCAGTGCCCCGGTTCAAGCTCTGGCCGGCGCCAACAGATCCCGCATGTGCATCGACTCTCTGGATCGCGTCTACATAATCACGACGGATCGCATCTCACAAACAGACCGGATCAAACTCAGGGTATTCCAGAATGGAGTACCGATTGCGGGTCCCACCGTTGTCGGCGACGACTCGGCCGGAAGCTTGGATTGTGACTCCAAGGACATCATCCACATATCCTACCGCTATGAATATCTGCTCTGGTATTCGCAGTACAAGTATGGCTCCGGCCTCGCCATCAGAGGACAGGCCGTAAAAGGCTCGGCCAGCGACTTCTCCTGGGTGTCAATTGACCCCAGGGACGACACTGTACACATGGTCAATGCACACCAGGGTGGCACCGCTATTGATTTCGTGCACGGGACACCAGGCGCCTGGGGCTCATACTCCAGCTACGGCCAGGCAACTGTGCAAAACTGGGCGGATATTACGCAGCCAACTTGCGGAGTCGATGCTGAAGGCTATACATACGCTTCCTATACCGGCAGCGGTAACTTGCCCTACCTGTTCGTGCTGAACCCGGACAATGCGCTGGTTGCACAGAACATGCTGGTAGACAGCACACCGACTGGGCTCAAGTACAAGAACCCCAACATTGGCACCCGACCGGACATGACTGGCGCCTATATTGCGTGGGGCGAAGGGACCGTGTACGTGAGGAGCATCGGGGATATTTCCCTGGCTGGTAGGACACCGAAGGCAAAACAGTGCTACACCCCGGCGCAGGATTTCGACGGCGATGGCCAGGATGATGTTGCAGCGTACTCGCCCGACTCATGCGTCTGGACAATTCACAACAGCCATGACTGGTCGACAACGACCATGGCCTTCGGCTCAAGGGGAGACAATCCTGTCCCCGGTAAGTACAACACCTCAGAGTATGCGGATCTGGCGCTCTTCTGCAGGACCAATGGCACATGGACCATCCATAACCGCAGGACCGGTGAAACCAATGTTGTCCAATGGGGACAGGCGGGTGACATACCCGTCCCTGCCGATTACGACAACGACGACATATATGATCTAGCGGTGTTTCGCACAAACGACGCCACTTGGCTGATCAAGTACAGTAGCGGCGGGTCGCTCACGCAAAACTGGGGATGGAATGAAACCATTCCGGTCCCGGCCGACTACGACGGTGATGGCAAGGCTGACCTCGCCGTTTACTGGCCGGCCAACGCCATGTGGTATTTCGCCTACAGCGGCGGAGGCACTCACACCCAGAACTGGGGTTGGAGCGATACCATACCAGTCCCGGCCGACTACGATGGAGATAACAAGGCTGACCTCGCCGTTTACTGGCCCAGCGGCGGAAACTGGTACATTGTGAACAGTAGCGGCGGGACGCGTACGGTCAATTGGGGCTGGAGCGAAGTTCTGCCCGTTCCAGGAAAGTATGATTCCGACAACAAGGCCGATCTGGCGGTCCACCACAGCGCCTCTGCCGTGTGGTATGTCCTGAAAAGCACCGACGGCCGGATACTGGGTACCCCGCCAATCAAGTTCGGTACTGCAGGAGACCGCATGGTGAGTGCCGACTATAACGGCGACACAAATGCCGAAGTAGCCGTGTACAGGCCCGCCAGCGGCACGTGGCATATCAGATCGTCCTCCGGTACTGCCTCAGCCATCAACTGGGGCTGGAGCGAGGCAAATCCCGTCCCGGCAGACTATGATGGCGACAAGAAAACTGATCCAGCAGTCTACTGGCCTCTTCATGGAACATGGTACATGAGGTACAGCAGCATGGCGGCAGCAAGTGCCAATTGGGGATGGAGCACGGCAAACCCTGTTCCCGCAGACTATGACGGAGACGGCAAGTCTGACCTCGCTGTGTACTGGCCCGCCGGCGGCATGTGGCATATCACCTACTCAGGAGGGGGTTCGTTTTCAGGAGGCTGGGGCTGGAATGAAACCATTCCGGTCCCTGCTGACTACGACGGCGATGGCAAGGCCGACCGCGCAGTCTACTGGCCAGCCGGCGGAATGTGGTATATCGTCTACGCCAGTGGCGGGACGGCGACATTCAACTGGGGCTGGAAAGAAACCATTCCGGTTCCGGCCGACTACGACGGTGATGGCAAGACTGATCGCGCAGTCTACTGGCCAGCGGGCGGAATGTGGCACATCGTCTATTCCGGGGGCGGTACGGCCGCAATCAACTGGGGCTGGAGCGGAGCAACACCTGTACCAGCTGACTACGACGGTGATGGCAAGGCTGATTTGTGCGTGGCTGCCGGCGGCAGTTGGTGGATATTCGGTAGCTTGAAGAAGAAACCGATGGAGGACATTGGTCCATTCACCTTTGGCGCGTCCGGAGACATACCTGTGGGCAGACAGCAGAAGTAGCCTGCACGTTCCCACTCGTCAGGCCCCCTGTGCGTCACCGCGCAGGGGGTCTGCGGTGTGTTCCATGGCTGTTGCACGCACAACGGATACCCATTCAGCCGGGGGCTATTCCTGAAAACAGTTCACTGCTGATGCCTGCCTCAACCACTCCTCCTGCGCCCCGCCCACCACCGCGCAACCACATCACGTAGATGGCACACAAGCAAGAATGGGGCCAGGATAGCCCGGACTCTCCGCATGTCAGATTCCATCGCCTTGCAACGGCTCGTGACATCCGCCGCAACCCGTTGAAAATCAACCAGAGACTCGACAAACCGCTGATGGTACCCTGCAACCAGCCGCTCATATTCAAGGGTTGTCAGTTCGCGGCTAATCAAGAGATCCGGCCAGCACGAAGAGTACAGCGTCTTATGCTTCTCGATTAGTTGCGTAACAAGTTTCTGGCGCACAGCCGGCTCGTTGCATGCACTAACCATTGAATTGGACCGCACGCGATAATCGAAAAGAACCTCCTGGATACGATGAAACCTCCACCCGTGCTCGATAGCTCCGAGCCAGAAATCCCAATCCTCGTAGCCCTCCCTGAACCTGCTCTCATCATATCCGTTGTTGTCAACCCACACCCTCTTACGGAATGCCGAGCATGACTCCACACAGTTGCAAAGGAGCATCTTCTGCCTGTCAAAGGGAGGGAATTCCCATGCTCCAGTCCGAATTCCAAAACGCTCTGCCCACGCATAGACCACACCGATAGAAGGATCATCGGTCATGACCTGTACGGCTCTGGTCAGGTACTGAGGTCTGATTCTATTGTCAGCATCCAGCGGTAATATGCACTCCCCCCTCGCCTGCGCGATACCAGTGTTTCTGGCAGCGCTGACCCCCTTGTTGGACTGCCGGATGAAGCGTACACGATCGTCACCTGAATAGAGTTTCTCGAGTCGCGCAACCGTCTTGACCGTTTCCGGGTCAGTAGAGCCATCATCCACCACAATCACCTCAAAGTCGGAGCAAGTGGATTTCATGGCACTTTCCAAACACTCCTCAAGATAGGCCCCGAGGTTGTAGCACGTGACAATTACTGATACTTTCATGAGTTTCCCCCACCCCATACCCTGCCGCTGTTTGCCACGGTCTCGACTGCTTCCGCCCACTGCGTCGCACAGGCAGACAACACCCTGTTAGCGCGCACCCATTTGCCTGCGGCTGTTCCCATGTTACTCCGCAGGCCTGTGTCATTGACCACAACACCCAAAGCCGCCCTCCAAGCCTCTACACTGTTCTTGACGAGCCATCCGGTGACCCCGTGCTGGACAGTATGTCTATATGCCTCAACATTGCTAAAGAGGCCTGGAATGCCGCATGAACCGTAATCCAGAAACTTGATATCGGATTTGCACCGCGTAAAAGGAGTATCCACCAGAGGCGCCAATCCAAGATCCCACCGGATCGTCGACCCAAACCACCGCATGAAGTCCGGGTACTCGTGATGGCCTTGGGTATCGAGCGACGTGACAGAAAGCGGCCTGAGACCTTGCAGAATCGCGGCATCGGAAATGCCGCCAACAAGCTGAAGTTCAATCTTGTCGGCATGGGAACGCAAGGCTTCAAGTATCATGAACAGGTCGTCGTCATGCGTGAATGTGCCCATGTATCCGACAACCAGGCGCCCGCGGCCCGTTGCGGTCTGAGCCCCGCATCCTGTAAACAGCCGCTCGTCCAGGGCATTTGGCAGAATGCATATCGACTTATTGAGTTGTCGCATACGCTCGGCCAATGCGTTTGTGGAAACGATAACGCCATCAGCCTCCCGCGCGAGCAGACGAACCACTGTCAGCTGGTCAAGCGTGAACGGAGCGCCAAACCCCCCGGCGAGATCGAGGTCCAGAAGGTTGTCATCTATGCTGTAGAGGAGACGGGACCCGGCCTTACGGATCCTGCAGACCAACTCCTCGGCATCATGAAGGGTGACGTCGTATTTCCACGTTCGATCAACAATCACTACATCCGCTGGCTTCAATTCCTCTCCGGCGGTGACCTCGACGCGTCCGGCTATTGCCGGATGCCGAAGCGGGTTGAGGAGGCGGATGTACGCCGACCCGTGGGGCCGATGATCGACGCCGTACTCATACATCACATGAACTCTTATCACGCTCAATGCCTCTCTTCGGTGGCAACATCCCCGAATAGCGCCCCCAGAATGCGAAGTGCAACGCTTTCGGGATGGTGTTTACATATATCTGCCAAGGCTTTGGCACGCAGAGCCTGCAACTTCCCGGGATCGTTCACCAGTTCCTTGACAGCATCATGGCAATGCGACTCCGAAGCTGTGTCAACCATCCATGCGTTCTCGCCATGTTTCGCGAAAGAACTGGCACCACCCGTTTGTGGTAGAATGACTGCAGCACCGGAAGCCATAGCCTCCATAGCCGTCATCCCCATCGCCTGGTATGCGGACAAATCCACAAAGAGATCCGTGCGTGAAAGCGCGTCGGCCAGGTCAGTCCTCGTGATTACGCCAAGATTGTTGTACGGGAACGACCCCTTGAACCTTTTGCACAGTGGAGTATCTCTCTCACAACCGAAGAGTGTCACCTCCACCCTTTGCCCGTAGAGTTTCGACACCGCTTGCAGGACCCGCATTGTCAACTCGGGGCTACGCCGCGAGGTCTCGGGCCGGATCATGGCCGATATCGCCAATGCACCCGACGCCTTGCGTTGCTGGCGGGGATAGAAGGCGTCAAGATCGACGCTCGGCCCAACCACTGCGCAATCCTGTCCGGTCTGTTCAAGAACCACTCGCCTGTTCCACTCCGTCTTGGTCAAGCGCACCATGCCAGGAATCCTTGAATAGGAAGCCACAGCCTCGTCGAACTGGGTCGATCCAGCCTCAAAGAACCATGGCTCATAGTCTTGAATGTAGTAGCCCCTGACTACATCCGGTGAGCCAATGCGCTCTGGCGCAATCCAGTCGACCGAGGAATACAGCGTCGCCACCACAGCATCAAACCCGGGCACCAGTCGTGCAAGGTCATCAAGACCGTGCCCATAGAGTATCGGGACTGTGATTTCCGGATACGCCCTCTGGAATCCCTCCTTGTTCATCGAGAGATTGAACAACCTGACATCCACGCCCATGCGCTGCAAGGCACGAGCCTCCTGGACAATAACATGGGAGCCACCTCCCGGCCGTGACGTAGGGAGCACGAACAGGATCCTGCGCCCCTCGTACTTCCTCATCCCCTCGCGCACACATTCTGACCTCTCCCACAGTGCGCCCGCGCGGGCCCGGATGGAAAGGATCGACAGATCAGAGTTATAGAATCCGGTCCCTGCTTCAAACACGGCCTCACCATGAAGCGACACCAGCTTCTCCTGTGCCCTGGAGGAAAGCTGCTTCCTGCGCTCATGTGAGTAACTCCGCGACTGCCTGTGCCAGACATACGCGTCGTCTGCGATTGCCAGCATCCAGCCGGCCTTGCGCGCCCTGACCGCGTAATCATTCTCCTCCCCATACCCGGCCCCGAAATTCTCTTCATCAAACACACCAATGTTATCCAGGACCTCCCTCTTAACCAGGAGACAGAAGCCGTTCAGGAACGGCACTCGCGGATACACCCCGGCCGCACTCTTCCCTATCAGGACGGCCATGGTTCTCAGATCGCATGTCCCCGGAAGATCATTCTCCTTCCAATCCCCGGCAGCATCGAACACTTGCGGTACCGACTGCCACGACGCCGCGTTGGAAAGCGGACCTACCATACCAATGTTCTTGCTGGAATCTGCGCAGGCAACCAGACGATCAAGCCACAGGGGCGTCACAAGTGTATCACTGTTGAGTAGAACGACTTTCCCGGCTGTAGACGCCCGCAAACCGGCATTCGCCGCGCAGGTATAGCCGCGGGCAATGTCATGGCGCAATAGGTTTGCCCCCTGTTCACGCGACCATGCAGCCAGAAACTCACTGGTCTCCGGCCCGCTGCCGTCGTCGACGATGATAAGGCCGTATGGCGGCCGAGTGTGCCGCACAACCGAGGATAGGCAGTTCCGGACATCTTCCAGTGCATCATGAACACAAACGACGATGTCCACGCGCTCGGTATGCGGCCCGATGCGGTGATTGTGTGTCCTTATGGATCGAGACACGAACAAGTTGTCGGGCACGCGTGAATACGGCCTGTACAGCGGGCGTATCCTCCTGCCCCAGGCGGAGACAACCGAACGAGCGAACCCCCTGTTTTCCCAGGTCTGCACAAAGCGGTCAAACGCAAGCCACACATGGCCGCGTAGTGTGTTCTTGGGACATACCGGTTTTGATAGACGACGAAAGGCTCTAACTACTGATAGCAACATAGGAAACACCACGCTTGCGCTGACTTCCGCGACGGACAGCTCTATCGCCCAAACTGATCATGCCTTTTCAGGATACTTGCTCTCATTGTCCAGGATCTTCCCCAGATCCGAGGGCCAATTGAAGTCATCCATCAGCCCGTCCGACGTCTTCCGGCAAAGGATACTTGAGCTGGCATAGGCGGCGGCGTGAGGGAAGCCCTCGTGGCCAGGACGCAGCTCACTGAAGTGCATGCTCACGGGATCAAACATGCCGGCTCCAAGGACTTCATAGCCCAGGGCGGGCGAAAACAGCACCTTCAATCCCTCGTCCGACATCCGCCAGAAATCCCATGGGCGCTCATGCGCCGGCCACGAGAACAACGTTCCATGATACGTTATGCCTTTTGGACGCAGTATCTTGCTGATCTCGCGTGCCACGACCCACGGCATGGCCAGGTGCTCAAATACGGCAACCGAGAACACGGCGTCAAAACGCCTGTCGCCTACCAGCTCCGAAAGCCTGTGAGCGTCACCAACCAGATCGGTATTCGCATCAGGATAGTAGTCAAACCCCGTATAGGATGCGGCATTGGGAAACAGACTGCGCTTGCTCGCACTTCCAGGCGAGACGATACGCGATCCGATCTCCAGGACGTTCAGCCTCTTCTCGTTGACCTCTGAAATGAATCGCTCGAACAAAGGCTGTCCATCGGGCACGTTCAGAACTTCCCTGCACTGCGGCGGGGCACACTTCACGTCACAACTGGTCCACCTGCCATCGCGCTTGACCCTGAACCGGAGGCGCACGGGTTCGCCGTGGTGTAATTGCACACTGAAACCTCTTCCGGCATCAATATCAGGGAAAGTGACAGACAAGTCACTCCGGGGTTCCAGCCTGTCAACCGGAACCCATCGGCCTGACGCTCTCATCTCCAACCCGTCTATGCGGCCTTTCCTTGATACAATCCAACCCTGCACACACCTGTTTGCCGCGTCGGTCCAATAGCGGTCAATGCATATGGTTACTCGCTTCCAGTCAAAACACTTGTGCACAAAGCGCAGGACTCCGCCGATGACCTGCTTGACTATCGAAATTCCCTCGTCTGCCATTTTGAGTACTCTTTGTCCCGGAAGCGAAAGGCACATCCGCTCATCCGCTCTGTCTTGTCGCCCCACAGGCTACACCGTATAGCCCGCTATTCACGAGCAACTGCACCGCAAACGATCAGGCGCAGAAGCGTACACGACCCCAAACACGTCCGCAATCTGTTTTCAATGGCCGCAGGTTGGGTCAATGCGCCGCGCCGCCATGACTCCAGATCACACTCCTATCTTGTCTGGAGCGTCGCCACGAGCCTGCACGCGTCACTCATGTCGCTGGCCAGATGAACCCGCGGAACAACATGTGTCCACGTATCATAGTAGTTCCGGACCTTGCCATTGCATGTGTCAATTATCACCTGTTGGCGATCGGAAAACAGACACAGGATATGGGCATGCAAGCGGTTGGTAACCAACACATGACCGCGGCTGATAAAGTCGACACCTCGCTGGGCCCTCAGGAACGCCAGACGCTCATACCCGCCCCAGCAAATGCGCACAAGAGTCCTGGCGAAGTTGGCGTGTCTGCCATACATATTCCGGATCTTGCCATCCAGCCGCAGGAACAGCCTGTACTTGATGTGCCATTTCGCAATCTCAACACCGGGAAACCGCCAATCCTCATGCCGGAATGCAACCTGCCCGGGCGCGACAATCTCTCCAGGCATAGCCTCACAGTCTTGACGCAGTACTCCGAAAACACTCACCACCGGATCCTGGAAACTGAAATCGCCCGCATCAAGGGCAAACGCCATATCAGGGCAGAGAACGGCGCGGCAACCGAAGTGCCGACGTGCAAACGCCTCACTCTCCGCATCCCGCGCCAGGAAAGTGAACTGCGCAAGCCTACCAATCCTTTCCGCCATCGGCCTGATGTTGGCGGCGGACATGAACCAGATGCTTTGTGGCAGCTGGATAATGTTGCGATCTGGAAAGTCGTCGAACACCCTCTGCCTCAGCCCGGTCTCATCAGGATACACGTCGCCAAAACTACCACCCCCAAGTATGAGTATCGGGCCATGCGGAACCGAAGCCTTCAGCCTTTCCGAGGAATAGGACAGGTGATCACAGACATACCGCACGTGGACGTTGAGCCCCGCCAGAGCCTTCCTGGTCCCGCACCAGATCGCGGAATCACCCGGATTCCAATGGTTCGGGTAGCACACAAGCGCACATGTACTTCCCTCGGCCAGCAGTGAAGCAAGGACCTCGCGAATGTGCGTACGCCAGCCACTAAGAATCGAATCGTGCATTTGAGTCGAAGCCCATCACACTTCCGGCCATATGTAGCCAGCCCGTTCGCGTACCGCCCGGGCAGTAAAATCACACTATGGGCCTGCCAGACAGAAGGCAAGGCAATATTCAGCAATCCAGCAACGCGACGGATTAGCAAACCGGGCATTTTCCTCTTCCAACTGTCGCCAAAACCAAGTATCTCAGTCGCATGAGAGATGGCCATCAAGCCGCCGGACACATGGCGGTCACAGCAACACCACAACTTCTATGAAGTGGACCATAGTATTCCTCAACTGGAATTCGGCAAACCAGACCTGTTGCGCTGTGAACGCCGTGCGTCAATGGAGCAGGCTAAGGCCAGACATCTGCGTCGTG
The DNA here is from genome assembly GCA_037135275.1 of bacterium. GTDB lineage: Bacteria > Verrucomicrobiota > Kiritimatiellia > SPBP01 > SPBP01 > JBAXKQ01. The sequence continues at coordinate 9,900 of JBAXKQ010000003.1, forward strand.
GACAACGGTTCACGCCCCGAGGATGGCAAAATCCTGAGCGCCACCCTCAAGAATGTGCTTGTTGTCAGAAGTAGCACAAACCGCGGATATGGTGGCGGATTGAATCTGGCCCTGGCGTCGATGACAGACTGCCGCTACGAGGCGTTTCTCTTCATGAACACCGACGCGCACATAGCCGAGGAAGACGCTGAACGCCTTTTGCATCATATCCAAACCAATCCCCGTACTGGCATCGTTGGGCCGGTACTTCATGAATCGCAGGCCAATGACTGTCACGTGTTTGCCGGGGGGCGCAACATCGCCTTCAGGATATCAACACGCGCCAGGATGCCGAATACCGGGCGATCTACGACGCCTCAGGCTATTGCATGCGCCTATGTGCCCGGAACCGTCTTCCTTGTCAGCTCAACAGTATTGAATACTGTCGGCACAATGGACGAGACATACTTCTTCAGCGGAGAAATAGCCGACTTCTGCATGCGGGCACGCCTCTCTGGCTTTCAGTGCGCTGTCATCCCATCAGCCCATGCTCACCACACGGCCGAGGCACACCCTCTCCGCGACACTTTGTACCTGTACTACTCACTGCGCAACCGTTTCCTGTTTGCACGCAAATTCTATCCATCATGCGAATCTCTTCTGCGCCTCTACTGGACGGGTGCCGGCGCACTCATGCTTTTCAAATCCTTGCTGTACGCCAAGCCTGCCCGTGTCAGCGCCATAAGGCTGGCGCTTCGTGACGGACTCAGGCGGTCTTTCGGATGTCATCATGAATATTTCATCAAACCCTGACACAACAATTGTAATTCCCAATCACAATGGAGCCTGCTGGCTTCCAGAATGCCTGACCTCGCTGCGCGCGCAAACCCTTGCGCCTGGCGAGGTCATCATGGTGGACAACGGATCAACAGATGGCTCGGTCGACATAGCGAAGAAGATAATTCCCACGCTGAATATTATTGCCCTCAGCGACAACCGGGGGTTCGCCGCCGCCGTCAACATTGGAATCAGGGCCGCCCGTTCTGAGTACATAGGGCTCCTTAACACCGACACCTCCGCCCGCCCCGACTGGCTTCTGCATCTTCATGATGCCATCAAGAGTGCTCCACCTTCCGTCGGCGGAGTAGCCTCGCGCATGGTCGACATGCGCAATCCCGGAATCATCGAGAATGCTGGCGACCTTCTTTCCTGGCATGGCATGGCCGCCAAACGCGGGCACGGACACCCGGCCGGGGACTTCAACTCTGCTACAGGGGTGTTCTCGCCCTGCGCCGGAGCCGCCCTCTACCGTCGGTCGTTTCTCCACGAAGCAGGACTCTTCGACGAGCATTTCTTCGCCTACCTCGAAGATATCGATATCGGCTTCCGCGGTCATTGGCTGGGCTATTCGTTTCAATACGTCCCGGAGGCCGTCATTCTTCATCACGGGCACGGGGCCGCTATGCCTTCCCGGCGATACGTTGAACTAATCACACGGAACAGGCTCCTCGTCCTCTTCAAGAACCTGCCCGTCAAGTCACTCGTCAGACACGCCCACCACATTGCATACGGCCAGCTCTTCTACCTGATGGCCTACAGGCACCCGCTACATGTGCTTAGGGGGTGGATATCCTTCCTGTCGCTGGCGCGACATGTTCGAATGAGCCGGACATGGCTGAGACAACACCGGAAGGTTGATGCTAGCGAAGTCGAACAATGGATGACGTCAGCTCATCTTGAGAGGAAACCATGGTCGCGGCGGCAACAGCCGCCAACACCCGGCTGATCGACATGAATATCGCCTTTCACACACTGTCACCGCCACCGGTCATTCCTGGCACCGATGCGGCTTTCCAGGACATTCAAACACTGCAGTCCGTGTTTGGCGGAACGATCCTGCACCTATTCCCGCTCCGGCATCCAACCCGCTGGTTCCCAAAGCCCATGTACGGGTTGCATCGTCTCAATGACATCTCGAGGCTCGACCGTTCCCACGATATGCACTTTGTGAGCTATGCAACCCTCTATGCGTTCCCATACCTGGCAATAGTCAACAAGCCGCTTTGCTATCAGGTGCTTGGCTCCTTGGATGGCGCGCGGCCCCCGCCGTCATGGCTGAAGAACAAATTGAAGTTCCTCCTCGTCAACACCGCGCACGACGCCGAGGTGGCGCGCTCATGGGGCATCACCGGTGTGCATTGCATTCCACCAGGCATAGACACGAGCCGCTTCACACCCTCTCCACCGCCTCCATCCGAGCCATTCACTCTTCTCGCAGGCTCGGCGCCGTGGACAACCGAACAGTTCCGTCTGAAGGGCTTTGATATTCTCCTGGATCTCATAGCCCGACAGCCGGACATGAGGCTGATACTGCTCTGGCGTGGCTATGTCCGTAAGACTCTGGACAGCCTTGTGGCCAGCAAGCAACTCACTGATCGGGTGGAGATCCTGGACTGCTTCGTCAACGTGAATGACGTTCTCACGCGGGCTCATGCCGCTGTGGTCCTGGCCGCCAGCCCTCGGATCGTCAAGGCGTACCCTCATTCATTACTGGAAGCCCTGGCAGCCGGCCGCCCGGTTATTCTGAGCGCTGTTCTGCCGATGTCCGACTACGTGACAACCCACCAATGCGGTACGATCGTAAAGGAACTCACCCTGACAGACCTTTCCGCGGCAGTGTCCCGTATGCGGCATGACTATGACCGTCTGGCGCGAGGCGCAGGTGAGGCCGGCAGGCATTTTGATCGGGCAGCGATGGTCCTCCGCTACAAGGAGTTGTTCGTTTGATCATCGCGCAGAGCGGAAAGCCGGCATCGGGGTCCCCTGCGCAACGCAGGGGCGAACTATTGCTGATATGCGGCCAGGACATCCTTGGCAGACCCATCCATCTTCAGCCTGCCATGCTCCAGCCAGACAACGCGCTGACATAACATGGACACCAGGCCAGGACTGTGGGACACGAACAAGATCGTCTTCCCCTCCTCCTGGAATTTACGAATCGACTTTGTGCACTTGGCCTGAAACGACTGGTCGCCGACCGCCATAACCTCATCCATAATCAGGATTTCCGGATCGATGTGAATCGCAACCGCGAAGCCCAATCTCACCTGCATGCCCGATGAATAGTTCCGCAACGGGACCTGGATGAAGTCTTTGAGCTCAGAGTATTCGACTATCTTCACAAACTTCTCTTCAACTTCCTTCCTTTGCAGGCCAAGCAGGGAGGCATTCAGGAAAATGTTCTCCTCACCCGTCAAATCCGGATGGAACCCGGCTCCGAGCTCAAGCAATGCTCCAACCCTGCCGCCAACCCTGACCTTCCCGTGCGTCGGAGCAACGGTCCCGGCAACCAGGCCCAGCAACGTGGACTTGCCAGCCCCATTCCCCCCCACAATTGCGAGCGATTCACCGGCACGAATCGTCAGATTCAAGTCGCGGAGCGCCCAGAACTCTTCCCCGGCGCCGGCTCTCCCTAACAGCCTGCGGAAGGCGTCGTGTATCAGGAATTGCCTTCTCCTGTTCAGTCGATACATCTTGGCGACGCCATCCAGGCGAATGATCGCCTTGTCCCCAAGTTCCTCATTATTCGCGACCGACACATCACTACCTGTCATGGCAAGCACCACCGTTTAGATTTTGTCTGCAAAATAGGGTTCTTTCTTGCTGAAGACCAGCCACCCCACACCCAACAGCAACACTGCAACCACTGTTGAAAGCCCCAGAGTCAGCACCTCCGGCGGCTGATCGTACAGAATCACGCGCCTCAACGAGTCTATGATCCCAGCCAGCGGGTTCAGCAGGTAAACATTGAAGAGCCACGGCTCCACACTGAGCTTCACTATCGAGAGCGGATAAATGACAGGTGTGAACCAGAACAACACAGTCAGGCCAGACTGAACAACATACAAGGTGTCCCTGTAGTACACATTGGCTGCAGAAAGGATCATGCCACAGCCAATGAGGACACCCAACTCCACTAGAAATATCAACGGCACCCAGATCCATGTAGCCGTGGGCGCTATTCTCGAAAACAACAGGAAGATCAGGAGGATACCGACCTGGATCAGCACATGCACTATTTGTGCGAGCACAACCGAAATGGGCAGAATATGTCTCGGAAATATGACCTTCTTCACAAGGGCGGCGTTGTCTATGATGCAGTTGGTGGCCGGCGGCAAAGTCATGGACAGGAAGTTCAGCGGTATCATGCCAAGAAGAAGGAAGACTGCAAAATTCTCGTGCGGCCTTGATGTCAGTCGGATGTACGAGAAGACAAGAATCAGAACTCCAAGCATGACGAGCGGATTCAGGACCGACCACGCCACCCCAAGCGACATGTTGCGGTAGCGAATCTTGAAGTCCTTCAGAACCAAGTTCCACAGCGCAAACCTGTATACCCACACTTCATGGAATAGATTGCGGGAGCGGGACGACAGGTCTACCCTAAAGCTCATTTCTGATCCATTCATTCCCGTCATGCTGCCCTATTGCCCCCGTGTCGTCCAACAAAAACCACGGCTCCCGGCGGCCCTGCCAGAACCCGTGCGTGCCAAGAATCCGAGACGATGGTGTTGGAAACTGTCTTCAGGGATGCGCATAGCGGTGCCGCAGGCGGCTGGCGAGATGAAACTGCCGGAACACGACTGTGGTGACGGATGCAGCAGAATACCTTCGTATGGAACCCCCAGACGTTCCAATACCTGTCGACACCTGCTGATTGGCTGCCAGATAACGCTTCTGACTCTGGCTATTATTGTCAAATTCTAGAATACACCACACTACGCCATATATCGCCCATAACTGGTCTATCCTGTTGTACATGAATACATTACAACATCTATCGCCACCAATCATCCCGCCGATGACATTCGCACTTTTGAGAAGCGGTATACCCGACGGACGTGGTAGCAATCACTATCTCCAACAATGAAGCTCCGTCTATGTGATGATTCCTGTACAATCGGAGCACTTCTTGGTACGAATAGTGCTAATAGTAGGTATAAAGTTTTGTATCTTGCGGAGGGAAATACCAGATGAAAAAAGCGGTTCTGATTATTGCCGGTGCTCTGATTGGACTGGGTGTGACGCTATCATGCCATGCGAGGGGCGTGCCGAACGACTTCGACGGAGACGGGGCATCAGACTTGGCGGTCTATAACCCTGCAAACGGACAGTGGTTCATAAGGTCTCTGGATGGCCGGATAATTGAATGGCAGAGGAGCTGGGGATTCTCGACTGCATACCCTGTACCTGCCGACTATGATGGGGACGGACAAACCGATTTAGCCGTATTCGACCGAGCCAGTGGCAACTGGTTCATAACCACGCGGTCTGGAAAGATCCTGGCATGGCGTCTTGCATGGGGCTGGAATACCGCGGTTCCGGTGCCAGGTGACTACGACGGCGACTCCAAGGATGATATCGGAGTGTACGATCTGGAGAGCGGCAAGTGGTACGTGTACTCAATCGCCCTTCAGAAAGTTCTGATATGGGGACAGAACTGGGGATTCAAGGGGGATGTCAGGCGCTGGGAACGTCCGCCAACATCCACTGTCCTGCCGGTACCATACGATTACGACAATGATGGCCGTACGGATCTGGCTGTCTACTACCGTGGCTTCTCAATGGCTGACACTTACTGGTACATACTTGGAACCAGCAACAAAACATGGGCGACTGTGTGGGGTTCATCCGGATCAATCCCCACACCGGGGTCTTATCGCTCAGTGGTTGATGAATCCCTGTACCCCAAGGGCATAGCGGTATACAAGATCAAGTACTCAATCGTGGGCGACGGATCCGACGGTTCGTTCTGCACCCCTTACACCTATCAATTCAAGCTCGGAACATACGGTCTTTCCGTGCCGGTACCTGGCTTGGACTTTGACGGTAACGGCTGGGACGATCATGCGGTCTATTCAGCCGCAAACAACGGCCAGTGGATCATTTCCCTCAACGACGGAGATGGCAACGACGGGGCATCCGGCGCCTACGAGCAACCACCGCGCAGGACAGTGCAGTGGGGATTCCAGGGTGCTATTCCCGCAAATATCTACAACACAATATACACGGCTTGCGGCTATTCTGTGAAGCCGTGGTAGCACGGGCGAAAGCGAGACAGAAGGGACGAGGCGAGCTGAGGCCGTAAGCGGATATTGATCAACGCTCCCTCTCCCAGTGATAGGCGTGCAGGCTCACTCTGCGGAGAATCCAGTAAGGCATGTACTCGGCCGCATGTCCAGCGAGCGTGCCAATTGCCTTGGCAGAAGTGTAAAGACACCAGTAGGGAATCCACAATGGGTATTGGCGGGTAATGTACCCCAGTTCCCTGTACACATAGCGAGCCCCCATGCTGCTGCTTGTCGCGACACCATGCTCAGGAAACACCTTTGAGAGCGAATAGACGCTGTCGAAGTACCTCTTCACAACCGACTTGAGTGTGTAGTTGTGGGAGTGGATTACTTTTGAAGAAGGCCGATACACCACAGCCCACCCGGCCCGAATGATATCACGGGAAAACTGCTGGTCCTCGCTCATGATCAACTGCTCGTCAAACGGGTGCTTCAGAAGAAGACTGCGACGGACGGCTGAACTCACGTTGGAGAAGAAAACATCCTCTAACATCAGCGGCTTTCCAGGAATACAAACACGTCTCACTTCTTGTCCCTCTGGAAACCTGTGCAGAAGAAAAAAACGCTCCATGGGATTCGCATCGTCGCGGGGCACCTGTCTTGAGTACACAGCCCCGACCGCCTGATCATCCAGCGGAGCCAGCAGTTCGGATAACCATGACTCTCCGGCGGGAATTGCGTCCTGCGTCATCAGCACAATGATATCTCCCACCGCCTCACTGACACCAAGATTCCTCGCTCTGCCGTGGGAAAATTTGCCAACCTGTACAACCTTGACCCCCACGAACTGCCCGGCTACAGCCCTTGTGTCATCAGTGGAATTGGAATCGACCAGCACTATCTCCACCGGAGCAAGAGGCTTCTGCCGGTGCAGGGATTGAATGAGCGCCGGGAGATGCCGGCTGGCATTCAGCGTTGGAATAACGACAGAAACTGAGAATTGCGCCATTGGTTACCCGTCGGTTAGGGAGTACTCATTACCTGCCGGCCAGTCTATTGCGTCAAACTACTTCCCCCAGCCTCATCCGACAATCGTCCGACGTGGCGCGGAAGAGCCATTATGCTGAACAGGTAGCCGGCCGCAGCCATCTGTGTTCCGTTCATCAGGCACACTATCGCGAGAAAGAGTACCCTGGCTTGATCCAACGGTCCAAAGTCGCTCTCAACCCATCTGGTCACAACCACCCCTATCACAGCAAGTCCCGTAAGGATCATTGGAATCGTGAACATCATGAGCCGTTCAAAAGTGACGTGCGCGTAAAACCAGACAATGACGGGGTCATGCCTCAGGCCCGACAGATGCGCGTACGCCTTCGACAGCAGGCCAAGAGTGATGAACTGCATGCTGATGGTATTCAGAAGCCCCCCTATCAGCATGCAGTGGATATCTATCCGGCGCATGCCGATGTGGACGGGGCCAAATGCCAGCGGCAACATGATGAATGTTCCGACCAGCCACGCGGAAACACCAGGTGCAAGCAGGGCTGTGGTCGGGCTATGCAGCAACATGAAACGCAGGTGCCGCCATCCATCACTGAAAGACTTCAGCTTGGAGTCGCCAACCCGTGGGTGGTACACAATATCCCGTTCAGTCATCCTCAGGCCGCAGTGAATTGCGCTGACAATCATCTCACTGGCAAACTCCATGCCGGTTGTCACGCAGCGGAGCCGTCGGTAGGCCGACTGGGTAATTGCCCGCATCCCGCAGTGGGCATCCCGGACGGCATGCCCCCAGAACATCAGCCTCAGCAGCAGGGATAGGATGGGATTGCCGAGGTACCGGTGCAGCCCGGGCATCGAGCCGGGGCGGATGTTGCTCATGCGGTTGCCTACTACAAAGTCAAATCCGCCCGAGACGATAGGCCCGGTGAGATCGCCCAGCTTTGTGAAGTCATATGTAAGGTCTCCGTCTCCCATGACGATGATGCTGTACCTGGCCTCGGAAAAGCCCTTCCGCAACGCAGCACCATAACCCTTGACCGCCTCGGCGACAACACGCGCCCCGTGCTCCCCGGCAACTACACTGGACCTGTCTGAACTCCCGTTATCAACCACAATCACTTCGCCGGGAAGCCCTGTGGCGGCAATGCCCTCGCGTGCGGCGTCGACAACCTGCGCGATCGAATCCTGCTCGTTCAGGCAGGGGATCACGACGCTGATTCCGGAGTTATGTGTCACAGTGTTTCCCATCGCCCAAACCCTATTCCTACTGCTCGCGTGTGGCAACAGAAAACCGCTCAGAGTCTGTGCCGGCACGGTCCGGATCGAACCTCTGATGCACCGTTCCGTCGTCCGGTGGACAGCCAGGGACAGGCTCTGATTATTAGGGACGGGTAGCGCCGGATGCTACTGAAGCACATCAGCAGCCCCAGCCTCATACATCGGCAGGCACACCGTCACTGGACAAGCTTCATCCACTTGTTGATTTGATACTGGGGAAGAGTTGGCACAACGCCACCACGTATCGACGTGACCACGCTGGACCCGCCACCGCTGTACTGGATGTACCAGTTCAGGGAACCGGAATGATACACGACGACATCCGTCTTGCCGTCACCGTCATAGTCGGCAGGGACAGGCATTGCCGCACTCCAACCCCAGTTCCGTGTCAAAGTCCCGCCGCCACTGTACCTGATGTACCACATCCCGCCGCCCGGCCAGTAGACCGCCATATCAGCCTTACCGTCGCCGTCATAATCAGCAGGGACAGGCACCGGAGCGTTCCAGCCCCGGTTCTGTGTCAAGGTCCCGCCACCGCTGTACCTGATGTACCATGTGCCGCCGGCCGGCCAGTAGACCGCCATATCAGCCTTACCGTCGCCGTCATAGTCGGCAGGGACAGGCACCGTGGCGTTCCAACCCCAGTTCTGCGTCAGGGTCCCGCCACCGCTGTACCTGATGTACCATGTGCCGCCGGCCGGCCAGTAGACCGCCATATCAGCCTTACCGTCGCCGTCATAGTCGGCAGGGACAGGCACCGTCGCATTCCAACCCCAGTTCTGCGCCAAAGTCCCGCCGCCGCTGTAGATGATGTACCATGTGCCACCGGCTGGCCAGTAGACCGCCATATCAGCTCTTCCGTCGCCGTCATAGTCAGCAGAGACAGGCACCGTCGCATTCCAGCCCCACCCCTGCGTCCGTGTGCCGCCCCCGCTATTCATGATATCCCAGACCCCGCCGGCAGGCAGGTATGTTGAGACATCGGCCTTCCCGTCGCCGTCAAAATCATCCTTAGCTGCAGTCACGCGGCTCATCACCACCTGGTCTACCCACCCACAATCCGAACCAGCTGCGACGCTATCATCCTTTGTGTAGGCCCATCTGATGGTATGACTGCCGGCCGGAACAAAGAACTCCTTTTCCTCCCAGCCAACTGTCCCTGAAATGCGGCCAGCTTTCTCAACCTCATCAATGTAGAAACGAAGGTAATCGTAGCCGGCCTCTGAAGAGACCTTCCACCAGAAGCGTATGTTGACGGGCCCGGCCAATGTGACCGCCATCCATGATTGTGCATTATTGCCAACCTGCCCGCTCCTTGCGGCGTCCACGCCATCATGCGTCTCCGACGTCTGCCCAAACCAGTTCGCGCCACCTCCAGTGGTCCATGTGAGTTTTGGAGCATCCACCGCATCGCCCAGCAAACCGCTGGCGCCATACTTGAGCGAATAGAGAGCTGCCGTCCCGACAGAGTAGCTGCGAACGCGCAGATAGTATGTCCCCTGGTTGGTTGGTGCATAGTTGAGGCTGAACTGAAGATTTCCGCCGGAATCGTCGTCATACGCGACACGGGCCGTGCCGTTTGAGTCCCTGAACAGCTCGACGAACGTGTCTCCGCTGCCACCAACAGAGTTGAAATTGTACGCATAGCCCGTGGTGAGTGAGACCGAGAACCAATCGTAGAGATCAGTCGCCGAGAGCGTATGGGGCCCATGAACCTGCTCCTCTGCGCCTGGCAGGGAAATTGCCACCGCCCCTGCGCCAGAGTCATCACCCGGGTCCCAGGAATCCCCGACTCCTGTGGGTGTTGTTGCAGCCGACTCGTTGGAATAGTCGGAATACCCGGCGGGACTGTAAGCTCTGACCCTGTATGTGTAGGTCGTGGCCTCAATCAGGGATCCATCCGAGACGGTGGTTGTGTTGGCCCCGACCCGCGCAATCTCTGCCCATGCGCCAGCGCCGGTCTTTCGCTCCACCGCAAAACCTTCCTCATTGTTGGACTTATCCTGCCAGACGAGCCTCACGCTGTTGCTGGCACTGGCACTGGCCGTCAGACCGGTTGGTGCGACCATTGCCTCGCCGGCCACGACACTGCCCCAGATGGCCACGTCGTCAATATTCCAGCCGCAGTACCCCCACGTATCATCGGTGGATCCCATGCCCCAGCGCACATACACTGCGCTCTTCCTGTCGGCGACGCTCGAGATGTCGAGAACCTGCTGGGTCCAGTCGGCATCGGCAATCTCAGTCGTGTTCTCCCAGATTCGCGTCCAGGTGACGCCGTCATTTGACGCTTCCACGTATGCGTGGTCGTACGCCGGCCGCTCAACACCCAGCCAGCGCCAGAACTCCAGTTTGGTATTGGATGCCGCGGACAGGTCCATGGCACTGGTGGTCAACCATACGGTTCCAGGCATGTTGCCGGGATAGTCACCTGCAAGATTGTAACCATAGACGTTGTCTCCTGAATACCCGGCGACCGGGTCGGGTGACCCGTGCTCCCCTCCGCCGCCGGCCGGCTGCCCGAAAGCCCATTGGCCCCCGGCGGTCCAGCCTGGCGATGTATCCATCGGGAAGAACAGCATCCCGGTCCCGAGCATCATGTAGTCGGCACTGGCCGTCTGGCTGGCAACCATGCCCGTCTTGTAGGTTTTAGCCTTCAGAGTCAGGTCAGACGAGATCGCGATTGGAGTCGTATAGTGCGACGACATCTCGGTGGGCTCACTGCCATCCGTGGTGTAGTAGATCGAGGCTTCGGCTGTGGCCGTGGTGACTGTCACTGCAATCGCCCCGCCATAAGCCCCCGCCGGCGGGTCAAAACTCGGAGTAGCCGCAGCCGCCAGTCCTGCTCCGACCCCAACGCCGTCCCATGCAGCCTCAACGCTTGCCACCCAGGACTGGTTGAGGGCTGCAGCCGCAGACACCCAGGCGCTGCGAACAGCTTCATAGTCGGTGTTCTGTGTGCAGTAGACGGTAAGAGCAAGGTAGGCCACCTTCCCGGCATTCGTAACACCAATTCCTGTCACATTGTAGGACAGGCCGTCATTCACGCCCGCGCCTCCCTCAGACAACAGGTAGAACATGAAATCCTGCACCCCGGAGTTTATGTGAACGCCGCCATAGTCGCCGGTACCATAGTACCAGTACGTCCCCTTGTAACGGCTGGGCAGTTCGTTGCCGGTCCCGACAGTCTGCGGATTGCCTGGATTCCGCATGTCACGCAATGACTTGTCACTGAGCCAGCAATCTTCTCCCAACAACCAGTCAGCCGTTCCTGCCGATACATCCGGATAGAGTGCCCGCCCGTCCTGCTGACTATGAAACTCAACGCAGGCCCCGAAGATGTCCGAGAACGACTCGTTCAGTGCGCCCGACTCATTGAGATACCGCAGGTTGGATGTATTCTCGGTGACAGCGTGCGCAAACTCGTGACCCACTACGTCCAACGTCGCAAGCGGCCCGGCGTTGACGCCATCACCGTCACCAAAATGGAAGTCACCCCCGTCCCAGTACGCATTGACATAGCTTACTCCCTGGTGAACATTTGCACGGGCATACGCGCCCAGACCGTTGAAACTGTTCCGGTTGTGAGCCTGCAGATAGTAGGACTGCACCAGATGAAGATTCCTGCCCGCAGAGACCTCAACAGGGTCCGACGTCCCCCATGCGGCCGTGCTCCTGTACGCATATGTGCCGTTGTCGATCCACGAACCAGCCGTGGCGCCGTTGAAGACATACCACCGACTCGTCTTGTTGTAGAGGTAGTAGACACCAGTGTTTTCGTACCAACCCGTGAGACTCGTCGATCCGCCGCCTTCGCCGGAGAGGACTGTTCCCGTAATGGTGGTATCGAGTCCGTTGGCCGTGGGCGCCGACACACTCTTGATGTCGTTGAAGCGCATGAGCACCGACCCGTCAAGCGCATCAATCCAGTATCGCCACCTGCCAGGCCCGGTCTGGCCGTGTTCATATGAAACCGTCAGCTCATAGGCAAGAGCAGGCTCGCAATCCAGGGCATATACGACCAGTTCGGGCTCCGACGCAACGGCCGTCTTCGCAGCGCCCACCGGCAGATCCTTCAAGGCTGAAGCCACTGCTGAGTCCGGTTCTATCAAGGGTTTCAGCTTAACGGAGACATCCCTGACGTAGCTTCCGTTGACCTCACACGCATCGCCGCTCCTGTCGAAGTGGACAACAAGCTCCCCGCCCACAACGGGAATTCCCTCATAAAACTGGCGCACACGAACATGGTGAAAGCCGAGGCTGTCTCCGGTTGCAGGTTGCGCAACAAGCTCTTCTTCGGCATCGCCAAGGCCGTAGATGCCCGAGAGGCTGTCCATGACCGCGACGGCGTCAGACTCGTACGCACCCCCACCCTTTGCTGCCAGGCCTTTGCCAGCCGAATACGAGCGCCGTCCCGCCAGGCCCTTCCCCTTCACAAAAACCGGGACTCCCAGCCTGGAATGCCAACGCGTTTCGACACCCTCTTTTTCCGCAAGCCCGGACCACCGCCGCTGCTCCTGAGAAACGGCAAGCCCGTGCACCCCACCCCTTCCAGACACCTGGCGCCCCGGGATCTTTGCATCATTATGCCCGTCCCTCAACGCCAGGGACGGCTGGGCACACCACATCAACAGGCCCGCAGCGAGCGAACACGACGCAACCCCTACAACGCCGCGCACGCGAAAGGGTTGTTCCTTCACCAGAAATGCACCATGATTTGATCTCATCCGGCGATGCTATTGTCCGCCGCCGCAGATGGTCAAACACAAACAACAACCGGCCGCTCAATCCACGGCGCTTTCATGCTGGCTTTTCCTGGTCGGATTTGCTACCACCCGAATTCGTGGTTCGCAGCTTCCGCGAGCGGCATGAATAGCCCTGGAGAGTCACGTTGAAACTTTTGATAGTCGGAGCGGGAGGACAACTGGGCCGCGATTGTGCATCCCTGCTGGGATCACGTCACGAGATGCTCGGACTGGATCTGCCGGCATTCGACGTGACAAATGAAAGACAGGTGAGCGATGCGATCTTGGCTTTCCATCCCGACACGATCATCAATTGTTCCGCATACACCGCCGTTGACGCCTGCGAGACATCCAGGGATAAAGCGTGGAAAGCCAACGCGGTAGGCCCCATGTACCTGGCCAGGGCTTCACATCTTTCAGGCTCCCTGCTGGTTCATATTTCCACCGATTATGTCTTCGATGGCACACGCCCGCAACCGGCTCCGTACCTGGAAACTGACGCAACGCGTCCGCTCTCCTGGTATGGCGAAACAAAACTCGCTGGCGAGAAGAGCATCGCGGAAAACACCGAACGATTTGTCATATTGCGAACTTCATGGCTTTATGGAAGACACGGCCAGAACTTCCCGAAGACAATCCTCAGGCTTGCATTGAACAATCCGGACAAGGTTTTGCGGGTTGTAAACGACCAGTACGGCTCACCGACCTGGTCGTACCGGCTTGCAGCCCAGATCGACAAGGTCATTGCCTGCGAATGTCATGGGGTATACCATGCCACGTCCGAAGGGTACTGCAGCTGGCACGAATTCGCCCGATGCTTCCTGGATCTCATGAATGTGGAATACAAGATGGTTCCGTGCAGTACTGCGGAATACCCCACACCGGCAAGGCGCCCGCACAATTCGATCCTTGAGAACAGCCGGCTCAAAGCCGCCGGCATCAACATGATGAAGGACTGGAAGACCGACCTCGCAGAGGTCGTGGCCGCCTTCCGCGACGAATTGCTCGCCGAGGCAAGATTGCCAAAGGAAGCCTGATGCGGAGTAGTAGAACAGAATGATTGCGGCAGGGGTACCCCGCTGTCAATGATTCGGGCAAATGGTGGTTGCGGGCGAATCACCCGCAGGAAAGGACGACAATGTCCGGAAACGCTGACATCAACAACTTGCTCGTCACCGGTGGTGCGGGCTTCATCGGCGCAAACGCCATCCGGCACCTTCTGGCTGCACCCGGCTTCAAAGGCCGCATTGTCAACCTGGACAAGCTGACATATGCCGGCAACCCCCTGAGCCTCGCCGATATCGCTTCAAAGCATTCAAAGCGCTATGTTTTTGTGAAGGCAGATATTTGCAGCCGCAAAGCCGTGGCAGATGTTTTGGACAAGCACAGGATCGACGCAGTCTGTCATTTCGCAGCCGAATCACACGTCGATCGCTCGATAGCGCGCCCCTCGGATTTCGTCCGCACGAACATCGTAGGGACGTATAACCTGCTGGAGTTGTGCCGCGAGCGAATGGATCGGATTCACGTCTTCCACCACGTCAGCACCGACGAAGTATTTGGATCCCTGGGGTCGTCAGGGTACTTCACAGAGGAGACACCTTACAAACCAAACAGCCCCTATTCCGCATCAAAGGCGTCGTCCGACCATCTGGTCCGCGCCTACCACGCGACATACGGCCTCCCAGTGACAATCTCAAACTGCTCAAACAACTACGGACCGTACCAGTTTCCCGAAAAACTCATTCCGCTGATGATTTTGAACGCCCTGGAAGGCAAACCTCTGCCGGTGTACGGAGACGGACGGAACGTTCGCGACTGGCTGTACGTGCGTGACCACTGCGCCGCGATCTGGACGATTCTGCGACGGGGTCGCAGGGGTGAAACCTACAACATCGGCGGCAGGAACGAGATGCAGAACATCCATGTAGTCCGCCTGATCTGCGACCTGATCGATGAGATGGCCGGGAGACTCGCCGGCGGCTCCCCGCGCACAGAGCTGATAACATTTGTCAAAGACAGGCCTGGCCACGACAAACGCTATGCCATAGACTGCAGCAAGATCGAGCGGGAGCTGGGGTGGCGCCCTAAGGAATCGTTTGAAACCGGCATACGCAAGACCGTAAGGTGGTATCTTGAAAATCGGGAGTGGGTTGACAACATCCGTTCAGGAAAATACAAGGCGTGGATCAGGAGCCAGTACGGCACCGCATCTTGAAATGTGGAGACAATCATGAAGGGCATATTACTGGCCGGCGGCAGCGGCACTCGCATGTACCCCATCACAAGAGCTGTTAGCAAGCAGCTCCTGCCCGTGTACGACAAGCCGATGATCTACTACCCGCTGTCGGTGCTGATGCTGGCCGGCATCAGGGATGTCCTCGTGATATCAACACCGGTGGATCTGCCACAGTACAGGATGCTTCTCGGCGATGGAGTCCATCTGGGAATGCGCTTCTCCTACGCCGAGCAGCCACGGCCCGAAGGGCTCGCACAGGCGTTTGTCCTGGGCAAAACGTTCATCGGCAACGGGCCTGTGGCGCTCATTCTGGGCGACAACATCTTCTACGGACACGGTTTCCGTGAAACACTCCATCGCGCCAGCCAGTTGACATCAGGCGGTCTTATCTTCGGCCATCCGGTTCATGATCCGGAGCGTTACGGAGTGGTCGAATTCGACGCATCCGGCAAGGTGCTCGACATCGAGGAGAAGCCGCAGAAGCCCCGGTCCCGCTATGCGGTCCCCGGCCTCTATTTCTACGATAACAGTGTCATCCGAATTGCCGAACAGCTCAAGCCATCGCCCCGTGGCGAGCTGGAGATCACGGACGTGAACCGTGTCTACATGAAGGAGGGCAAACTCATGGTGGAACTGCTGGGAAGAGGCATGGCCTGGCTGGATACCGGCACCCACGAGTCCCTGCTTCAGGCCGGCAACTTTGTGCAGACCATCCAGCAGAGACAGGGCCTGAAGATTGCCTGCGTCGAGGAGATCGCCTACTCGCTCGGGTACATCACACGCGAGCAGCTTGTTGCCCTGGCCGAGCCAATGCTGAAAAATGAGTACGGCCAATACCTTGTCCGGGTCTCGACAGAACAGGCAACACCATGACAAGACTTGATTGCACGGAGCTGGCCATTCAAGGTGTCATGCTCATCAAGCCAAGAATCTTCCACGATCACAGAGGCCTCTTCATGGAGACCTACCATCATGAGAAATACGCTGAAGCCGGCATTGCCGGATCATTCGTGCAGGACAACCGGTCACAGTCGGTCAGCGGCGTGATCAGGGGGCTGCACTACCAGCTGGCTCACCCGCAGGCAAAGTTGATTTTGGCAATCAGCGGAAGCATTTTCGACGTGGCAGTCGATATCCGCCACGGTTCCCCCACGTTCGGCAAGTGGGTTGGCGAGATCCTGTCGGACGAGAACCATCACCAGCTATATGTGCCTACCGGCTTCGCACACGGTTTCTGCGTGCTGAGCGGGAAGGCCGATGTGCTGTACAAGTGCACAGACTTGTACCATCCCGGGGACGATCATGGGGTGATATGGAATGATCCGGACATAGGAATCAAGTGGCCGGTCGTTGATCCTGTCCTCTCCGCCAAGGACGCCGCTCTTCCCGGCCTTCCCGGCATACCGCCGGGCAGCTTGCCTCAGTTCTAGCGGGACCTCGCGCTTGCAGTGGATGGCGCCATTGCGTTGTGACGATCTCAGGCCGGATGGCAGGAGTTCAAACACGGGAACGAGCACTTAAGAATGGCTGAATCCATACACACCACCGGTCTTCCGCCGCCACACGGGGGGCACCTGCTTCCTCTTATGCTCTCCGGCGACGAAGGCGCCCAGGAAGCCAGACGGGCCGCGTCGCTGCCGGTCATTCGCATGGCTTCCCGTGAGACCTCTGACCTGATAATGCTCGCCATGGGCGCATTCAGCCCGCTGAAGGGTTTCATGTGCAGCGAAGACTACTCCGGCGTTGTGTCCGGAATGCACATGAAGGACGGCACTCTCTGGCCGGTACCGGTAACGCTTGCCGTGGACAGGCAGCGGGCGGCCGGACTCCGCGAGGGCTCGGACGCAGCACTTGTAGACGGTGAATCAGGGACGCTGATGGGCACGATGCGCATAGCGGAGATATTTGACTACAACAGGACAGTCGAGGCAAAGAACGTCTTCCGCACCGATGATCCTGCGCATCCGGGCGTCGCAAAGCTCATGAAGCAGCCCGATGTCCTCGTGGGTGGCCCGGTGAGGGCCTTGAGCGAAGGCGACTACCCCTCCAGATTCGGGGCATACTACGCACGGCCAACGGACACTCGGGCCCTGTTCGCCGCAAAAGGCTGGAGGACGGTTGCCGCGTTCCAGGTTCGCAACCCGATTCACCGTTCACATGAATACTGTACAAAACTAGCTCTTTCACTAACCGACGGATTGTTGATTCATCCGCTGGTCGGCAAACTGAAGGATGACGATATTCCTGCCGAAGTCAGGATGAAATGCTACGAAGTGCTGCTGGACAAGTACTACCCGAAGGACCGCGTTGTTTGCCGCGTCTATCCCATGGAAATGCGGTACGCCGGCCCGCGCGAGGCGGTACTACACGCCGTCTTCCGCCAGAACTTCGGGTGCAGCCACATGATAATCGGCCGCGACCATGCCGGCGTGGGCTCATACTACGGGCCTTTCGACGCGCAGAATATCTTCGACGAAATCCCGGCCGGCGAGCTGCTGATCAAGCCCCTCAAGATAGACTGGACCTTCTGGTGTTACAAATGCCAAGGTATGGCGTCGGCCAAGACTTGCCCGCATACGCAGTCTGACCGGCTCCTGATCAGCGGCACAGAACTCAGGAATACTCTGGCAAGCGGAAAGATGCCGCCGCCGGAGTTCAGCCGGCCGGAAGTGCTCGAGATTCTGCGGCAGTACTACAGCAAGGCTGGCACGGAGGATGTGGGACGATGACACCGGAGAAGGCCGACAACATAACATGGCACCATGCGGCGGTTACCGCAGCCGACCGGGCGGAACGGAACGGGAACGCCGGCGCGGTCCTGTGGCTCACTGGGCTCTCCGCATCCGGCAAATCCACACTGGCTGTCGAGCTCGAGAAGACCCTCTTCGCGAAAGGCTGCCACACCTACATACTTGACGGAGACAACATCCGGCACGGCCTGAACAAGAACCTCGGCTTCAGCCCGGAGGACAGGACCGAGAACATCAGGAGAATTGCGGAAGTGGCCAGGCTTTTCGCCGACGCTGGCGTCATTGTAATAACGGCCTTCATATCTCCGTATGCCGCGGACCGCGAAACAGCCCGTAGACTCATGCCCCCGGGCAAGTTTGTGGAAATCTACTGCAAGTGCCCGATCAATGTCTGCGAGCAACGTGACCCGAAGGGACTCTACAAGAAGGCCCGGGCCGGCCTGCTGAAGGGCTTCACGGGCATTGACGCTCCCTACGAGGAGCCTACAAACCCCGAACTTGTTGCCGATTCCGGCACACAATCCGTTGAGACGATTGCCAAAGGAATAGCTGAATACCTCAGGAAACACGGACTGATCAAGCGTGGATAATATCGAAACACTGCGTTTAGGACGGCATCAAACAAAGGAAGAGGGAGGCATCATGAGGCTGCTGCGATCAGCAATGGTGATGAGTCTGGTGCTGGTGGGTTTCGCATCTTCAGTGACAGCGTCGGAGTTCCGGACAATGGGACCTCGCGCAATGTCGATGGGCAAGGCTTCAGTGGCCCGCCCCTCCCCTGCCTATGCTGCTTATTATAACCCTGCAGCGCTGGGAATCGACGACAGGGGTGGCATCGAGATGGCCGTTGGCGTCTGCACGCGCGATACCGGCCTTTCTGAACATCTTGACCCGCTGATTAACGCCGAATGGGACACGGCCACGGAAAACCCTAGCGGCCCGGAGGCGGCAGCCATCATTGCCGAGCTCAGGCAAGTCAAGGACACTGACGCCCTGATTGTCACCCCCAGCGCCGCCGCCGGCGTCAAGATCGGCCCTATCGCAGTCGGCATCTACCCCTCGGCCCAAGCCGTCATATATACGCATGTCGACCTCGTGAATATAAGCACCGCAATCGGGGTCCCGAACTCATTCACAGCCAATGATTCGAGAGTGTGTCTCCAGGGACTCGGCCTCGTCGAGGTTCCGCTGGCGTACGGGCACGCGTTCAAGCTGGGCCAGAGCGGCAGGCTGGGCATCGGCGGCTCCGTGAAGTACATCGAGGGCGCCACCTACGATCTTCGGGAGGGCGTGCAAATGGCCAGTTCCGAGGACCTTTCCGAGAGAATGAATGACGCCGACACACTGTCTTCAAACATCGGAGTAGACCTCGGCATCCTCTACAGGAGCGAGGGAGACCGTCTTTCCCTTGGACTCCTTGCGAGAAACCTTAACTCCCCCTCGTTCGAGACTGTGACACCAGGCGAGAGCTTCAAGGAGGACGCACAGGTTCGCGCCGGCCTGGCATACAACCTCTCGGAGCACTTTGTTTGCGCTGCAGACATTGACGTGACGGCAAATAAAACCCTGGTTCCAGGCTACACATCGCGTCAGCTGAGCGTCGGCATAGGCTACGAACGCAAGTATTTCTCGCTGCGCGGCGGGGCAACGAAGAATATCGAGGCCAGCGGGTCACCGGTGTCGTTCAGCCTCGGCACCACTCTCGGCTCCGACGCATTCCACTTCGACCTTGCCGGCTCCGTATCAAGCTCATGGGAGAACTATGAGGACTACTCGTTCCCGGTCGAAGGCGGCTTGATGCTGGCCATAGGCGGCGGCTGGTAGCCACAAAAGCTTCCAAACTAGAAGTCTCCTCTTGACAGCCGCTGCGGCTTTGTCGATGATGCCCCCCGCGAAAACCCACACTCAGGCGGTTTTCGAGGGCAGAGGCCCCGGCCGCATGAGGCGGTGTTTCCGCCTGCCTTCAGGTTTTCTTTGGAGCCTTTCGAGGACGTCACCATGAAGCCCAAGTACAGAAATATAGGTATCATTGCGCATGTGGACCACGGCAAGACCACGCTCGTGGACAAGTTGTTGCGCGAAGGCGGCGCCTACCATGCCAACGAGGTAGTGGAGGAGCGCGCAATGGACTCCATGGATCTCGAACGGGAAAAGGGCATCACGATCAAGGCCAAGAACGCCGCGATCCACTGGGGTGATCACACGATCAACATCGTCGACACCCCGGGCCATGCCGACTTCGGCGGCGAGGTCGAGCGCATATTGAAGATGGTCGACGGCGTACTCGTGCTGGTCGACGCATTCGACGGGCCGCAGGCCCAGACGCGCTTTGTTCTCAAGAAGGCGTTCCAAAACCACCTCAAGCCCATCATTGTGATCAACAAGATCGACAGAGAGAACTCCAACCCTCACCGCGTGCATGACCAGATCCTCGAGCTCCTGTTGGAACTACACGCCACCGAGGACCAGTTCAACGCCCCGTTCATCTATGCAAGCGCACGCGATGGCTACGCACTCAAGAACATCGGTGATCCACACGATGGCATGAAGCCACTGTTTGAGGCCATTATCGAACACATCCCGCCGCCGCATGCAGATCCAGCGGCCCCGTTCCAGATGCTTGTGAGCAATCTTGACTGGAGCGACTACGTCGGCAGGATAGGCGTCGGCAAGGTCCTCGGAGGCCACGTGAAGCTGGGCGATTCAATCGTCTGCATCCACAAGAATGGCAAACGAGAACGGGCTGTTGTCACAAAGCTTATGGAATTCAGCGGCACACACACGTCAGACTCCACCACCGATGGCGAGGCCGGCAATATCGTTGGAATTGCCGGGTTCGAGGATCTAGACATCGGCGAGACTCTGTGCGACTCCGAGGAGCGGGAACCGCTGCCTTTCGTCGAATTTGACCCGCCGACCATCCAGATGCAGTTCTGCGTAAACGACGGTCCGCTGGCAGGGCGCGATGGCAAATTTCTCACGTCACGCCAGGTACGCGAGCGACTCTACCGCGAGACGAGAATGAACGTCTCGCTCAGCGTCGGCGACACCGACGTGCCCAACGTTTTCCTCGTCAGCGCCCGCGGCGAACTGCAGATCGCAATCCTGGTTGAGCAAATGCGACGCGAAGGTTTTGAGCTCCTGGTATCGCGGCCCGAGGTAATTGTCCGCAGGGATGGCGACCGGTTGCTGGAGCCTTTTGAGACACTCTGGCTTGAGCTCCCCGCGGAATACATCGGTGATGTCATGCAGAACCTCGCTTCCCGCAAGGCGCAGGTAACCAATCTTGAACATCACCACAAGCATGTGGGCCTCGAGGCGGTAATCCCCACGCGCGGAATTATTGGACTTGAGACGGACCTCGTGAACGCAACCAGCGGCCAGACCGTCATGAGCCACATGTTCAAGGAATACGCCCTTCACTGTGGTCCGATCCGCACACGGCTGACGGGAACACTGGTGTCAATGGAGACTGGTGTCTCAACTTCCTATGCCCTTGACACCATTCAGGAACGCGGAAAACTCTTCATAGCCGCCGGCGACCAGGTCTACGAAGGCATGATCGTGGGAGAAAACCCGCGCGGCGAGGATATGCCGGTCAATCCGACACGGACAAAGCACCTGACGAACTTCAGGTGCCATGGAGAGGGAAAGGGCGCCATGCTCACCCCACCCGTCCGCATGTCGCTTGAACGCGCCATCGAGTATATCGCCTCAGATGAATTCGTGGAGGCAACGCCCAAGTTCATCCGGCTCAGGAAACGCATCCTCAACGCTGTGGTGCGAAAACGCTCGGCGATCGGCGAGAAGGCAGCCGCTGAGGAAGCCCGCTGAACCAAACTATTCTTTGGCCACCGGCGATTGGCCGATTACATGCACGTTGAAGCCTATTCTGCCCAGCTTGCCGTGGTCTAGCTTCCGCCTGCCGTCGAATACAAAAGCCGGCTTGACCATGGTCTTGAAGATCCGGTCATAATCAAGAGTCTCGTAGCACTGCCAGTCAGTCAGAACCACCAGGGCATGCGCGCCTGCGGCTGCCTTGTACGGATCCGGTTCAAAAGTTACCCCTCCGCCAAAACCCGCGAGATCCTGCTTGGCATTCTCCAGCGCTTCCGGGTCGCTCACCACGATATCGGCCCGCTCCTCAAGAAGCCTCCTGCAGACTCCAATAGCCGGACTTTCACGCGTATCTCCCGTGTTGGCCTTGAACGCAAACCCCAGCACAGCAATGCGCTTGCCGGCGACGGTATTGAACATCGTGCGAAGGATATTCCCAACGCAGCGCTCCTGCTGGTAATCGTTGATCACCACCACCTGGCGCCAGTATTCGGCAACCTGGTGCAGGCCATAGCTCTCGCAAAGATATACCAGATTAAGGATGTCCTTCTTGAAACATGAACCGCCGAAACCTATGCCGGCACTCAGGAATTTCGGGCCGATGCGGCTGTCCATTCCAATTGCCCTCGCAACTTCACCTATGTCGGCCTCAGTCACTTCACAGAGGGCCGAGAGACTGTTGATGGAGCTTACACGCTGGGCAAGCATTGCATTCGCAGCCAGCTTGGAGAGCTCGCTGGACCAGACATTTGCCGTGAGAATCCTGTCGCGCGGAATCCAGTGTGCGTAAATATCCACCAGCGCCTTCACCGCCGCCTGCCCTGCCGGCGTACCCGCCCCGCCGACCAGTACGCGGTCTGGCGATTCCAGATCCTGGACAGCAGTGCCCTCCGCCAGGAACTCGGGATTGGATAACACCTCAAAATGAACGGAGCCGGGACCGGAATGCAGAATGCGCGCCATGGCATCGGCTGTCCGTACTGGAAGGGTACTCTTCTCAACAACTATCTTGTCGGTCTTGGAGTTAGCCAGGATGATCCTGGCGGTCTTTTCCCAGTACTGCAGGTCCGCGGCCCTCCCTGCGCCATGCCCGAAGGTCTTCGTAGGGGTGTTGACGCTTACAAATATTATGTCGGCCTTCTCGATATTCCCGGCTACATCCGAGGAAAAGAACAGATTCCTGCCCAGGCTTTTCTTGACCAGTTCCCCAAGCCCGGGTTCGTATATCGGCGGATTTCCGGAATTCCAGGCCTTTATGCGATCCTCGTTGATGTCGACAACCGTGATCACATATCCGGGGCACTTGTGAGCAATCATGGCCATGGTCGGCCCGCCGACGTATCCCGCCCCGATGCAAAGAATGTTTTTCATAGTTCCTCCGCTTTGCCCCCAGTCAAAGAGCTGTATGACGACTTGGTGAGGCATCTTGTGCCATAATCTGGCCCGGTCTGCAATCTGCGAATTCATGCGCCGCCAACTCGCGTGCCGGCCGCGCAATGACGCCAGCACCTTTCCCGGCTCCATCACAAGACACCGGCAGGCAATGAGAATAGCACTCTTGATTTATCCCCAGGAGACAGCTACCGTCTCCGCAGGATTGGAGTCAACACACATGACGTCAGACAAGGCATGCGGCTTTGCGGACCTGGTCCGGCAGCGACGAAGTTGTCGAACCTATAAGACGGATGCTGTGCCGCCTGAGACTGTTGCTCGAATTCTTGATTCGGCGCGACTTGCGCCTTCCGCGTGCAACAAACAGCCATGGCGCTTCGCGGTCGTAACCGACCAGGCCACACGCCTGCGCCTTGTCAGGGAAGGACTCCAACCCGGCATCAGGATGGAATGGGCTGCAATCGCCCCGGTCATCTTCGTCCTGGGTATCCGAAAGGATTTCATAACTCACCGGCTTGCTCCCAGGTTGTCGGGTGTCGAGTATCCCCTTCTCGACCTTGGCATCGCCGGTGAACACCTGGTGCTCCAGGCCACAGAGCTCGGGCTGGGCACCTGCTGGATCGGCTGGATCCGCCCGCGACAGGTACGCCGGATCGTGGATTGGCCCGGCGATATCACGCCACAGGCGCTGATAACTCTCGGCTGGCCGGCGCTGCCGCCCTCTGAACCCCGCCCGCGCCTGGAACCCGGCGATATCACGAAATGGATATGAGGAAGTGCACCGCCAGATCCACTGCAGCACGCTGGCGGCCTAATTACCAAAAGTGGCTTTGCCGAACAGGTTGGGCTGGTGGCTGCCGCCGGACACAAAGGGCCACGCGTTCAACTCCTGAGCCTTGCCAACAACCCTGTTCCTGACCACCAGTATGCGCAGGCTGGTGTCCCGGCCGGGCTTCTGCGCGCCGATCGTAGCCCACGGCACAGCCATCTCCAGGGTCCACGCTCCGTCTTCCCGGCCGGTGGCTGATGTGATCACGCCATTCCAGCCGGCATTCATCCCCTGACCGTCATAGACAACGCCCGCCGCATTGATGATGAACTGGTAGTACGGTTGGCCACTCTCATCAGGCGAAACAAAGAGCTCTATCGAGTCATCCATGTACACCGCGCCATCGCGCATCCTGGCGCCGAGATGCAATGCGGCCAGTTCCGGCTCAGTGCAGCGGGCGGCCAGGTAAAGGCACTGGTCATCCCACCCCAGCCATACCGCAGCAGGCTGACTGGCGGGGCGATCGAGTTCAGGCCGGGCCAAGTGGTTGAGCGTCGCCCGCCCTTTCCACGCCGCGTCGTCAAGCTTACCATCGATTTCAGGCCGCTCTCGAATCCTGGGCATGCAGATTCCCGGCCGCGCCTGGGCCTTCAGCATCGCGTCCAGCGGCAGATTCACAGAATTCCCCGCCTCCATGCCCGACGTGCTCCTCACCTTGATGTCGCACACCGGCAGGGGAAAGAATGTCCCCGGGGCAAACAGTTCACCACGATATCGCACGTGGAACTCCGACGGCTCGCATACCCCCTTGACCACACGTGACTCAGCTACGACCGGTTCAATCGACCAGCCGCCCCGTTCTGGCAGCTTCCACTCCATGGCGACTGTGCCATCCGCATCCTTGTCCAGCCCATCAACGGCAAACAGTACACGGCTGGACAATGGATCGCTTTCAACCGTGCTGAAACTGACGCTCCCCTTGAAGTTCATATTGCGAACGACCTCCCCCAGCTTCTGGCGGAAACGCAGCTGGGTGACCAATGGCGGCACCCTGGTCGCCCCGAACCGCAGGTCAGGCGATGTTTCATCGCCGGGGTCGCCGCCGGGGACCAGACGCAGATGGACCTCATGCACGCCGGCCTCAAGCTGCACCGGGAACGTCTGCCAGCTTCCCCGACCGGTCGCCGGGAGCGCTCTGCCTCCAACGCGGACCTGTGCATTGCCGGAACTGCGTACCTGAAACTGGTAGACGTCGCTGCGGGAAACCTCCACAAGGCCTTCCAGGGCAATCTCCTGGCCGGGCTTGATGCCCGCACAGTCGTACCACGCCCTGGTCAAGTTGCTCCCTGCTATCGTTTGCGTCCTTCCTCCCGACGTTACACGGAATCCAGGCCGCGCCGACGGCAGGGCCGCCTGCTCTGCCGGTACCGCCACTGACGGTACCCCCGCGGTAACCACGCGCCACGTGTTTGTATCAACAGTCCTGCGTTCCCCGCCCCATGGTCTGCACAGCGGGTCGCCAACAATCAGCAGCTGGTATGGTGCGGCCACAGACCGGTAGAATGCCTCGGCCAGCGACGCTCCGCGTGCATAGTACACGTGGATAAACGGGGTCGGGAACTTCGCCTGGATCGCGCCCGGTTCCGTGACTGTGCCAGAGACGCCGGCTGCACCGTGCCGCGTAAACTCGGTCATCGGCGTCTGGTCGCTCAACAGGAGCAGAATGCCGCCAAAGCTGGTCAGGTTGTCGTAAATTGCACCTGGCAGGATCCTGCTGCCCGCAGCCGCGAAGTCAAATTCAGCCGTCCCCACGGTAGCTCCCGCGATATCACCACGCCCCTGGGGAAGAGGACCTTTCACTATTTCAGCCTCCACCCCCTCATTCTTGAGCAGGCGAACCGCCTCCTCGAATCCCCACTGGCGCACTCTCGTCCGGATATCGTCGCTGACGGTGTAGTAGATTGTGCCGGTCGGGCATGTTCCGTCCGCAGCCACCGCACGCTCGAGCGCCGCAACTGCTTCCCTGACCGACGTACCTCGCCCGCTGGTTGCGCCGAGCATTGTTGAGAGCATATACCGCCTGCCCGCGCCATTCGTCACCGGCATCCCCAGCGCGTCCCAGGCCGTCTGCGAACGGAAGCGTGGCACCTCCCCTGCAACGGTTCGGCCGGCGTAACGATTACTGTCCATCGCGGAGTACTCTGCAATTGAACGGGCCAACACGGCTTCATGAAGGTACGTCATTCCCGTGAGGGAGCCTCGCCCCCCGGACCAGGCCGGGACTGCGCTGCTACCGATATCGCCGCCAAGATCAACGCCAAACGGCATGTCGGCCGAGTACGCGATGCAGTCTATGGCGCCCTGCAACCCGCGGGCCTTGATGGCGGAAAACACAGGAATGAGAATCCTGTTGCGAAACTCCTCCACCCCGATCGTCTCAAAGCTGGACAACCCTGATATTACGATGACATTCCGTTCCGGAATGCCGCGGAGGTGCACATACGCGTTTGCCACTGCCGCGGAGGCCCAACTGTCCTCGTTGACCACAACAGCAACATTCTCAGGCCGCAGGATATCCTTCACCTGAGCGCCTGTTGCAATACCGGCGGTGGAAAGCAGCATAAACAGCCAATTCCTGGTCATCGTCGTTTACCCCATGCTCGCCGGGAGATGTCCCTTCGGCGTCACATCAACCACAACACTATTCCCTGCCGGCGGGGCTGAATCGCAAGGATTCCGGCAAAGTCCACCGCGAGCCGGATAACTCACCGGTTTCACGGCCACTACACCCGGTCGCTGTGCCGGGCCAGGCCAGCTCCAGCCGCCCCAAATGTCAGACCGCGTCCAGCTCGGAGTGTGGTGTGCTGGCGATACAGTTGCGATCATCAAAGACATTCAAGAACCAGGCGGCGGTGCGGGCTGGAAGATCAGCCTCTATCCGGCCGGTAGCAGTGTCAATCCTGGCCGGCGTGACGCTCCACTTGCGGTCGGTCCAGTGTCCAAGCGCTCGTGTCGTGCACAGTTCCGCCCTGGCAATCGGGCGTTTTGATTCAAATACCGCCCACACCTTCCGGCCGTCCCGCCCCTGCCCTCGCATGCAAGGCAGCGGGTCGCCATCGCGCAGAATGCTGTCCATGAAAACCCCAATCTCAGCCGGTGACCAGCCTTCCACATGGCCGTGCGCCATTTCGACGCGGATGCAGAGGGTGCGCGGCCCGGGTGCGTTTTCGTATGAAAGCTTGAGCGAGGATAACGGATACGCAAAATCATTCGTCCCGCTCACCCAGCACATGGGCATGCGCGAGCGCGCAAGGTAGCGGGCCGGGTCCCAGAGGTCGAGCCATCGCCTCACGTTGCCGGCAGGAAGCGAAGGAAACGTATTGTCGTTCCATGTCGAGTCATGCCCCAGGAAGCCGCATCCGTAAACAGGCACAACCGCGCGCAATCGCGAGTCGACGCCGGCAAGCACGCTGGCCAGGCAGCCACCCCATGAAATGCCGCTGACCCCGATGCGTCCCGGATCAACACCATGCTGTGCCGCGAGCAGTGAATGGCCGGCAATGGCCGCAGCGACGGCATGATAGGGCCACTGATCCCCGACCGGATCGGCAGTCTGATCAAAAGACGCATCGTGGCCCGGCGGCCCGCCGTGTTCGTGGCGTCTGTTGTCGCCGCCGAGTCCCTGCGCATACCCGGGCGCGGAACCGCACAGGTCCATGGCGATCGCCGCATACCCGAGGCTGTTCCATAACTGAACCCAGCCGTGAAATGCCGTGCCACCGCCGCCGTGCAGCAGCACCACGCCGGGGCACGTCTGCCCTGGTGCCACCTTCGGCACCTGCATCCAGGCAAACACCCGTGTCGGCTGTCCCTTCCACGGCACGCCCTCATAGAAGAGCGCCGGCACGCCATCAGCCTGGAAACCCGGTGCCTGGAAAACGGCCGGTGGCTTGTGAAGGCTGGCAAGCGGCCATGCCACTTCGGGCGCAGCATCACCCTCACGTCCGGCTGCCGCGGAATGACCGGACAATTCGAGCCCGGACTTTAGATTGATCTGATCCTTCACAACTCACTCCAGTGTTTCAGACGCTCAGCGACGGAATTCCAACCGCTTCACGGGAATGGAGCCAGACACCACCTCAATGAAAGGCTTGCCCTTCTTCACGCCGACAGTGCCGTATCCTGATCCGGTACATAGAAACGCACGGAAGTCACCTTTGACTTTGGGATCGAGATAGAGCACCTGATCAACAGCATCATACTGCGCGCCGCTCATGGCCTGCAGCAGGCCATATGAGGACATGGCGCGCGCATACCAGTGGCCGCACTCGTACTCGTCGAAGGGGTTCCTCCACTGGCCGTCATACCTGTTGCGAACAGCCTGCACAACCGCCAGCCCTTCCTTCACCTGGCCTGTCATGATCAGGTGGGATGCCACCTGGTATTCTATTCCAGTCCAGACCTCGTCGCTGTACACGAACGGCAGCGCCGGCTTGTCGTCCTTCGGCCACGAGCAGAGCAACAGCCCCCCCTCCTGGGGAAAGGCGTAGCCCGGCCTCTGCGGATTGGCATGATCGACCAGCGACTCACGGAAGTTGTACTTGAATATCGAGGCAAGATGCCTCGTCGTTTTCTTCTCATCCAGCACCGGCCCAAGCCCGCTGCAACGCGCGATCCAGTCGCCCAGCACGCCGTCGGAAAGGCATCCGCCGCCATACTGGTACTTGGGGCCTTCCCGCTCCAGAATCGCCATTGCTTCAGGCGTGTATTGGCCGACCATCGATTTCACGTCGAGCGGGTTCCCCGCCCGCAACCCCTTCCACTGCACCTTCTGCGCAAACCACGCGCCGTTCCACAATGTCCTCGCCATGGCCTTGCGCCCCCTGGCCTGAAGCGCCTCATAGGCGCTCACATCCTCGCCGACTTCCAGCCCCATGGCAATGGCCGCTGCCAGCGCGCCGAGGTAGAAGCTTGTGCACATGCCGTCCGCACCCCAGAATTCGATGTCATAGGTGTTGTGGTGTGGCTCGACAATGGTGCCGTTGCGGTCCGGGTCCCAGGTGGCAATGCAATAGTCCAGGCCCTGCTTCGCCGCAGGCCAGAGCTTCTTCATCCAGCCCGTGTCGCCGCTGATGCGCCACTCGCGATACAGCTTCATCAACCCGCCAAGCTGGCCATCTGCCGCGGCGTGGAACCAGTGGTCCACCGGCCCGATTGGAAGCGCGGCGCGGAACATCTGGTGCCCGCGCGCATCCTGGTTGACCAGGAACTCGGTCTCTCGCAAGGTCCGCTCCAGCTCGGGAAACAGGTGCGGAATCGCTTGCGCGTAGTTCCAGACATGAGTGCAGGAGCCTGAGCAACAACCGCCGCCGGAATTGCAGCCCTCCCAACCCCAGAGCCGTCCGTCCGCCTGGCGCAGACAGGTGGGTGACTTGATGATGGACAGGTTCGCGGCCACCGACTCGATTACTTCGGCGGGCAGCGTGGTATCATAGAAACAGTCGCTGAACAGCGCGCTGGAACTGCGCAGCCGCTCGTAGTGCTTGCGCCAGTACGCTGCCACCGCCTCGAGATCGCCAAAGCGCGCGGCATACCAGGGAAGGTACTGCCTCGTCTCCGCCCCCGAGCAATTGCAGCCGGCGCCACAGGTGACCGGCGGCCGCTGGAGACTGACGAAGATTCCCCACCCGTTGCCGCCGGCGCGGTCAAAGGCAACGCAAAGCTCATGCTCGCCCTGGCTCAGAGCCACGCGGACCTGCGTCCGCGTGGACGTGGCCGGGTTCACCGTACCCGGCGTCACCGCCAGGGCCTTACCGTCGAGAAACACCCGCGCGCCGCCGTCGTGCCCCACGTGCAGCACACGCTCGCAGTCCGCGTCGATCCGGATGTTTCGCGCAAGGTAGACGATGCCGCCCTGCCCGCGCAGTTCGTGAACATCAACCAGACCGGAGGTGGCCACCGGCACGGCTTCCCATCCGATATCTTCGGCCAACCCCATGTACGGCGCATGAGAAATGTCGCCCGCCGGCATCAGGCGCGAAGCCTGCCATCCGTCGGCGATGAACGGTTCGTCGCCGGGCGGCGTATGGGGCCTGCCTTCCACGCGCACCCCGCTGCGCGGCACATACCAGGCGAACTGCAGCCGCACGG
Organism: bacterium; assembly: GCA_037135275.1. Lineage (GTDB taxonomy): Bacteria > Verrucomicrobiota > Kiritimatiellia > SPBP01 > SPBP01 > JBAXKQ01. The sequence goes on from JBAXKQ010000003.1 coordinate 40,112, forward strand.
TCTTCCCCGCACCAGCCTTCAACGTGAACGGCACATAGAGACTCCCACCGCCGCTGGGCGCGCCAGCGGCATGCGGCGGCTGCGACACCACGTCTCCCGCTGCCACGTGGTTCCAAACCGTGGTCAGCGAATCGAACCACCCGCCGCGGAACCAGGCGGCATCCACAACGGCCGAGGGGTCGTCGGTGAAGGCAGCGAAGCGACCCTCAGCATCGGGGGAGCCCTCAACCTGCGGCTGCGCCAGCACAAAACCGTGATCCATGACGCCAACCGTGGCGTCCCCTGATGTCCGCATGAAGTTCGCCGCATGGAAGGAAAACACCGCCTTGACTGTCTTGGTTGAGTGATTGGTGAAGCGGTACTCGATCGCCGCCACCGGCAGGCTGGAATCGTCAGCCGCGCCTGGCGTGAATGGACTCCACCCTGTTAGCTCCGCCGTCACCGGCATGGTTGAGTCGGCCAGCGAAACCGTGGCAAACGGGAAACGCGCCTGGAACGATGCCTTGGCAAACCGCGGCAGGCCGTAGGTGCGGCCGCCAAATCCGCTGCCGGCTTCCCCGGTGGCGCCCAACACCTTCCACATCGGCACCTGCCCCTCCAGAACCCTTGCGGTTTTAGAGCCCTTCACGTACAGGGCGGCAAACACCTGCGGCTCATGGAGCACATCGGGCCTGTGGCGCAGTGAGACCTGCGAGAGGGCGCCGGTCCCCTCGAGACTGATCATCCCCGCGCCGATTCCGCCCATCGGAAAGGCGACACGACTCAACTTCTCACCTGTTCTGGCTTTCACAACCGTGCGTTTCATCGATTTATTCTCCTTGAATCGCCTGTTTGCAGACACGTCATAAGCGCCATGCCTGCTTGACGAATACTTCCTCCGCCTTTTCAAGATACTCGCGCTCAGGCCAGACAGAGCCAGTCTCATCTCGCGTTGCTCCAGTCAGCGCGCGGTGTCCAGCCTGTCCAGATGAGATCATCGCCGATAAGAATCAGCAGAATCCCGTCACAGTGCTGAAAACGGCATATCTGGTAATGCGCCAGGCTCGCAAAGTCAATGCGGTTCGCAAGCTATCATTAGCGGTGAGTTGATTTCAGTTCCCCGCTGATTCCTGCGGCCTCCACAAAACAAGGCAGTGATTCCGGCCAGACAGACGGATCCCAATCCGCCAGCAGTTTCGCGCGCGCGATGGGATCACTCGACAGAGAGTCAACAGCCCGCTCCAATGCAGCCCAATCGCCCTCAGGGACCAGCACAAAGTCCGCTCCAGCATACTCGGCGGCCAATTCGTCATCCGTGACACGCCCGGCAAAAGCGACCCCAGGGCCAGATGAGGAGATTGGCCGCTCCGGCCAGCCAGCGCAAACATCCTTTACCCAGCACCAGAAAAGGCGCGTTGTCGCGGCGCGTTTTCTCAACCGCCTCATCAAACTCCGCCTTTGTAACAGCAGGAGAAGAAGGCAACATTCGCGACGTCAGCCGATCGTCGTGGTTCAGCGGCACGTCCAGTCAGGGCCTTGCGGGCGGCTAGACCTTTGCCGCCGTCGACTTGGAGGATCTCTCCACCTCCTCGGCCGTAACCTCGCGGTTGAGCTTGCTTGAGAGATACAGACCTTCGCTGATGAGCATGGTCTGCAACGCTATTTCGGCGGCCGGCAGCAGTGGCACCCTTCCCTGCAGCGCAGCGATCCAGTGCTGCGGAGGCGAATCGAGGCCGTCCTCGTTCTCGTTGAAAGCGTGGAGGCGGCCGTCGAAGGTGTTGACGTCGAACGAGCAGTCAGTGTCGATATCGCCCATCGTCGTGTGGAACCCGAACGGCTGCATCCTGATCCCGCCCTCGGACCCGACGACCCAGCTGCTTTCGAACGAATTCATATGGATGGCCCAGGCCTCTATGATGTCCATGGTAATGCCGCCATCAAAACGCACGAGACCGAGGCCGAGCTCTTCGACATTGTAGCCGCTGATCTTCCGGCGGGTTTCGTCCATTCGGGTTTCCTGGTATGTCTTGCCGCTGATCCGCTGAACCTTCGGCATCCCGAGCAGGTAGAGCATCTCGGCAATGTGGTAAACACCCATGTCGTACAGCGCGCCGCCGCTGGCGATCTCCTTTTTCACAAAGTTCATTGCCCACTGTCCGTCGACGTACGGCCTGCCATGCCTTCGGAAGCCGTTGGAGCGGGCGTGGTAGATCTTGCCCAGCTTGCCGTCATCGATGAGCCGTTTGGCGATCTTGATTTCCTTGGAAAACAGTGTGAAGAGCTGGATATACAGCTTCCGGCGGCACTTCCTTGCGACCTCGAGCATCTTCTTGGCGTCGCAGTAGGAACCAGCCATCGGCTTCTCGCAGTAGACGTGCTTGCCTGCTTCCAGGGCCGCAATCGCCACCGGCGCGTGAAGGTTGTTGTGCAGGCAGACTTCAACCGCGTCGATCTCGTCCATCTTGAGCATATCGCGGAAATTGGTGAAGGTCCTGGGAATCTTGTACCGGTCGGCGACAGACTTGAGCTCGGCCTCGTTCACGTCCGCCGCGGCGACAATCTTGGCGCCAGGGCACCAGCCGTACTGATCCATGTGGCGCTTCGCCACCTGCCCCACCCCGACAAAACCAATGCGGATTTCCTTCCGGTCCATAGTATTTCCTCTCCTGTCAGGGGATAGCCCCCTGTCTTGCAGAAAACCACCCCCGCCGACTCCCGAGCATGACTCTGCGGGGAAAACAAGCCGCGCTGCCGCGGCGACCGCCTCGCCGAAGGACCTGACTCACGCAAAGGATCCTTCAGCAAGACCGGCATTTTGCCGCCAAATGAAAACGGAATGTGGCAATTCGGACGCCGCAAGTCAATCTTGTCGTTCCTGTGGCGCAAGTATCCGCAGCCTGCGGCCGCCGATACGCCCACAGGCGAAGCGTCCTCCGGCCAGGGTCGTGCCCGTCTTCGCGTTGGAAACGCCGGCCAAATCCAATATGGGCTGATGAATCGTTATCTCGCCTGATCGCTGCGCCCGGGCACATCGCCTTTCGCCGCTTGAGTTCATCGCGAATCCACCAGGCCGCATGCATCAGCCCTGGCCGCCACGAATGGACTTCGTTTTCAGTCGATCTGCAAGGCATTACCGGCCATTACATCGCGATACCAGTAAGCGGAGTCCTTCAGGACGCGACGCTGCGTGGGATAGTCCACAAAGGCCAGCCCGAAGCGGTGTTTGCAACCCTCGTTCCACTCGAAGTTGTCCAGGATGGACCAGTGGAAGAACGCACGCACATCGACCCCGTCGGAGATGGCACGGTGCAGTTGTTCCAGGTAGCGCGACAGGAAGTCGATGCGTTGCGGATCGTGAACCTTGCCGTCGCGGGAAATCCAGTCGTGCGTGGCCATCCCGTTCTCGGTGATAACGATCGGCAGCTTGTAGCGTTCCTGGAGCAGGCGTGGTCCCCAGTAGAGGCTGGCAGGCTCGACCGGCCAATGGTAGAGGGAGACCGGTGAGCCGGCTTCCCGTTTCACTTCTTCTATCTGGCCGTTCGCCCCTGCGCGCACACCGAGCGCGTTGTAGATGTTGGCGCCGTAGAAATCGAGCGGCTGCTTCATCACTTCGAGGTCGGAGGCCGGGAACTTGGGAACGGCCTTGCCGAACAGCTTCAAGCCATCCTCCGGATAGTGGCCAAGAATTACCGGATCGCTGAACCACGTGTTTGTCCAGAGGTGCGCACTGGTCATGCCGTGCATGGATCGCCGCGCGGCATCCAGATCCTCCGGCTTGTCGGTCGCCGGATAGCGGATCACCCCTACCGGCGCCCAGCCGACAGTCGGCTTTGTCTTCGCGGAAGCCCTGATAACCTGAACTGCGCGGCCATGGGCCATCAGTGCGTGATGCGCAACCCTCAGTAGTGAAGCCGGTGGCAGTTGCAGCCCGGGCGCATGGGTTCCGATGCCGTGTCCGAGCCAGACAAAGCATTGCGGCTCGTTAAGCGTCATCCAGTTCTGGACTCGGTCCGACAGTCTATCCACGACCACCTTGGTGTAGTCTGCAAACCACTCCACGCTGTCACGATTCAGCCAGCCGCCTCGATGGAAAAGATCCAGCGGATAGTCCCAGTGGAAAAGGGTTACCCACGGGGTGATTCCGGCTTCCAGGAGCGAATCGACCAGGCGGTCGTAGAAACCAAGTCCCTCGGGATTCACAGCACCGGTCCCGGCCGGGATTACGCGCGGCCAGGCAACAGACAAGCGGTACGCGCGCACGCCGATGTCTCGCATCAGCGCCACGTCTTCCCTGTACCGGTGATAGTGGTCACAGGCCACGTCGCCGCTGTCGCCGTTCCAGATCTTTCCATCCCAACGGCAGAATGCATCCCACACGCTCTGTCCGCGCCCACCCTCGTTGACCGCGCCCTCAATCTGGTAACTTGCCGCCGCCACACCCCACGTGAACTTATCAGGGAACTTCAATGTCTTCATGAGTAACTCTCTTGTTGTAGTGCTGAGCTCTGCCGCCGCAATCGTCAATCCTGTGCCGGTGGCAACACACCACCTGTCGCCGGCACCTGTTCCTGTGACCACGGAACTGGCAGTGTAGCCGACTCCCGGCCAAGAACAAGTCCCGAAACCCCGCGGGGCGGCGCCGGTTCAGGTATTCAGCCTGGCAATCAGCCGCTCACGCTCAGCTTGTTCCATCAGTTCACAGGCGCGGGCCACCCGGACGTTTTCGCGCAACTGTTCCAGAGAAGAGACCGCCGGAATCGCCACTGAGATATTCTCGCTCAAAGCAAAACGCAACAACTCCTCCGCCGTGGCCTGGCACGGGCCTGAACCCACAAGAGCCGCCGGATCCCCGCCGCCGTACACTTTCATCGCCACAATTCCCATATCCTTCCGCCGGGCCACCGGAAGCTGCTCTTCGAAGACCGGCCGCGACCTGGCCAAAGGGTTGATGAAACACATGAATGTGTCGAGATCGTCGTAGCGCTCGAGACACTCCTTGACGACGGGGTAGTCCGGATGACCGGTTACACCAAGGAAACGGATGACCCTCTCCTCGCGCAACCTCCTCATTGCCGCAATGACTCCGCCCGGCTTGCCCAAGGCCGCCACATCCTCGCCAGGGTTGATGTGGTGCACCTGCAGAAGGTCGATGACGTCAACGCGCAATTCCCTGAGGCTTTCCTCACACTCGCGCATCGCGCCGTCATAATCCCTGGCCTCGACCTTGCCGGCAATGAAGAGGCCGCGCCTACGCGGGGTTCCCATGACAAGGCCGAGATTTGCCTGACTGCGGCCATACCCGTGCGCCGTGTCGAAGTAGGTGATACCGGAATCAATGGCTTCGTTCAGGATGCGCTCAACCGCATCCTTGTCATCGGTCCTGCTGATCCACATCGCGCCGCCCAGTCCCAGCGCGCTGACCATGACTCCGGTGCGCCCAAGCCTCCGCCTGGGCAGCAGCCCTTCACACCCGGCCTTGCCACGGCCACCGAGCCGGCCGCCGGCACAGCCGGTGCCAAGGCCCACGGCCAGCGGCAACGCGACCGATGCCACCGCACCAAGCCTCAGAAATTCACGCCTTGTAAAGGATGGTCTGTTCATGATCGCAAAAACCAATTCGGAGCGCCGGTCGGTCAACAAAGCCACAGGCGGCTGGAAGCCTCAGAGAGTCTGAGTCAGCCGGCTCACACACCCGGAGAAAGCCCAAGCTGCGGCTGGCGATGAACCTTGCGCGGACGAGCCTGGAGCCTCTTGATCTCCTGCTCAACCCCTCGCACCCCGGCCGCAGTGTCATAAACCTCGGTCACAACCTGCGCCGTGTACGTGGCACCCGGCTGAAGCTTGATCACCCTTCCCTGCTCGCGCTCGAACTGCTTGCTGTTTGGATAGTTGGTGGCGGGTTCAAGCCCGGTGACGTAGCCTTCACTTCTCCCGCCCGTGCACTTCCATTGCGTGAAACACGGCAGCTGTTTCACATTGAACCTGATGGCCACTCCCTTGTTCCCGGCCGAATTCTCGAGCATGGCTACCGTATTGCCCTTGCCATCAGCCAGCGGAACGTGCCAGTAACACTGCTCGGCATACCCCGGCGTCGGCGGCAGGTACTCATGCCACGTGTCGATATCCTCGGACGCGCGCGAATCGCGCGGAGCTGTTTCCGAGGCCGGAATGAGCAGCCTCGATCCCCTGCCGAGGAATGGCTCGCCGAAATTGCAGTGGTAGAGCAACTCCAATTCGCCGACAGTGTCCTTCGTGTTCGTCACCTCATCGGTAATCGTCATGGCGTTGGACCCGACCCCGGTGGTGAGGGTTGCCTTGAGCCTCAATTGAGGACAGAAGAGCATTGCTTCATCAACGATTCCAGTGACACACAGCTCCGGATGCGCACCCGGCTTTACGCTGACCTCTACATAGTGCGCCGGGATGTTGGCTATCCTGCCGTGCAGGCCAAGGGTCACCGGCGACGGCTGCCCCTTGTTGTTGGGCACCATGTCCGTTCCGGGCGCGCCGTTCGACTCAAGGCCACACCTGACTATCACTTCATTGAAGCCCTGCAGCCAGCCGAGTCCGCCGCGATCCGCGAGGTTTACGAACTTCGGATTCACCGGGCCTTTGACCGGGGAACTCCATCCCAACCTGTTGCCCTTGTACGCGCAGTCGAGTATCCCCATGCCGCGCGTCGGGAGGATCGTTATCGACATTGTGCCGTTGTTGACTTCAATGACGTCAACCCCGTCACTGAAGCCGCCGCGAAGCGTATACTTGCGTATGCCAGCCGACGGAAAACCCTTGATTCCAAGGTCAGACGCTGAAAGCGCCAGGCTTTCAACCCAGACGCCCTTCGAAGTGTCAGTCAACACCCACGATGTCTTCTTTGCTTTGCCCGCCATCGAACCGGTCCTCCAGGTACGGCGGCCACCGGCCGCCTCAACGCCAACTATTCATCCGCCGGCAGGCAGAACTCCGCCAGCTTCGTGAGCTCCTGCACAGGGCGCATCACCTTGCCTCCCGGTGCCATGCACACGTGATCTGTGTAACCGGTGGCAATGATCTCCTCGCCCCTGGTCATCTCGTACTCTATGCGAACCCTGATTCCACGGGTTTCCACGATAGTGATATGCACATCCAGCAGGTCATCGAACTTCGCCGGCTTCCTGTAGACGCAGTGCGACTCGACCACCGGGAGCATCACCCCCGCCTTTTCAAGCTCGCCGTAGGGCATGCCGGCTTTCCGGAGCAATTCCCCGCGCGCCATCTCGAAATAGACAAGGTAGTGTGCGTAGTAGACCACACCCATCTGATCGACATGGGCGTACGGCACGCGCACGGAGTGTTTGAAGCGCTGTTTCTTTTCCATGGTTCCCCATACTACGCCGCTATACCCGAACGTCAAGCACCGGTGGACACCCCGAATCCCGAGAGCCTGTCCGTCCTGAGAACGGCCGGATCATTCTCTCCGTCTTGAGCACGGCGCCACCTGGCCCCACGACACCGCGCCGGTAGATGACCCGGTGGTTATACGGCCAGACGGTTGTGCTTGCCCGGCGTGGCAAAGTGCGGCAGACTCCCCCGCGTGTCAATTACAGACGGCATCACAGACATGGCTGCCAGGAAACAATGAACAACAACGACTCAGACGTGCGCCGCATCCACAGCGACAGGGCTGCCTGGATCATAATGGCCTGCGTTCTCATGCTCATAATCTACGTCAGGCTTCTGCCGGCCCTCCTTGCCGGACTCTTCGTCTACGAGTTTGTCAACATGTTGACGCGCCTGATCCACCTCAGCCGCATCACTGGTTACCGGGCACGTATCGTCGCTGTTGCTTTCATCGCCATTTGTGTGGTCACCCTAGTAAGCCTCACGGTCCTGGGTCTCGTCGCATTCTTCCGGAGTGAGGCAGGCAGTCTGCCGGTCCTTCTGACACGGATGGCCGAAATCGTGGACGATTCGAGGCGCTTCCTGCCCTCCTGGATAAAGGAGAGCATGCCGAGCGATACCGAGAGCATGCGGATCGCGACCGTGGATTGGCTCAAGGCGCATGCCGCCGGGTTGAAGACGATCGGCGAGACCGCGATACGCATCCTGGCCTACATCCTCCTTGGAATGATCATAGGCGGCATGATTTCCCTGCGCCGGGCAGGCGCCCCACACGATAGGGGGCCGCTTGCCCATGCGCTGGCGGAACGAGTCACACGCCTTGGAACTGCATTTCACAACGTCGTATTTGCACAGGTGCGCATTGCGGCCATAAACGCGTTCCTGACATGGCTGTACCTGGGCGTGTTCCTGCCGTTCGCGGATGTTTCGCTTCCGTTCACCAAGACTCTGGTTGTAATCACGTTCGTCGCCGGGATGATGCCGGTTGTCGGAAACCTGGTTTCGAACGCGTTCATCGTTGTGGTCAGCCTCAGCTACTCGCTGCCGGTTGCCGTGAGTTCCCTGGTGTTCCTGATATCAATCCATAAACTCGAGTACTTCCTCAACGCAAAGATAGTCGGGTCGCGCATCCGCGCGCAGGCCTGGGAAGTCCTCATCGCCATGCTGGTCATGGAGGTGCTTTTCGGCATTTACGGCCTGATCGCGGCCCCCATCTACTACGCCTATCTCAAGGACGAGTTGTGTGCCCGCGGCCTGGTTTGACCCGCCGCATTCCGAGGACTGACGCCCATGGATAAACATGACCGCAAGATCGTTCGAGCATCAAAGACGGAGCAACCAACTGCGGCACTCAACGGCCGGATGACACACTCCCGCATCGCCAAGGATGTGCCAGGGATCGTTTCCGCATTCCCCGCGCAATGAGCCCCAACCTGACGTGACGACCATGGCAATCAATATATGCATCAACAGGATATTCGCGGTGAACGGGAAGGAATGCGGCTCCCCGGACGAGATGCAAGGGAACATCCGCACTACTGATTCGGCCGGTCGCCGGAATGCGATCCCCGGCCGGGCCAGCCCGCTCGATCCGGAGCTCCTGGCCTCACCGCGCCGGCTGCCTGCCATCGCCGCCGCGACAGTTTGCGTGTTAATCTACTGCTTTTTCTTAGCGCAGCGTTAGAAACAGAAAGGAAATTCAGATCATGGCCGGCGAATATGCCTTCAACCTCATCCGGGTGACCAAGCAGCATGGCAAAGTAACAGTTCTCGACGATGTCAACCTGGCGTTCTTCTTCGGCGCCAAGATCGGTGTTATCGGGTCAAACGGATCCGGAAAGTCATCCCTCCTGCGGATCATGGCCGGCATCGACAAGGACTTCATGGGCGAGGTACAGATTGCCAAGTCCGCTCGCGTTGGCTATCTCCCCCAGGAACCGGAGATGGACATGTCGCTCACCGTCGCGCAGGTTGTGGAACAGGGCGTGGCGGGATCGCGCGCTATCCTGAACCGGTATGACGAGATATACAGCCTTCTCGCTGACAAGCTCTCCCCCGCCGAGACCAATGCACTCAATGACGAACTTGGACAGGTCCAGGACAAGATCGATGCCGGCGACCTCTGGGATCTGGATCACCAGGTCGAACTGGCAATGGAGGCCCTGCGTTGTCCGCCACCCGACCAGCCGGTCAAGGAACTCTCCGGCGGCGAACGACGTCGCGTCGCCCTCTGCCGACTGCTCATTTCCAACCCCGACATGCTTCTCCTCGACGAGCCCACCAACCACCTCGACGCCGAATCGGTCGAGTGGATCGAGGCATACCTGAAGAAGTTCAAGGGAACACTCGTCGTCGTCACCCACGACCGCTACTTCCTGAACAATGTGACCGAATGGATCCTCGAGATGGATGGCGGACGGACGTTCCCGTACAAGGGCAACTACGAGAGCTGGCTGGAGCAGAAGCAGGCCCTGATGGAACGCGATGCCAAACAGGCGGAGTCGCAGCGGAAGCTGGTGGCCAAGGAACTGGAATGGGTGCGGCTCAATAAGTCCGCGCGCCATTCCCGGAACCTCGCACGTCTCAAGCGATACGAGGAGATGGCCTCGCAACTGGTCGACGTGCGCGAGGACTCGCTGCAGATCCAGATTCCGCCCGGTCCCCGGCTCGGCGACCAGGTTGTCCGCGCCGATGGGCTGACCATGGCCTACGGCGAACGCATTCTCTTCGAGAACGTGGAGTTCAACCTGCCGCGCGGCGGCATCGTCGGCGTCATCGGCGCCAACGGCGCCGGTAAGACCACGCTGTTCCGCATGATGCTGGGCCTTGAGAAGCCCACTGCGGGTACGCTCGCTGTCGGCTCGACCGTTGTTTTCTCCCACGTCGACCAGATGCGCGATGCGCTGAATCCGAACAAGACGGTCTACGAGGAAATCACCGGCGGCCAGGAAACAGTGGATGTAGGCGGCCGCGAGATGAAGGGGCGGGCATACTGCAGCCGGTTCAGCTTCCGCGGTACGGAGCAGCAGAAGAAGGTGGGAGTCATATCAGGCGGCGAACGCAACCGTGTGCACCTCGCCAAACTGCTCAAGAGCGGCGGCAACCTGCTGCTCCTCGATGAGCCCACAAACGACCTCGACGTCACCACGCTCCGTTCACTGGAGGAAGGCCTGCAGGCTTTCGCCGGATGCGCAATTGTCATCAGCCATGATCGCTGGTTCCTGGACCGTGTCGCCACCCATATCCTGGCGTTCGAGGGCGACAGCCGCGTCACATGGTTCGAGGGCAACTACGATGAGTACCGCGAGAACCAGCACAAGCTCCTGGGGGATGCCGCCGACCAGCCACGCCGCATCCGCTTCCGCCCAGTCAAGCACGGGTAAGGCCCGGGGTCGATGGCAGTCTAGTGTCTCTTCTTCGCCTGCCCCATCAGTGTGATCTCGTCACGGTCGTGGTAGAGCTGGCGCATCAGGAAACGTTCGCTGAGCTCCTGCACCGGCCCGTGCGGATCCTGAAGGCTGTCGAGCTGCGCGGCTGCGTTGCATCGGCCCAGCTTCAGGTTGACGATATAGAAGCGGCACCATCGTTCCGTCAGCCATCGCTCCACTATGCCAAGCACCCGCTCCGGCCTGTCGATGAGGTCGCAGAAGAGCCAGTCAAAGGTCGAGCCCGGACGCGGGGTGAAGGTATAGGCATCGGCGGCAAGGTGCCTGATGTTCGGATGGCATGCGGCATCGCCCTTCAGCGGCCCGTTGTCCACCGCCGTGACAGCCGCGCCAAGCCTCGCGGCGCCCAGGCTCCACCCTCCCGGGGCGGCGCCGAGATCGGCAACAGATTCGCGCGGGCCAGGACCGCGGCCGTAGACGCGCATTGCCTCCTCGATCTTGAGGAATGACCGCGACGGCGCGCCAGGCACATCGCGCATCCGTGCCTGGCCCCCATAGTATGCGGTCGTGGCGACATGCCATGCGTCGCCATCCCAGTGGGCAAAGAACCCGTCGTGCACGCCCCACCCCAGCCCTGCCTCGTCCACCGCAAGCTTGGCCACGCGCGACATGCGCTCGCGCAGCATCTCACGCCAGAGCTTCTTCACCCCGGCCAGGGGACCTTCACGCCCCTGGACCGGCGGCGGAATGAACACCGCCGGCCAGGATCGACTGAACTCCCTGCCTTGCGCCCACTTTCCGAATATCTCAAAAAGAGTCCTGGCATTGGCATGAACCGACCCGCCAGGCACCACGGCGCGGCGCTCAAGCGCCCAAACCGGAAAACACCAGTCCGCGGCACGCGACAGCCGCCCCCCTGTCGGCTCAGCCACGACAAACCCGGGCCCGGCGTCAACCACGGCAAGGCCGGTCCGCGCAAGCTCGTGGCTGCACGTGTCCTGAAAGCCGGGCTTGCAGAGAAAGAGCGATGTCACGGCAGAGGTGTTGTTCATGGTCTGTAGCCAGTAGTCAATTATCCGTAGTCAGTTGCCGGCAGCAACGCCTGTTGCCCGCAGTCCGGAAAGCCGCCATTCGACCGCAGCCTTCTCACCGCCTGTTCAGGTCGTGGAACCAGTCGACTCAAAGTATCTACAACCAGCCTGAATGGCAAGTCGCCTGTCAGGCAACGAACCCGCAGGAACTCCCCCAAAGGTATCTTCCCCCGGTTGTGCCACCCACTGATGGAGAGATTGATCTGGCCTCCGGCAATGCCATGACCACAGCGGCCGGTATTGACGGAAGGGCAGCGTCGGCCCTATTGTCGAGGAATGACGATGGCGACACGGCAGCTCAAAATCACAGCGGCAAATGCAGGACGGGTGGATTGTGCCGTCAGGGATGCAACCGGCCGGTCACGGGCTGAAGTACGCGGACTCATTCAGCATGACTGCGTGAAAGTAAACGGAACAACTTGCGCCTCGGATTTCGACCGGGTGGCGGTCGGCGACGTCGTGACCGTCACATACGACCGGAACCGCACCTACCCGGAAAAGCACCGCCAGAAAGACAATAAGCCCTTCAGCGTCCTGTTCGAGGACGAGCATCTCCTGGTCGTGGACAAGGCGGCGCACCTTTTGACCGTGCCAACTCCCGCCCGCGAGAAGGATACCCTGGTACACCATCTGCAGGCACACGTCAGCCGCGGGCGCAAACACCTGGCCAGGCTGGCCATCGTTCACCGTCTCGACCGCGGCGTGTCGGGAGCGCTCGTGTTCGCAAAAACAGAAGCCGTGGGCGAACTGCTGCGCCAACAGTTCGCGGCCGCCAGACCCGAGCGACACTACGTTGCTCTCGTGGCCGGCTGCATGCCCTCCGACCACGGGGTCTTCAACAAGAACCTTGTTGTCGATAAACGCGTCATACACAGGCGATGTGCATCCGCGCCCGGCGAGGGCGAACGGGCCGTAACACACTACGTCGTGGAAAAGCGGATGCCTGGCTTCACCCGTGTGCGCGTACGCCTTGAAACCGGGCGGCGCAACCAGATCAGGGTCCACTTCGCCGACGCCGGGCACCCCGTGCTGGGAGATCCCCGATACGGCGAAGGCAAGGCAAAGCACCGGCTCTGGCCGTACCAGAGGATGGCGCTTCATGCCGCCTCGCTTGCATTCACCCACCCTGTCACTGGCAGCGCGTTGCGGTTTGAAGCGCCGGAGCCGGAGGAATTCGCTATCGCGGAGCGGAACCACACTGCCTGAACAGCGTGCCATCGCTGCAATCTTCTCAACAGCCACCCAACTGAACCGGGACGCCCACCGCCGCTACAACATTCTCGCGCAACAACAATCCAACGAAATACCCTTGCGGTCGAACGCTACAATTGATACCTCTCGCGTGATGACACGGTTTGGTTCGAGGATGGCAATGACCCGAGCTGTCTGTCTCCGTGGAATAGGAAGGACGAACATGAATAGATTCCTTTCAGGCATGTGCGTGGCCGGACTTGTCGCCGCCGCCCAACTCTTCAATGGACAGACCGCAGTGGCTGCCGAGAAGGCTGCCACCATAGACATTCCCCCGGCCCGCCAGGCGAAAACGCCGGGCGGCAGCACAAACACGGTCAACCGCACCACCAACAGTGTCCTCAGCCGCGTCCACACCAGGATTGAAAAGGACTCGGAACAGGAATTCCTGAACCTGGTCAACGGCCGCAGGAACGCGATGGAGGAAGTCAGGGTCATCAAGCGGCTTATTCGTGAAAAGCAAACCGCCATCGACAAGACCTACGCCGCCCTTGCTGCCGACTACGCTATTAGCAGGGATCGTAACTACCGCTACGACGACAAGACGCGAACCATCACCGACATCACCGGCGAACAGCAGACTACCAACGGCACGGCAAAGGCAAGGACCAGGGCTGAGTCTGACGACAGGAAACGGGTGCACATGGTCCTGAACAGCAAGGAGAAGGCGGCAAGGTTTGTCAACCTGAGCAGCTCCAAACAACTGGACTCGATTGTTCTTCAGGCGCTGACTGTGCTGGATCGTGAAAAGACCGGCGACATGACCCGCTACAACAATGAACTCCTCGACAAGTTCGGCATGTCACGGGACCGTAGCTATGAGTATGACTCAAAGACCGGCACACTGTATGAGCTGATACCCGTGCCGGTGTCCGGAAAGAGCACAAGCCGGTAGCACCACCTCCCCCTTTCTTGCATCACCAGGGGCAGGCTGCCGGTACGTTCAGGGGTGGTTTCCAGGGGCGACACTCGGATGAGTAACAGGAAGCGTTTGTTATTGTTTGCCGTACTGTCTTGTTGTTTCGTGTTGTTGGCTGCGTCTGGCCCGGCACTATGCCAGGATCCGGCCGGGGCTTCCGCCCCCGCCCCGCAGCCCGGACCGCCCGACACCCCGGATCCCGACCGGTTCCTGATCAGCACCGTGGACTTCCGCGGAGACGTGGAGTGGCTCAACCGCATGCGTATGCAGGACGCCATCAGGTCTGAAATAGCCGGCAAGACACTTACTGAGCAGGATATCCTGGACATTGTTACCAGGCACCAGGATCTTTGCACGAAAGCCGGCTACTACCTGGCACGGCTCAAGATCGTCCCGGCAGACCTCCGTCCAGGCGTACTGACAATCGAGGTCGACAAGGGGCGTGTCGGCAGGATGAGCTTCTTCGACGGCAACGGCCCACGCGGCGCCGATGGCAACGGCCGTGTACCGTTCGCTGGAACGTACTACAGCGAAGCCCAGCTCCGCCGCCAACTGCGCCTCATGAAGGAGGAGGACACCTTCAACTATGAGGAGTTCTACCGGACGGTCTTCGCGCTCAACGCGCATCCGGATATCAAGATGGACACCAACCTCAGTCTGCGGAAGGACGCCTCATCCGGATCGGAACGGCGGTATGCCGACATGGAGTTCTTCGTCCGCGAGGGAACGCCAGTCCACGGCGTTGCCGAAGTGAAGAATACGGGAACCGAAAGCACCGAGGAATGGCGTACGTCGCTTACCTTCCAACACCTCAATCTCACCAGGCATAACGACATACTCACGTTCAACACCCTTTCATCCCTTGACCTGAGCTCGCTGTTGTCCTTTGCCGCAAGCTACAACCTCCCGTTCAACACCGGCAACGGCGGTTCGTTCACGATCTATGGCGGGTACTCCGATGTGACGGCCGAGGAAGTGGTCCCAGAGATAGACCTGATCGGCATCGGTTGGTTCGCATGCATCCAGGCATCCTACAACCTGCAGGCAAACAAAAGGCGCCTGTTGTCGGTCGCGGTTAGCGCAACCTACAAGGGGGTCGAGAACAAGCTCTCCTTCAACAACAAGTGCGACACCGGCAACACCGTGGAACAAACCGACCAGGTAACGCTGATCCCCATGGCGGCGGCACTGAGCTATTCCTCCGTCAAGCCGGACTGCCTGGGCGGCCGCAACTTCCTGGCCAGCCAGACCGCTTTCAGCGTCGGCGGTTCCGACAGCGATGAACTCGCCGCCCAACGGGTCAATGCAAAGGCAGACTACATGATTGAACGGCTCCAACTCGCCAGGCTCCAGCCTCTCTTCGGCCGCACAGGAAAGGACGGCGCACGGAGCGGCGAGTGGATCCTGTTCCTCAAGGCGGACGGCCAGCTCGCGAACGCACCGCTGGTGCCGGCTGAACAGAAGGCTGTCGGCGGCATGGACTCGGCCCGCGGCTACCAGGAACGCGAGTGCCTCGGCGACGACGGTGTCTCGGGGACAATCGAGCTGCGCACACCACTGGCCGGATCGCCATTTGCACGCCTGTTCAACACCACCGGCAAAGGCGATACACCAGCCGAGGGAGCAGCCCGCATACAGTTCGTGGCATTCGTGGACGGCGGTTACGTCAGCCTAAAGGAGCCAGTGGTCGGCATCGATTCATCCCAGTCCCTGCTGGGCGTCGGCGCTGGCCTGCGCGTCGCGGCCATAAGCCATTTACAGCTCAGGTTCGACTGGGGCTTCCCGTTTATTGAAACCACCACATCGGAATCATCCGGCCGTGGACACTTGAGCATCCAGGGGCAATTCTAGGAGACGTTCAACAGCCGCAACAGACAATTGAAGAGCATCATGGAATCACGGAAGCGCGTTCAGTACATCCACCGAAAGCATATTACATGATCTTCACACAACGATTGACCCGGCGCAGCAGGACCGTCGCGCTGATAGCCGCAGCGCATGTCATGTTCTGCCATGCAACCCCGCTCCTCGCCCTGCCAAAGGGCGAAACAGTCGCCAACGGCGAGGTCGCCTTCACACGCGAGGGCGACACCATGACCGTCCTGCAGACCTCCCAAAATGCCATAGTCAACTACGATAGCTTCAGCATCGGCTCCCCCGAAAGCGTCCAGTTCATCCAGCCCGACTCCTCGGCCGCCATCCTGAACCGCGTTACCGGCAGCGAGAGCAGCGTTCTGGCCGGTGTGCTCATGGCCAATGGCAATGTCTACCTCATAAACCCCAACGGTATTCTCTTCACCCCGTCGGCGAGGATAAGCGTCGCTTCCCTCTTCGCATCGGCACTGGACATAACCGACGAGGATTTCGCGGCCGGCAGGATGCTCTTCACCGGCCAGGGTTCCGGTTCAGTCGTGAACCAGGGCGAAATCACGGCCGAAGACCGCGCATGCCTCTTCGGAAGCGTCGTGGATAACTCCGGCACCATCCGGGCCGGCACTGTCATGATGGCCGCCGCAGCCGGATCCATCGAGATCGACAATGCGGCCGGCGGCGCGATCAGGCTGCTCGTGGATGGCAGGTGCCTGGACAAGGCGCCAGCCCCGGAGAGCGATGCGGGTGAGGACACGCCTCCCGTCGGCACAACCCCCGAAACACCGCCCACAGACCAGCCCGATAGCACCGGTCAGACCGCCACACCAGATCAGGCCGTCCAGCCGCCCACATCGGATGCCGGCATGGTCATCAACCAGGGTACAGTCTCGGTTTCCGGCAATGTCGGCGGCTCAGTAGCGATGAGCGGCACCCGCGTCGGCCAGTTCGGAGTGGTAAACGCCGACGGAACCGCAGGCACAGGCGGCACGGTCACAATCACCGCATCCGACACCGTCGCCCTCGGCGATGACAGCGTCACCACCGCCAACGCCGGAACCGATGGCAATGGCGGCACCGTGATCGTCTATTCCCCGGGATCCGCCCTGTTCCGCAGGGGCGCCGTAATCGAGGCAAGGGCGGCCAAGGCTCCGGCAACGGCGGATTTGTCGAAGTCTCCGGTCGCACACACGTGGAAATCTTCGGAACTGTCAACGCATCATCAGAAAACAGCCAGTCCGGAACATTCCTAATAGACCCATCAGACGTAACCCTTGCCAATTCACCACCCGGCGACGGCGAATGGATCCCAGGCGGCGGCCCGCCATACTCACAGTTCAACCCCGAAACCGATAGCGCCGTCGCCAACATCGGCACATTGCTGGCAAGCCTGCAGAATAATAACGTTATTGTGACAACCCTGAATGGAGCCGGAACGCAGCAAGGCAATATCACCGTGTCTGATATCATAGACCTTAACAACACCGGTGGTCATCAACTCAGCCTTCAGGCTGACAACAATATTCTCATTAACGCTGACATAGCGGACCTCACCCCAGGCACCGCCGACGCCACATTCATCAGCCTTCAAGCCGACAATGACGTAACCGTCAACGCAATGATCGACAGTGGTGGTGGCATGGTCAGCATCAACGCCTCCGGCAATGTAGTCCTGAACGATCTCATTTTAACCGATGGTGGCAGTTTTGTTTCGATTGGCGTCGATTTCACAACCACTGCAGGGGCAACGATCACGACCGGCGGTGGCGATGTGAACATGATGGGCCACTCCGGCGTCATCAGCGTTAACGATACAATCAATGCCGGCACCGGCCAGATCCGGATCTACGGCAGTTCCATCGCGCTGAGCCACCACATCAATCCGGTGGTTCTCCAGGGCGGGGCCATCCTGCTCAGGACACGCGATATAGCCATCGACGGCGATGTCATCGGCTCCTCCGTCAACATCGTTGACGCCAGCGGCGTCGGTATCGGTCTGGGCGATACCGCTGTTGCCGGCGGAATGAATATTGCCGGGACGGAACTTCAGCGCGTTACCACCCCATCCCTCGAACTGGACACTGCTGGAAGGATTGTCGTCGATAACATCACCACCCTGAACAGCCAGAACGCGGACGTCGTTACGCTGGATGCTGGCGGGGCCGTGTCCTTCGTGAACAACGCATCGACATTCCAGGCGCTCGTCGTCCAAGCCGACAACGGCATCGCCGCCAGCGCCGGCATAGCAACCGCCGACGACGACCTCCGGCTCGACGGCGATGCGGACAACGCAGCCGACGGCGCCGACAACATACTCTTCGCCAATGGCGTTGTCCTCACCTCGGCGGGCGGTATTGTTCTCGATGCCACAACGGGCGATATGACCGCCGCCGGCACACTCACACTGGTTGCCGACAACGGCGTGTCTGTCAATGACAGCCTCTCCGGCCCACCGGC
>JBAXKQ010000004.1:0-54673 GCA_037135275.1 bacterium
TGCACGGTCCAAGGACGGGGCAACCTTTCGGAAACATCGAAGTGGCTCTCAATATGCCGAGTTGCTGGAGTCGTCATGTCGATGGCGGGGAAAGAAGATGACGTCGCAGACGACTGCCTGTTGTCGATCATCCTCCGGGAGTTCGCCTGCAATCAAGTATGACACATTCAATCCACACGTAATGCGACTAATTCCCGATGGTGCCAGCGTTCTGGATGTCGGGTGTGCAACGGGTCGATTGGGGCGGCGACTTGGCGGACCGAAAGCAGGAAGACGTTTGGTTGGCGTCGAAAGCAACCCGGCCGCCGCCGCCATTGCCAGGCCTTACTACGACCAGGTAGTTGTCGAGGACGTCGAACAAGCACTGTTTCACGCTCTGCAGGGTTGCCGCTTTGATGTGATCGTTTGTGCCGACATTCTTGAGCATCTCAAGTCTCCAGCCAGTGTTCTTGAACGACTGAAAGGTTTTCTCTCGGACAAGGGTGTGTTTGTGGTATCTGTTCCGAATGTTGCCTTTGCTTCCATACGGCTTTGCCTTTTGCTCGGACTCTTTTCGTACAACAAGGCTGGGGGGATCATGGACGCAGAGCACCTCAAGTTCTTCACCCGCCGGAGTCTGGTAGACACGCTTGAGGAGGCAGGGTTGGCGGTCACAGCCATCAGGGGCTACAACTTGGTAAGAAGGAGGTACTGGTTTCTCAAGATCCTGGGATGGTTCTGGCCCACCCTGTTTTGTCTCCAATTTTGTAGCGAAAGCGAGAGTTCGGAAATGAGGCCGGCGATGAAGGTTTCAGTGGTGATGCCACTTCGCAATGCGGCACACACTGTTGCCGGGACTCTCCGTAGTCTTGTCCAGCAGAATACTGCCATTCATGAACTCATTGTCGTCGACGACGCCTCCACGGATGAATCTGTCTCGGTGGTGAGGAGCGTCCTGGACGGCACGCAGCTTCCCTTTGTCCTGGTGCAGCATGCGAAGAGTCTGGGGTTGGCTCAGTCCTACAACGACGGGATTTCGAGGTCCAGCGGTGATCTGATTGTAACCCTGCACTCTGACGTGGTAATTCAGGGTGCTGGTGCGCTGGAACAGCTTGTTGGGCCATTCCTGTTGAATGATAAGGTGCTTGCGACTTATCACTATGTTGACCACCCGCTGGAGCTCTGGAAGACCTACAACTTCTGGCAGAAGTGCTTCTTCGCTCGCCAGCTTGGCGTGAGGCAACGCGGCCTGGACGGCAAGTTCGACTGCTTCAGAAGAACGGCGTTGGAGGCGGCGGGCATGTTCGACGGACAGACCTTTCGACGAGCGGGTGAAGATGGTGACATTGTACGAAAACTGCTGACAAGGGGTGAAGTGCTTGGAACGGACGCAGGCATACTGCACCTTCATAGCAGGGATCCGCATTTCAGCATGCAACACATTATCTACAAGCATGCTCAATATGCCGAATCGCAGGGAGCCATCTACAGGCGCTATGGCTGCGGCAGCCTGACGGAAACCGTGCGCGCATTCTTCAGGGAGATTCTCGTCGTCATGTTGCTGATTCCCTGGATACGCATACCAGGAGCTGTTGTCATCATGGTGTATGCCTTTGCCTATTCCCACAAGTTGTATGCGAGGGAATGGCGGGACCCGCGGATAGTCTTTGTGCCCTTTCTGAATATCCTGCTGTTGTTCGTGAGTTGCATCTTTTCTGTACGGGGGTTTCTGCGCGGGAGGCAGACGCTATGAGACGGCGTTTGCGGCGGACAAGTTGCTGTCGACGCCGGGCTTTGGGAAGATGACATGAACAAACGCCTTCTATATGTCAGCAGTTCCAGAAATCGCGGCGAATACGCCAACACTGTCGAGGAATACAGAAAGAAGACCCCGTGGGGGCACGCCCAGATCCTGTACCACCTCGAGCGTGTGGGGTGGCAGATTCAGCGTCTGGCATTTCATGACAGCTGGAATCCGTTCGTACTGGCGCGGGTCATGGAACGCTTCTCCCCGGATCTCATTTTCACCAACGGGTCGACTGCTCTTCTGCCGGTCTGGGTGCGAAGATGGTTCAGTAAATGGCGCGGGCCAATTGTTTTGGGTTGGGACGATTTCTACGATGTCATATGGGACACGAATTTCGGGTGGCTGCCGGGTAGGTTTATGCAGTGGTTCGAGCCACGTATCGTCCGCGGCTCCGACTACATCGTCACAATCAGTCACCACAATCGCAAGAGGGCGGATGGCTGGGGCAAGAAGACCTGGTATATCCCCAATGGCTGCGACCACCCGGAGTATGACGTCAACGCCTGCAAGATCAGCGTCTCGGGCGACCTGAAGCTGGTGTACTGCGGGGATCAGGGGCTCTACAAGCGGACCGGCGACATAGTTGACGCCATGGCGCATGTGCCGGCAGGAATCAAGTTGTACATGATCGGTACGCCTAATCCTGACCTCCAGCGCCGTGCTTCGGGGAATGTGGTCTTCCTCGGGCGCTTGCCGGAGAACGACAAGTGGGCAGTCATCAGCCAGGCGGACGTGGTTGTGTGCACGGCTGACACGGATTGCAACGCCAAGTTCCATGAGTACCTCCGGATGAAGAAGCCGATCCTCGCGTATGACGGCATACCCAATTGCCTGTTCAAGAACGGCGTCAACGCCTTGCTGACCCGTGATTACCCGGCAGCCATCCTGAAGCTCCGCGAGTCTCCGGCCCTGCGAGCCGCGCTTGCAGCCAATGCCGAAAGGGATATCCCGGTGTATGAGTGGAAGGAAATATCACGCCAGTACGAGCAGGCGTTCAGGGATATCGTGGCACTATACAATGGCGGCGGCCTGGCCCCGTGAGCAGAGCTGCCGGGGGGCGTTGGGTCAACGCAGTCCGAAGGTGGTAAGGTGCACCGGGTTTTCTGTCGCCACCCTGTATCCCTTGCCGCGGAGGATTGGCTCCAGCAACGTGGATGTGCGTGCCCCGTCCTTCAGGTGGTAGCTGGCTATCGCAAGATAGGGTTTGCTCTCCATCGTGTGGCTCATGCCCTTCAGCGCATCCATCTCGGCGCCCTCTATGTCGACCTTGATGAAATCCACCCTGTTGATGGCCAGGCGCTTGAGCTCGTTGTCCAGCGAACACACCTGCACCCGGGTAGGGTACTTGATGGAATCGGGACTCAACTGTGAGGCAAAGGCGGTTCCTGTTATGGACAACTCCCCGTCCTCCGACCAAAGCCCCTTCTTGAGGATTGTGACATTGGACAGGCTGTTCAGGCGAATGTTTTCACAGAGCATTGCATGTGAATTCGAGTCGGGTTCGAACGCGATCACCTTGCCGGATGGCCCCGCTTTGATGGCGGCATAGATCGTGAAGTCGCCCGCATATGCTCCGACGTCCACAACAATGTCGCCCGGCTGAACATCCCGGTGTTTGATGTACCCGCTGAGCGCAGGCTCCTCGAAACCGGTCCCGCCAAGAAGGGGATAGTCGTACATCTTCAGCGTTACGTTGTTGAAGGTGATAGTCCGGCTGGAACTGCGTAGGCCCCTCATCAGGCGGTATCCGATGCGGCGGGCGTAGGTCTTCAGCCTGCTTTCGGGAAAACACATTGATACGGAGCCGAGTCTTGTCAGGACACTCATATTCCTCCCAGGGTCATTTGGGCTGACTCTGCCCCTTTTTGAATGCGCAGTCAATATTCAGAGAAGTTGCAGGAGGATTGGACGGGTTGCCTGCATGCCGATAGGTTGCATACGCGTTGGTCTTCTGCCTGTATTCTTTTGACTAATCGTTCCCGCCGGAGTAGGAATTGAACGGTGCTTGTCGGCGAAGAATAAAGAGAGGGCAGAGCAGGGATGAGAGTACTGTTCATAGCGATGCCGGCCCGTGGATGGGATGGCAAAATGACCAGCATGCCGTTTCCACATACGGGCATTGGCTACCTCGTTGCCTATCTCAAGCAGAAGGGCATCCAATCCCGGGTGTTGGACTCTGCGTTTGACTACCCTAACTTCCGCACACATGTCAGGGATGCGGTGGAACGGCACTCTCCAGATGTCGTTGGAATTACCATTTACTCAAATGTTGCCAATGAGGCAAAAGATGTGGCAGCCGAGGTTCGCAAGCATACATCGGCGCCGATAGTTGTTGGTGGTCCTCACATTTCAGTCACCAACAAGGAGTTTCTTGAGCAAACAGGTGTAGAGTTTGGAGTCATGAGGGATGGTGAGCTGCCTCTCTACCGTCTTGTCGCTGCGTTGGAAAGAGGGGGTGGGGACGCGGAGTTTTCAAAGATACCCGGGTTGATCTTCCGGAGTAAAGAAGGCAGTTACGTGGTTCAGGACAACACAGACCTGATCTTGAACCTTGATGAGTTGCCTTTCCCTGACCTGACAGAGTTTGACCTTAGGAAGTATCCGGCCTGGCGCAGGAAGTTCTACGGCATCATCACGTCGCGAGGATGTCCGTACGCCTGCACCTACTGCGCAGCGCCGCTCGTGACCGGGCGGAAGTTCCGGCTGCGTTCAGCCACGAATGTGGTGGATGAAATAGAGCTGTACGCACGGAGGGGTTTCAAGAGATTCGGTGTGGCTGACGATGCCTTCAATGTTGACCTGGATAGGGCCAAGGATGTCTGCCGCCAGATTATCGACCGCAAGCTGGATATCGTATGGGACATGGGGAACGGGATCAGGGCGAACACCGTTGATCAGGAGTTCTTCCATCTTCTGAAGAAAGCGGGCTGTAACTTCGTGGGGTTTGGGATGGAGTCGGGGAACGACGAGATCTTGAAGAAAATCAAGAAGGGCCTGAAGGTCAGCCAGATGTTTGATGCCGTCCGATGGGCAAGGGAGGCTGGGATAGGCACTGCGGTCAACTTTATCCTCGGCCACCCTGCCGAAACCTATGCCACGGCACAGGACACCATCGCCCTGGCCGAAACACTGCCGGCATCATATGTCAACGTATACGGACTGATACCATTTCGCGGCACAGAAGCGTACGCCGAACTGAAGGAAATGGAGAACGCCGGGAAAGCGCGATTCTTCTATGCGCCGGAGTACTACCTGGAGCATTTTTCGCCGGTGGATATTGAACCTGTGTTTGAGACTCCTGAATTTACAAAGGAGCAGCGACGTGAGCTTCTGGTCCGGGGAAGGAATATCACGAAGCGACGTGCGCTTGAGTACAGGTTTGGTAAGACGGTTGCCCGTCTCGCTTATCCCGTGTTGCGGAATCACTCGATATTCACCTCTGTGGAAAAGCTGAGGGCCACCAAGCTTGGTGGGTGGCTCTACCTCAAGCTTCGGCATGAAGATTGACCGTGGGCGCATGCTTCCTGGCATGGTGCGGGCGGGCAGGTCTGGCGTGCTGGTTCCGCTGCGCGATCCGTGTTGCGCCTCTCGGGTGCAGCTCGTGCCGGGCGGTGGACTCGAAATCTTGACATGATCCGGCCCTGCGTGGCATTGTGCCACCTTGATTTGCTGACGTTTCCTGCGTGAGAAAGGTGGCCATGAAAGTATTCATCACAGGGTCTGAGAGCTTTGTCGGCAAGGAGTTGATCAAGCACTGCCGGCAGCGGGGTGTGGACTTTGTCGGCGTGGACTCTGCTGCGCCGGCGGACAAGAACTGCAGGCAGGTGGACATCCGCGCGCCCGAGGTTGCTGATTCGGTACCGGAGTCCGCCGATGCGATCATCCACCTCGCAGCCATCTCGCGCGACCAGGACTGCCGGCGCGATCCCGCGGCGGCATTTGACGTGAACGTCAACGGCACCTTGAATCTGATGCGCGCCGCCCAGGCCCGGAAGGTGAAGCAGTTCATATTCGCATCGAGCGAATGGGTATATGGCAACACCGCAGGCGACGCGGTTGTGAACGAGGACTCCGTCATCGACTCCAACCAGATCGTCTCGGAGTACGCCCTCACCAAGATCGTCGGTGAACGGCTGCTGTGCATGTCCCATCAGAGGGGGTTGTGCCCCGTGACGGTGCTCCGTTTCGGCATCATCTACGGCCCACGGCCCAGCCCGATGAGCGCAGTCGAAGGGTTGTTCAAGGAAGTCGGCACACTGGACACCATCGAGGTGAACTGCTCGCTGAAGTCCGGGCGGCGGTTCGTGCATGTGTCGGATATTGCGGCAGGGATTCTAACCGCCCTTGGCCGTACAGGCTTTGAAGTGTTCAACCTGTCCGGCAATTCGATCATAACGTTTGGCCAGGTCATTGCGGCCAGCTCGAAGCTGTTGGGAAGAAGCCCGCAAGTTGTCGAGAAGAACGCGCACGTTCTGAACGTGCGCAACCCGGACAACTCGAAGGCCCGGCGGTTGCTGGGATGGGAGCCGAAGGTGGATCTTGACGCGGGGCTTGAATCC
The DNA here is from genome assembly GCA_037135275.1 of bacterium. Taxonomy (GTDB): domain Bacteria; phylum Verrucomicrobiota; class Kiritimatiellia; order SPBP01; family SPBP01; genus JBAXKQ01. The sequence goes on from JBAXKQ010000004.1 coordinate 6,346, forward strand.
CTGCTTAAGAGCTGCTAATGAAGCGGACCATGAAGAACTTGCCCGACACCACAAAGATTCGCGAGAATATCCTGCGCTGTGCTGTGGCCAGCGGCCATGGACATATTCCCACTTCGTTTTCCATCGTCGAAGCATTGGTTGCTGTCTATGCCACGATGAAACACGACCCTGGGAATCCCCTCGCCGAGGATCGCGACCTGTTTGTGTTGAGCAAGGGACATGCAGCGTTGGGTTATTACTGCGTTCTCGCGGAGTACGGGTATCTGACTTTGGAAGAGTGTATGACAATCGGGACTGCGAAGTCCCGATTGGGGTGTCATCCTGACAGGCTCAAGATTCCAGGAGTGGAGGCCTCTACCGGATCTCTTGGCCACGGGATCGGCATTGCGGCTGGTATGGCGCTGGGAATCAAGATCCGGGGATCTTCGCGAAAAGTCTACACCCTGGTAGGGGATGGAGAAGCCAACGAGGGAAGTGTTTGGGAGGCAATCATGGTGGCCGTGGACCAGAAGTTGCACAATCTGACAATCCTTTATGACGACAATCGATCCCAGGTCCGCTGCCTTCAAATCCCGAATCCGCTCGAACGGCTTGCGGCGTTCGGATGTGACGCCCAGGAGGTGGATGGACATGATGTGAACGCGATACTTGCCGCATTGCGCACCCCCGCCAAGGGTGTTAAGGCCATAGTGTGCAGGACAGAGAAGGGGCGGGGATGTGCCACACTTCTTGGGGATTTCCACGCCTGGCACAGGCGGTCCCCTTCACAGGCTGAACTTGACATACTTTTGCGGGAGCTACATGCGCAAACAGTTTAAGGACACGTTCTTCGATCTGGCCAAGTCCGACCCTCGAGTCGTGATGATCCTGGGCGACATCAGCGTATACATGTTCCGCGACTTCCAGGCGCAATTTCCGGACCGCTTCTACAACATGGGAATTTGCGAACAAACCCTGATAAGCGCTGCGGCCGGCCTCCGATCCCAGGGATTCATACCGGTCGTTCACACCATTGGCGCTTTTCTGACCGAGCGAGCCATGGAGCAAATCAAGATTGACCTTGTCTACAATGACTATCCTGCCTGCCTGGTCAGTTGTGGCGGCACCGTTGATTGGGCTTGGGATGGCCCGTCTCACCAGGCGTGGGTTGATGTCTCTTTCATGCGCAACCTGCCGAAGACGCAAGTCTTCCAGCCGGGAACAAAGAAGGAGACGGATTTCCTCATAAGGCGACACTATGCGGACCCGATAACATCCTATTTCCGCCTGTCAGATTTCAGCCACCCGCTTGATCTCAAGATGGAGGCGTTTCGCGGCATTGTCGTGAAACGGGGCCAGGGGAATACTACGGTTATTACTGCCGGAGCCATGCTTGACCCGGTCCTGAAGGCAAGTGAGGGCCTGGACGTGACCATTCTCTACTTCCACACCATCAAGCCTTTTGACCATGAACTGGTGTCACAGTTCGCCAATACGAAACTGAAGGTCGTGCATGATTCACACGGATTATTCGAAGCGGTATGCGAGGTGGCTGGCAGGTCTGTCGAGAAGCTTGGTTTGCCCGACCATTTCTGTGGCTGCTACGGCACCGTGAATGACGCTCGCCGTGACATCGGCCTGGATGTAGGCGATATTGGCGAGTTCCTCCGCAAGTAGAATCAATGGATTCGGAGGTGTGGCCACGAAGTGGCTGAGGGCGCACTTCAATACGCAACCTGCCGGAGCTGTTGCGGGACTGGAACTGTCTCAGAGGATTCCGCCAGCATCGTCAATTTGTCATACTCTGGTATGGCAATCATTCGAGGAAGATGTTCTCCATCCGTTGCGAAAGGCACAGGGACCATTTGAGCCGAAAGACAAAGAAGCGAACAGCCTCACAGCAGGACCCGGTTGCAGTATCGTCCACGGCCAGTCCAATCCTTGCGTTGTGGTTGTCCCGGCTCAGGACTCCCTGGATGATTCTCGTTATCCTGGCCGTCGGTGCCGCACTGCGGCTGTGGGGCATATCCGAGCGGCACTTTACTGACCCAGACACCATGAGTCACTTCATGGGCGGCGATGTCTACCGCGTCACATGGCGCTGGTATCACGACACCGACCGCAGCACGCCCCTCAAGGAATACGTTGACCGGGAAATGGGCTCGGCCCGTGCGGCCTCGTGGTTCGACAACGGCAAGCCACTGAACCTGATCATTCGTGCCGGCGTCATCTTCTTGACGGGCACCTACTCGATCATTGCGCACTCTCTGCTGGACATCTTCTTTGCGCTGGTGGCCATGGGCTTGATGTTGTTGTGGTGCCACAGGCGACTCGGGCCGCGAATTGCCCTGATTGCCGGTGGCTTGTGGCTTGTCAACAGCGCCCAGTTCCAGTGCACCGGTCGCGGCTACGACTACTCGGCGATGCTCCTGTGCGGAACGCTTGCCTGGCTGGCGTTCATGCAGCGCTCACCGGGGAGGATCTGCCGCTACACCTTCCTCGCCGGCTTGTCGATGGGCGCCGGAATCACATATCACTACAGCTTCTTCAACTACCTCCTCCTGCTCGGTGTGTTCGTCCTGTTCTACAGCAATCCCGCCGGGATAAAAGGCAAGCTGATGGAGATCGTCGCGTTCGTGGCCGGATTTGCTGTCTTCCCGCTGCTGATCATCGGCTGGTACAGGTGGCTTGAGCACGTTACAGGGGCGGCTGAGTGGAAGTGGGGCATCCTGAATCCGCTCTTCCAGCAGGGCAACACCTACAACGACCTGCACCTCAGCGTGGGTAATTTCGCCAACAGCTGGTTCTTGTGGACGTACATGAACGGCTACGCGTTCATGTTGTTCCTCCTTGCCGGTCTGGTTGTAATAGCCATTTTGCATTTCCAGAAGTACCGCTGGCGCTGGTCGATCTGCGATGATCCCCTGTTCATCCTCAATGGCGTCGCCGGCTTCGGCTTGCTCGCGTGGGGGCTTTACCACACCACGCTGGCGCGGATACAGATCCCGGAGATGGCGGTCTGGCCGGTGGTGGCGGCAATAGGAATCCACCACACGACGCGCTTTGTGGGCGACAGGGTCCTGCGCGGCAGGGGTATTGCGCTGGGCGTAGCACAGGCGGTGCTGGTCGCGCTGATAATGGCCGAGCAATTGCCGCATACTGTTCCGCTTGTGAGGATGGGCGCGGGCCTCCGCCAGGCCATGACGGCAATCAGCGGGGAAGGCAAGACCGCAATGGGCGAGGGCTGCTACTACGGCATCTGGCCATGCACGTCCAGGCCCCTGAGTCCGGAGGAGCCCGTGCCGCCGCTGACACGATGGGAGTGCCTGGATGATCACCTCCGGAGGAACGGCTACGACTACTTCTATGTGGACTATGGCAGGGTGATCGCCTGGACGGTCATGCTGCCTGGCGCAGGGCATCCATTGATGCTCGAGACCTACGGCCGGCTGCTCGCGAAGAAGCAACCAGTCTATCATTTTGAATACGGGGCATCAGTGAATGCCCGCCTCGACTGCATGGGCATAGGCTGGCTGAGGCAGTGGCGGTCGCCGGAGACCTGGCGGAGCTACCACCCCCAGCCGACGGCCTATGACCCGCTGGTGAAACGGGTGCCATACGTCGATGTGTTCAGGGCGAGCGATGTCGCCGCCGCCTTCCGTGAAAGCCGGGTTGCCCTGCTTGCGCAGTTGTTGATCCTCCAGCAGAGGGAGCCGGCAAGGTTCCAGGAGGTTGCCCCGCGGTTTCATGGTTTCATCCAGTACAACATCACAAATTCCGTCATCATGAAGGAGGCGCAGGACGTGGCCACGCGGATGACCCGGCAGCCGGGCCGCTAGTGCCGTGCGCATCGCCAGTTGCATCGGTTCGCGGGCTAGATCTGCTCCCGTCCATCCTTGACCCCGGCAGCTGCGCCAAGCTATTCTGCCGGGCCATATTGCGGAGTGAATGATCCATGAAGGCATTTGTAACCGGTGGTCGTGGTTTTCTCGGGTTGACGCTTGTTCCGGCGCTCAGGAAGGCCGGCTTCGAGGTCGCGGCGCCATCGTCCGCAGAATGCGACCTGCGCCATGCTGAGGCGCTTGGCACTTTCAAGGACAGGTTTGACTACATATTCCATCTGGCCGCATGGACCCAGGCGGGCGACTTCTGCCTCCATCACCAGGGTGAACAGTGGATCATCAACCAGCAGATCAATACCAATATCCTTGCATGGTGGAAGGACGTCCAGCCGCAGGCGCGCACCGTCCTGATCGGGACCAGTTGTTCGTATGACCCCGCAATGCCGCTGGTTGAGGAGAACTACTTGCGGGGTGAGCCGATTTCATCCCTCTACGCATATGCCATGACCAAGCGCATGCTGCACATCGGCGCGCTTGCCCTGCGCAAGCAGTTCGGGCTCAAGTTCACTACCATGGTTCCATCGACTCTTTGCGGGCCGTATTACCACCACGACGGGCGGCAGATGCATTTCATCTACGACGTCGTGCGCAAGATCATCGAGGCCAGGAAGACGGGGACGCCGGCCGTCCTGTGGGGAGACGGCAACCAGCGGCGCGAGATCCTGCACGTGGAAGACTTTGTGACGGGTATGCTCACACTCATGAACGACGACCGTGTCCTGGGTGAGCTCGTGAACCTCGGCGCCGGGAAGGATCACTCGATCAAGGAGTTCGCTGGCGAGGTCTGCCGGCAGCTTCAAGCCCCCGAAACGCTGCTGCAGTACGATGTCGGCAGGTACGTGGGTACCAGGTCCAAGTCGCTAGACACTTCAAAGATAGCAAAACTCATTCCCTGGACACCGCGCGACATGACAAAGTGCGTCACGGATGTAATCAAGGGCGTCCAAGAGATATAGATGAAATTCACATCCGTCCCCCAATACAGCGTCACCAAGTTCGGCGACAGGGCCACGAAGTACTGCATAATCCCCATTGTCTATGACGAGGGGAAAAGGTTTATCGGCCAGCTCGAAAGGATGAAGCCTAACAGTGGGTTGGTTGATATCATTGTCGCTGAGCGGCGCAGCACCGACGGCTCCACCAGCCCTGAAGTCTTGAAACCGTTGGGCGTAAGAACCCTGCTGACCACCGATGAGCCTGGCGGCGCATGCGCGATCCGGATGGGTTTCGACTATGCCCTCAAGAGTGGCTACGAGGGTGTGATTCTCATCGACGGCAACGGCAAGGACGGGGTAGAGGCCCTTCCGGGTTACGTGGAGAAACTGGATGAAGGGTACGACTTTGTCCAGGGCTCAAGATTCATGAATGGCGGCGTGGAGAAAAACACCCCTTTTCTGCGGCGAATCGGCATCCGCGCAGTCATGGCTCCCTTGATATGGCTCGGGTCGGGTTTCTGGTATTCTGACGCGACAAACGGGTTCCGTGGTTACAGCAAGAAATACCTTACCGATCCACGGATAGAGCCGTTTCGTGATTGTTTTGTGCATTTCAACATCCAGTACTTCTTGAGCGTCAAGGCACCGAAGCTCGGTTTCCGGACGGTGGAAATTCCGGTCCTGAGGATCTATCCCGACGACGGGTCGGTTCCTACGAAGGTTGTAGGATTCTGGCGGAACCTTCTGGCGCTCTGGGAGATGGTGCTGACGGTTGTCGGGCGCTACGATGTTCGTGGCAAGTGAGCCGGGAAATGTGCGGGTTACCAAAGAAGAGAGGCGTTGTTATCCATGAGCGCTAAGGAACTTCAGGGCGAGTACTACTTCGCGAACTTTCCCCGGCGATTCCGGTTTCCCAAAACCCGGTACAACCTGAATATCGTCAACTACGTGGACAAGTTCATCGGGCAGGTGCCTGCAGGCGCCACAGTACTTGATGCCTGCTGCGGTGACGGTTACCTGGGCAGCCGTTACCTGACCACTCACCGGGTGCTGGGCTTCGATTGCGAAACCGAAGCCGTCTCGCACTGTTCAAAGGCGTACCCGAAGGGACGCTATTTTCTCGCTTCTGCCTATGCCCTTCCGCTGGAGGACAATAGCGTCGACGCCATCATCCTGAGCATGGCCATAGAGCATTTCCGGGAGCCGTCAAGGGCGGTAGCGGACCTGAGGAGGGTCCTGCGGCCGGGCGGGATCATCATCGTAACCACGCCAAACGAAAGCAGCTGGCTGTGGATCCTCATAAAGCACACGTGGTTCCGCTTCTTTGAAGGCGCATGCAAACCTTACAAGAAGGACATTCATCCCAGCCCGCTGAATGATGCCTCGCTGAAGGGATTGTTCCCGGCAACCGGGTTTGAGCTTCTTGACCTGTCAAAGATGACGGCCGCCACGACACTGGCCCTGGCCGCTCGCAAGCGGTGACGTCAGTCCTTCGGGTTGACGGGGAAGTAGAACTCGACACCGCGCCTGATCAGATCCGCGTTGTTCGCGAGGATCTCCTTCTTGAAGTTCCAGGCAAGCACGTAGTAGATGTCCGGCGGCTCGGTCAACTCCTTCTCAAGCATGATGGGGATATGCATGCCCGGTGAGAACAGCCCGCGCCTGAGCTCGTTCTTCTCCACGAGGTATGTGAGGTAGTCGGTCCCGACCCCGAAGTAATTCAAAAGTGTGTTGCCCTTGACTGGTGCGCCCATTCCGTAGATTCGCTTGCCGGCACGCCGGGCATTGCCGAGGTAGGCCAGGTTCTCGGCTTTCATCCCGTCGATCCGCCGCGCGAACTCCTTGTACGTCGAAAGGTCGTTTGCCCGCGAAACATCCTCCTCGCGCCTGAGCGCCAGGAGCCGGTCCGATGGCTCGCGCGTACCCTTGTGCGTGACAAACGCAATCATTGATCCGCCGTGGATTGGCGACAGGTAGGCGTCGTATGCGGCCAGTCCGTGGCGGTTGAGGAGCACATCAAGCGTCTTCAGGTTGTAGTAGAGGAGATGCTCATGGTAGATCTGGTCGAACGCGAGGTTCTCGACGATACGCTTCATGTAGAGGAACTGCACCACGAATACGCCGTCCCCGCGCAGTGCTTCGCGGATGCCGTCGGTGACCGAGTGCAACTCCTCGAGGTGGAAGAAGACGCCGGCGGCGTTGATCACATGGAACTTGCGGTTGAGGCTCCTGGCCAGGTCCAGGTTGAAAAAGGCGTGAACCGTCGGGACCCCCGCTTCGACCGCGATCTTTGCGGTCTGGGCGGATGACTCGATACCCAGGACGTCATAGCCGAGCGCCTGGAAATGCTTGAGCTGGGTGCCGTCGTTGGAGCCTATGTCGAGAACGGACTTGCCCGTCACGGTGCCGGGGAAACGCCGGTCCGTTTCGGCCGCTATGTTGCGGAAATGCTCGCTGAGCGACCGCGTCACACCGGACAGGTAGGTGTGGTTACCGAACATGACTTCCTTCGGCACAGTGTGGTCGAGCTGTAAGGTGCTGCAGGCGTTGCAGTAGACAACCCGAAGTGGATAGAAGGGTTCTTTGCCGACATCCTCCCGTTTCAGGAAGTTGTTGCACCAGGGCTGCCTGCCGAGGTCGAGGGCAAGGGCAAGGTCGGTTGAATCGCACACGCGACAGTTCATTTGCGGGGACAATATGCCATCATGCCGGCAAATGCAACAAGTTCGGGTGTCGGCCGCGGCGGTTCGCGGGTGCCGGCGAGTTGCCCCTCCCCCGAACTTCTTCGTGGACCCGTGGCGGAATGTTCTGGTACGATGCTGCCCGATCAGGCCGGGGATCCGGTTGAGGTTGGAGCAGAGCTTTTGGTGCGGGCCGTGCCCGCGGTCGTGGAGAAAGGCGCACATGATCATCAGCCGCACACCGTACAGGATTTCCTTCTTCGGCGGCGGGACTGACTATCCGGCCTGGTATGAGAAGCACGGCGGTTGCGTGCTGGCTGCCGCGATCAACCGTTATTGCTATATCTTCTGCCGGCGGCTTCCGCCGTTCTTCGAACACCGCCACAACGTGGTCTACTCCCAGATCGAACTCGTGAAGACCGTTGACCAGATTGTCCATCCCGCCGTGCGCGAAGCGATGCGACTGATGGAGATAACGCAGGGCCTTGATATCCACCACATCGGTGACCTGCCCAAGCAGACCGGGCTGGGCACGAGTTCCTCGTTCGCGGTTGGCCTGCTCAACGCCCTGCACGTGCTGAAGGGCGAAATGACGACGCCTGAGCAACTGGCCAAGGAAGCCACCCATGTGGAGCGCGACATGTGCGGCGACAACGTGGGGTCGCAGGACCAGGTCACTGCCTCCCACGGCGGTTTCAATTATGTCAGGTTCCTCCCTGGCAACATCATTACAGTTCACCCGGTTGTGATACCGGTGCAGCGGATGGAGTTGTTTCAGAAGCATCTCATGCTCTATTTCACCGGGTTTTCACGAATCGCCTCCGATATCGCTGTTGAACAGATCAGGAACATCCCAAAGAAGGAGACCGAACTGCATGCCATGCAGGCGATGGTCGAGGAGGGGATCAATATCCTGAGGGAGGGACGCGACTTCCGGGAATTCGGCGCACTCCTGCAGGAGAGCTGGAAGCTCAAGCGGACACTGAGCAGCCGCATATCAAACAATCATATCGATGCCATCTACGACAAGGCGATTGCAGCCGGCGCACTGGGCGGAAAGCTCTGTGGGGCGGGCGGCGGCGGCTTCCTGCTGCTCTTTGCGGAGCCGGACAAACAACCGGCGGTTCGCCATGCGCTGAAGGACTATCTGCACGTCCCGTTCCTGTTCGATTGGTTCGGGTCCACCATAATCTTCCACAGGCCAAGCCCGCAGGGTATGGATGCTGACTCCGCGCTCGCCGCAGGCGACACCCTGAGCGCGTGACACTGCTTCAGCCTTCGGAGATAGCCATAGCCCCCAATCAGCGGGCTTGACTCACTTGCTGTCGGATTCCGGGCAGAGAAGTTCAACCAAATCGGTGGAAGACCGTTCCTTGATGAAAGTACGGATGTTCTGCACGAAGAAGGCCCGGCTTTTGAACACTTCCACAAGTCCGTCCACCGTGGCATCGACCGTGGGGGCGATGACCAGTCCAAGCTTATGCTCCCGAACCGCATCCCCGAACACCCCGACGCCGGCAGTCACCAGCGGAGGAAGGAGATACTGAAGGTAGTCCAGGATCTTGGCGGGAATGGCCCTCGCCGAGTAGGAGTTGGGGTCGCTGATCATGTTCACCCCGCAATAGCAGTCGGCCAGGATAGTCGCGAAGGTGGCATAGTCGCCGACCCCGAGGTATTCCACAGAGGAAGCCACGCCGAGTTCTTTCGCGAGTTTCATGACTTTGTCAATCGTGTCGCTCGGAGGTCCGATGATCTTGAGCGAGACGTCTCCAATCTGCTCCCGAACTCGCGGCAGGGCTCTCACAACGAGATCCAGGCCTGAGTCAGGGCGTGCGGCGCCGAGGAAGGCGAGCTTGCGGCTTTGTGGATTGGCGGCGCCATTGCTGGTCTTCACGACCAGCGGCGGCTGGAATCCAACCTCGGTCCGTGAAACCTGCCTGCCCCAGTATTTCTTACGCCCCTCTTCGACGAATACGGTCTGGTTGATGGTTACGTCGCACAATTTGCAGGCCAGCCAGTCCAATGCCGGAAAGTACACCTCGTTGTTCAGGCGCGTCCAGATGCCCTTGAGGAAGGAACTTCCAGGGTACCAGTCCCCGGTAAAGTAGACGACTCGTCGAAAGAGCCCGAGCCTGCGGAGAAGGCCTGCCATGACTGCCTGCTGGTGATCGAAGATGAGAATCGAACGGACGCGGAACCGCAAGCCAAGCCAGAGATAGAAACTGAACAGGACGGGATATGACAGTATCATGAAAAGCGGATAGAACAAATAGGCCAGGCGGGCGCTTCGACACTTCCAGGTAAGGATGTTTAGAAAGGGATACCGGCTGAGCGCGACCCCCGGTGGCCGATATGCGTATACCTGCCCATGGAACAGGCCTGCCGCTATTACCATGGAATTCGGCTTGCGCGCGGAAATCTGGTCTACTACGGCATCGGTGAATGGGCATTCGGCCATCCAAACGACGATGTCGAGGCGTTCCCTCCGATAGCGGAGATATCCACGGATACTGTCCAGTAGTCTCTTCACAGGGCCTGTTGTTCCAATATATACCGCCAGTGCGGTGATTACTCCTGCGCCCTCTCTCTTTCGGGACCGCGATGGTGCCACTGCAGTATGGTGGAGTCAAGTCCGGACAGCCCGGGCGCGGCGCGGCAGAATTCCATGGAACAGGGAGAAGGCGTCTGCTAGTGTCGGCGATATGAATACAGAAAGGGATCGGAGCTATATTCTGCCAGCCTGTACTTTTCTTGCCACGGCCGCAATAACACTCCTGGTGATTTTCTGGGACCCCCTGTTCTCGGGCCTTTTCATCTGGGGCCCCGACTCCAGTTCTTTCGGGCACATTCAGCTCAGGAATTCCCTCCCAGCTTCGTACCTCGGGTGGTGGGACAATCTGTCCGGCTTGGGGGCCGGTTCAATGGCCCGGCCGTTGCTGCCCCACAACCTTATCACAGTCCTGATGCCGCTTCTGACCATCAAGGTTGGTATTTGTATCGGCTCAATACTCGGTGCAATGCTCGCCGCCGTCTACTGGTTCCGCGGCTGTGGGATAAAGGGGTGGGCGGTCTATGTGGCGGCAATTGCCATGGGACTGTCAGCCCACACTTTCACCCTGATCTCAGCCGGCCACGACGGCAAAACCCAGTCCTGGCCCTTCTGCATTCTCCTGCTTGCAGCGGTCCAGCGTGCGTTCTCCCGCCGGACACTCTTCCATTTCGCACTTGCCGGCTATTCCGCCGGAGTAGCCTTCGCTCTCCAGCCAGACGTTGCCCTCCTGTTCTCGTTCCTGGCCCTGTTCTACGGCTTGTTCCTGTTTCTTCGCCATTGGCCGCGCAGATCATCGGCCGCAGAGCAGGTGCCGCAGGCCGGTTTGGGTGGACTCCGCGTCAGGTATGTGGGGCGCAGCGCGCTTGGCGCGATACTCGCCGGAGCATTGCTCTTCTCGATATCCATATCTTCCGTGATGTTCGCCCTCAACGTTGTGCTCCCTGACCGTGCCAAGATTGCAGCTACAATGGGGGCCACAGGGGACACAGAGCAGAGCAAATGGGAGTTCTCGACGAACTGGAGCCTGCCGCCGGATGAGATCCTTGAGTTCCTTGCGCCTTGTGTCTACGGAATCCAGACCGGTGACCCGAAAGGTCCATACTGGGGAAGTCTCGGCCGTTCGCTGTCGTGGGATCAGCACCGGCAGGGTCTGATGAACCTGCGCCAGCATACCGTGTACCTCGGGGTGATACCGCTGGTGTTTGCCCTCTATGCAATCGTAGTGGCCGTGAGAAGAAGGCGCAGGCCTGTGACAACGGAATCCGGCGGGCGTGCAACCGGTCCGGCGGACACGAGCGCCTGCTTGTCAGAGGCCGGGATTGATGACCATTGCCGGTCGTCCAGGAGGGCCGATACTCTCTTCTGGAGCGGTGCGTTTCTGGTTTCAGTCCTGCTGGCGTTCGGAAGGTATTTCCCGCTCTACCGCGTCTTCTACATGATTCCGTACGCGGCGAACATACGGGCGCCGGTCAAGCTGCTGCACCTTGCGGAGGTGTCCCTGTGCATTCTCTTCGCGTTCGGGATGGAGGCATTCCTGGCTGGTATGGCGGCTAAGGCTGTTTCCTCCCACTCTCCGGAGCGCGCCAAGGGAAAAAAGGCCACAAAACAGGCCATCTCGGGCGCGCAGGCCGATGCGGGGCTGTGGCGTTTCTTCGGCTACGGGTGTGCGGTGGTGGCGCTGCTCTTCCTGATGGGATTGGCCGTGGTCGGTGCACGGCATGATCAGCTTGCCGAAACCTGGGCGGGCATGAAACTGGCAAACTACGCCGACGTGCTCACTGCCCTCATGCGGGGGTCTCTGGTTCACGCGGCAGTGCTGTTCTTTGTCTGTGCCGCTGCGTTCCTTGTGGCCGCGCACACGTCATCGCGCCTGGTCGGGGGTGCGTTGCCATTCGTCATGATGGTCGTGGTTGCGGTTGATCTCGGTTCCGTTGACAAGCGTTACATCGCGGTGTGGGATGAATACACGCGGCTCACTCCGCGTGAATTGATTGGCCGGCTTGGAAGTGACAAAGCCGACTACCGCGTGGCTTTGCCCGTTCGAGGGGACATATATGACCTGTGGCGGCAGTACATATTCCCACGGAACTGGATTACGGTCCTCGATGCGGAATCACCCGGGACGCTGACGGCCGAGGACCAGGCTTTCTACAGGACTCTCGGCAACAACCCTGTTCGCGAGTGGCGATTGACGAGCACCAAGAACATCTTCGGTCCGGCGGCTTCGCTTGCCCCGTTGCTCGGCTCGCCGGAACTTGATGTGGTTATGCATTTCAATGTCATGAAAGACGGCAGTGTGCAGGCGGTCCCGGCGGGCAGGGCGCAACACGTGTGGCTGCGGCTCAAGACCGTTCTTCCCCGCGCAGCGGTCTATCCGCCCGAGTATGCTGATGGCGATTCGTGGACGAACCGGCTCGCGGACCCAGGCTGGGACCCGGCCCGGACTGTCATTGTTTCCGGGGCGCCAGTCGCCGGTGCCGGCAACCTTGGGGCCGTTGAGCCTGCCGAGATCGTGTCTTTCAAACCGAACAGGGTTGAGATTGTTGCTCGAAGCGCTGCAGGCGGCGTGCTGGTTCTGAACGATCGCTATGCTCCCGGGTGGGAAGCGTTCCTCAACGGCAAGGCCGTTGAATTGCTTCGATGCAACGGTGTGATGCGTGGCGTTGCCGTGCCAACCGGTGAGAGCCGCGTAACCTTCCTCTACCGGCCAGCGCTAGTCTATTTCCTTGCCAGCCTTGCGGGGGTTCTTGTCATTGTTGTCTGGGGAACAGCCAGGTTGTTGCTGCTTCGACGCTCGCAAAGCTGTTGAATCCGCGGCATGTTTCAGGAAAGGAATGAAGCACGTCATGAAGAGCCGTCTCCGCAGCCTGGTTGCCCTGGTAGTGATTGCTGGTGCTGGGGCATCGTCATCCTGCTCCAGGGAGGCGTCAGATGGCGGCCACAGGATCATAAGTCTGGAGAGCTGCGTTTCCGACCTGACCAATCTCGCCCACTTCGCCGAGACTCCTGTTGGTATTCCACATATGGAGTCGTCGTACGATCGTGCCGGTGGCAACGCCGACTGGGGTAAGTTCAGCAAGCCAGACCAGGATGGTCTATACACCCTGGTCGACCTCAGGGGGCCGGGATGCCTAAAGCGGTTCTGGCAGACAAATCTCGGGATCGATGAATACTTCTTCTTCGTGGATGGCGAGAAGGAGGCCCGGATCAGGGCGAAGCGCTTTGACCTGTTTGGCGGCAAGCCGTTCGGCTTCCCCCTGACCGGAATGTCCGGCGGCGCCGGTGAATTCCTGTATGTGCCGGTTCCTTTTGAGAAGTCGCTCCGGATTGCCGGTTCCGTACTGAAGGGACAGATAAGTGACAGGCCGTACTTCCAGGTTAACTACGACACATACGACAAGACGGTCCGCGTTGTGTCTTTCCCGAAGGCCATGGACGGACCGCAGAAGGAACTGCTGGCCGCGGCTGGAAGCGCCTGGACAGGCAAGGAAGGAGCCGCAAGGGGGGCGGCCGGCGCGTGCACCAGGGTTAAGACCGTTACCGTGATGCCGGGGCAGAGCGTGGCCTGGCTGGATGAACGCACGGCCGGAGTACTGCGGACTTTCCGGCTGAGTATTAACGAGGAACAGGACAGGCCGGCATTGGCAAAGTTGAGGAGACTGCGCGAGGTTGTGCTGCGGTTCCACTGGGACGGAGCCGCCGAGCCGAGCGTGGACGTGCCGGTCGGGGACTTCTTCTGCAACGGGTTGCAGAGGCGTCAGTTCTCCTCGCTGCCTCTGGCGGTGCTTGAGGATGCGATGGTCTGCCGCTTCCCAATGCCTTACCGGACATCGGCAAGGGCCGAGCTGAGGAATGACGGGGAAGAACCCGTCACGGTGACGGTTGGCTGGGATATCCAGCCGCTTAACCCCGCCACGGATCAAGGCCTGAACTATTTTCACGCCTGCTGGAACAGTTCGGCGTCGCCGGGTGTTCCACACCGTGTCCTCCGCGCGCAGGGAAAAGGTCACTACGTTGGCTGCTATCTCATCGCCCTCGGCATGGATGGCACATGGAACATGCTCGAAGGTGACGATCTTGCCTACCTCAATGGTGAGCCTTCCGCGTCGTTACACGGTACAGGCCTGGAGGACTACTTCAACGGCGCGTGGTACTACAATGGCCTATTCGATCTTTCCCTGCACGGCCTGGTCGACAAGGCGGCCATGCGGACCAGCCAGTATCGCTTTCATCTTCCCGATGCCATCGGCTTCAGGAACGGCTTCCTGATGAATTGGGAGTTTGGTGACGACAACCGGAACATGGGGCGGGGCTATATGTCGAGCGTGGCTTACTGGTACCAGCCGGAGCCTCATCCGGCCGGCTCGCAATTCCTTGCTGCCGCGCGGCGGTTCCCGGCGTCTGATCCCACAGAACTGCCTTGTGCGATGGCCGGTCTGTTTGAGCTCGAGCGGATCATGCATTATGACGAAGCTGCCGACAGGTGCCGGTATTTTGCGGCAAAATGCGCTGGTACCGAATGGGCGGGGGTATTCCTACTGCGTGCCGCGGCATACCGCGAGGTGCTCGACGGTTTTAGTGCTGTGCGGCAGGAGTATGAGAAGATCGCCAGAGTCGCGCCGGGCACGTCAGCGGGCAGGCAGGCAGGCATGCTGGCCTGGTTCCACGGGGCGCCGAGCAACGCCTTTGTTGCGGCGCATGCCGCCATGGACGTGAAGTTGTACCTTGACGGTAAGGAAGTCGGCAAAGGTCGGGACCCGTCGTCATTGCTGGTCTTCCCGGCGACGATTGTGCCCGGTGAGCATGAAATAGCCGTGGAGGTAATGCCATTCTGCCAGGGGCCGTGGGCTTCGTTCTATATCAGGACACACACCACGAATGTGTCTTCCGATGCGGCATGGGAGTGTTCGAGCGCACGTCCGGCGAACTGGCCTTTCACTGATGACCCGGCTGTGACGTGGACCAACGTCGTCCACTCGTCCGGTGACGTGCCAAAGATAGCGTGGTGGCAGTTTGTGCCGAACGCATTCGTGAACATGCAGAACGGCGGGCGCCTTATTGAGATTGCATGGGACGGCTGGGGTGCGCAGCCATTCAAGCCGACATACCTGAGGCGGCGATTTGTTGTGCCGGCCAACTGAGGTGCCGCAAAGGAGTACGGATTGATCGAAGGAACACAGGAAGAACCCCGGGGAATGGCGGCAGGCTCATCATGGCGCGACCGGCTGCTGGCGCTCAAGCAGGGGATGGGGCCATTGTGGTGGCATGCAGCCCTGATTTTCGTGGCGAGCCGCATCGCAGATGTGGCGAACGTGTATATCGGGGTGTTGTTCCTGCCTGCCGCGCTCTCGCAGAAAGAACTCGGTGCTGTTGACCCGGTGACTCGCCTTGCCAGCTTTGCGTCCATCCCCATTGCCATTATCAGCATGGTCGGGGCAAAGTATCTCAGTGCCTATCAGGCTCGCAACGAGAGTGGAAAGATCAAGCAGTTCGTGCGTGACATGGCCTGGCTGGGGCTTGTGGCGGCGATTCTGTTTACCGCCTCGCTTCTTCTGACGTTTGAGTTTTTCAGGGTCCGGCTGGGCATCGAGCACCGCTTCCTGCTGCCGGCCCTTTGCGCCCTCGGTATCATCTCCTGCTGGCAACCCCTGGCGCAGGTCGTTCTGCAGGGCATGCAGAAATTCAACACGGCCGCACTGATGGTGGTGGGTGGGCCGCTCCTGCGCGTGGGGCTGATCCTGAGCCTTGTACCGTTGCTGCATCTCAGCGGCTTCCTGTTTGCGACTTTCATTTCAGGCGTTTTGGTTGTGGCGCTCAGTATGTGGAGCGCGCGCAAGTACATGGACCGGTCCGTGAAATGCGAGGCCTACTATGCGGAGTGGCGCGGCATCCTGGCGTTCGCCTGGCCGGTGGCGATCCTGATCTGCGCCGGTGCCCTGCAGGGGTTTGTGGAGCCGTTTGTCATCAAGCATTTCCTCTCAGATGCGGATGCCGCCGGCTTCTACATGGTCTCGAGGTTCGGTGGCATTCCCAGTTTCCTGGTCGGGGCAATCGGTTTCGTGCTCTTTCCGCTCATGTCGGGCAAACATGAGCGTGGCGAGGATACGGTTGGACATCTTCGGCAGGCGCTGGGGGTCGCATTGCTGGTGAGCGGTGGCAGCACGTTGGTTCTGGGAGTGTCATCGCCGTGGCTCTTCGGTCTCCTGCCCCAGTGGCGGCCGTTTGTTCCGTACGCCCCGTTGATATGGCTGGTCGGGCTCCAGGTGACTATTGATGCCGCCATCAGCATATACGGCACCCATGAGGTCGCATGCCGGAGATTCAGGTTCCTTAGGGTCGTCGTGCCGGTGGCGATCCTGGACATCATTCTGCTGTATGGATCCTTCGGCTGGAATGAGTTGCAAGGCTGGCTGCCGGAGGATGTGTGGGCGGCAGTCCAGGGTGCGATACCGCGGACCCTGACATATGCGGTTGCGGTGATGTGCTCGACCAGGCTTGTCGCCGCCGCGGTGTTGCTGCTTACGGAGACGCGGCGGAACGGGGCCCCGGCCGGGCGTCTTCAGGATACATGAACCTGGTGATGTGGGTTTTTGCCGCCTTCACAGCCAGGGCTGCCTTGAACTCCCCGCCGGCATCTATGTCATGAAGCGACCATCCTGCGGCGGCATCAGTGCTCCCTGACAGCCTGACTACCGTTGGCGGAACACCAGGGCCCAGGGAAACTTCTATATCGCGCAGGTTGAGGTACAGGCCGGTCCCCTGCGCCTTGGCGCAAGCCTCCTTCCTCGTCCAACACTGGAAGAAGGCGCCCATCTGTTCGCTGCCGGGAAGAGCGGCAAGCGCTGCGGCTTCTGAGGTAGCGAAAAATCGGCTTGAGATGGACAGGAAGTCAAGGGTGCGGACCCGCTCAAGATCTACACCAACAGTTGCGCCGCGCGAAATAGCGTACAGTGCCCCGCCTGCCGAGTGGGAAAGGTTGAATGCCACCGTATTGCTGTCGGGCGGCCCTGCGATGACCGGCCGGCCGTACTCGTTGTAGGCAAACACTATCTCCTCTGGATCGGCAGGGATGTAGAGCGCAAGAAGGCGGCGCAGGATGCCCCGGCCAGTGATGAAGCGGCGCCGCGCCTCCCCGGTTATGTAGCGATCTGCGCGTTCCTTCTCGTCGTCGGAAAGTATCCCCATGAAGGCAGCCAGGTCGGCCTCGGAGGAATCAAGGGCCGCAAGCCACACGTGGATGTTATCAGGGCCGAAGTTGGCGCTGATTTCCCCGGCTCCCGGCCCCGGCTCCCTCTTTGTGTTGTGTCTCATATGTCTGTCTTCAGGCGTACTGCCATTCCTATATCAGGGCGGTTACGTTACCGGAACGGACGAGAATGTTCAACCACATGGCCCGAATAGTTTGAGGCAAAAGCCCTATGCTGTGCGCCCCGACAATGCTATGTTATTGCTGGGTCCGATCCAACCTCAGCATGCAGCGCGGTTGTGGATGGATCCCGGAGAAGATGACGGCGTGAACAATCTGGGCAGAGATATGCGAGTTCCGATCACCAAGAAGTTGCTGATCGACTGGGGTGGCCCCCGTGTGTTCAGGGACGCCGAGATGCTTGTGGATAACGGTCGGGTCCTCGAAGCGGTCTACGACCCGCCTCGCATACACGGATCGCTTTTCTGGAACAACCGCCCTTTCAAGACGTCGCTGAGAATCCTGCCCGACGGCCAGATAGAGAGTCGCTGCCCGTGCAGTGACAACACCGACCGCGGCCTGGTCTGCGCCCATGTGATTGCCATGGGCATAGTGTTGATGCGCCGGGCTACCGATCCACAGCGTGACGCCAAGTACGAGGCGGAGCAGCGGCATGCCGCGCGGGTTGCGTCGGTTGACGAGGATGCGTACATCCGACGTGTTCCCCGCGGGACACCGGGGGCGTTGCCGGCCGAGCTCCGCGTGACAGTTCCGGCGGATTGGCAGGAATGCTGGTGCAAAGGGAAGGTTCCTGTCACGAGCGAAGTCGAGTACGGTGGCAAGATCAGGCTTCTCGACGAGGTGCCCAGGGACGCCCCTCTTTGCTTCTCCCAGGAGGACGAATCACTGCTCTTTGTGCTGGAAGATATCTCGCAGGGTCCCGGGACCGGTCGCCTTGATCTGAACCGGTACGACTTCATCAATCTCGTGAGACTGCGGACTGGAAAGGGCCTGCTCCGGACTGGCGGGTCGGCGATCGTCATCAATGAGCCAAAGATGACCACCAGGCTGCGGATGGATCTGGATAGGGAGAATGGCGAGATCATTGTTTCGGCCCATACCGAACTACCCTTCATGCGCGAGGGGCAACGCCCGTTCTATCTGGTCCTCGACAAGGCGGGCTGGGTCTACGGGGCCGACAATCTGTGGCCGCTGGAGAATGTGTTGCCGGCGCCGTACCATCCGATCTACCAGGATGTAGTCATCGTGGCCCGGCAGGACGTGGTGCGGTTCCTCGGGAAGGAATTACCGATACTTCAGAAGTATGCCCGTATCGAATCCGACATCTCGCCCGACCTGTTTACTATTGAGCCGGCAGACCCGAAGTTCCACCTTCTTCTCAGGGGAAGCCCGGCTTCTCTTTCAGCCACACTGTATGCCGGTTACGGCGCCATTGAGGTGGTCGCAGGCCATTCCGCGGCAGCGGAGGATTTTGCCATGCCGGACCCCGGCGACCTCATGCGCTACGGCATAAGGAACAAGTTCAAGGAGAACGAAGGCCTGGAGATGCTGCGGAGCATGGGGTTTGCCGAGCGGTCTGAGCGTGGTTCAGGTATCGCGGCGGGTGAGGGGGAAGGCCTGATGTGCATCGTTGGCGAGCGACAGGTGCTCAACTTCATGGGTGCGCATCTGCCCGCCCTGCGCCGCCGTGGCTGGCGCGTCAAGGTTGAAGGAAGGGCCGCTCCCTACATGGATGAAATGGTCTTTGCCGCACCGGTGGTCAAAATCCAGGAAGCCTCCGAAGGTGGCTGGTTCGACGTCGGGTTCGACTTCGAGGATGGACAGGGGCTCAGCCTCTCGCCGAACGAGATACAACGCGCCCTCCGGAAAGGCGACTCGTTTATCGAATCCGGCGGCAGGCGGATCCTCATTGATTCCGACGCGGTGCAGTCGATGCTCGATATTTTCTCGGATTGTGCCAGCGGAGAAAGTGACAGGGCTGGCCATTTCCGCATGGCTGGGATCCACGCAGCCTTCGTGAAGTCATCCCTGGATGCCCTGGACGGGGTGGATGTTGAAGTCAGTCCGGAATGGCGGACCACTGCCAGTCGGTCCAACCGCACCGTAAAGATAGAGCCCGTTATTCTGGGTGAACCCCTTGACGGCATCCTGCGGTCATACCAGAAAGACGGAGTCAACTGGCTGCGCTTCCTGGAAAAGAGCGGGTTCTGCGGCCTGCTGGCCGATGAGATGGGACTGGGGAAGACGGTGCAGACCCTGGCGTGGCTTCAGCTTGACCGGCTTGACGAATCGGCAAGGCGCAAACCGGCGCTGATAGTGTGCCCCACAAGCATAGTCGAGAACTGGGTTGAGGAAGCACAGCGGTTTGTGCCGCGCCTCAAGGTGATGTCGCTGACCGGCCCCGACAGGCACAGCCGCTTCGAGCAGGTGCCGGGAATGGACCTGGTCGTGACTTCATACGCCGTACTCCGCCGGGATGTCGAACACTACGCGAAGCATGAATTTTCCGCCGCGATCCTCGACGAAGCACAGCACATCAAGAATCCGTCGACGCAAAACGCCGCCGCTGCGGCGCGGCTCAAGGCGCGGAGCAGGCTTGTACTCACCGGTACGCCCGTCGAGAACTCCGTGTCCGACCTATGGTCGATCATGGATTTCCTTATGCCGGGTTACCTCGGCAACCACGGCACGTTCAAGGAGAGGTATGAACAGCCCATTTCCCGTGGCGGTCCCGACGCGGAGGTTGCCCAGGTCAAGCTTCGGCGGAAGGTTCACCCGTTCATGCTGCGCAGGTTGAAGGCCGATGTCGCCAAGGACCTGCCTCCCAAGATCGAGAGGATTGCCACGTGCGAGCTCACGGCGGATCAGAAGGCAGTGTACTCGGAATTGCTCCGGGCCTCGCGCCAGAAGATCGAGGGAATGATGTCGAAGCAGGGATTCAACAAGGCCAGGATGGAGATCCTGACGGTACTTATGCGCCTGAGGCAGGTGTGCTGCCATCTGGGCCTGCTCGAGCTACCCGGCCTCAAGGCGCAGTATCCGTCGGCGAAGATGGAGCTGTTCTTTGAGCTGCTTGACGAAGCGCTCGACAGCGGACACAGGTTGCTGGTGTTCAGCCAGTTCGTCAAAA
Source organism: bacterium (assembly GCA_037135275.1). Lineage (GTDB taxonomy): Bacteria > Verrucomicrobiota > Kiritimatiellia > SPBP01 > SPBP01 > JBAXKQ01. The sequence continues at coordinate 26,731 of JBAXKQ010000004.1, forward strand.
TGCTGCACATACTCAGGGACGAACTCACCAGCAGAAAGGTGGCCCACTGCTACCTTGATGGATCGACAAAGGACCGCATGCAGGTCGTTCACACGTTCAACACCGAGCGCTCGATCCCAGTATTCCTGATCAGCCTGAAGGCAGGGGGAACCGGGCTGAACCTGACCGGCGCGGACATGGTTATCCACTTCGACCCATGGTGGAACCCGGCGGTAGAGGACCAGGCCACGGACCGGGCGTACAGGATCGGGCAGAAGCGGACGGTTTATGGCATCAAGCTGATAAGCAAGGGCACTGTCGAGGAGAAGGTGCTTGCCCTGCAGCAGAAGAAAAAAGCCATCATAGGCGCAACTATCGAATCGGATGAGCGCATGGTCGAAAGCCTCAACTGGCAGGATATCCAGGATCTGCTCAGTCTATGATGGTGCATATACCCTGAGGTGCCGCGGTTGCTTCTGCTGGACTGTCACGCCTGGACTGAGTCGTTCCGCGGCAGGAAGGCCTCGCGGACTGCCGGCCTGGTCATGAGGACGATAAGAAGTATGGGGTAGATGAGCCCGATACAGCCTGTGACAAGCGAGAACATGGCAGCCACGACTGCTATCGCGATGTCAGGCCCGAACACCCTCGCTGCGACACTGCCTAAGACGAATACCTGGACCGCCGTCCCTGTCAGGTCAATGACGATGGCTACGATGCCGTACGCTATCGCCGTGACGCGTCCCCACTGCCTCATTTGGAGAATCCCTATCCCTGCGGCGACCAACATTCCGGATGTCAGGAAGGTGCAGCAGTAGTTTCCGACATTGAAAGCCCGGAGGGCGTGGTTTTCGAGGATTGCCACCAACATCTGGTTGCCGTCCGGCACAGGTAGAAACAGCAGAATCAAGGCAATGGGAGTGCAAAGCACGCCGAGGACGCCAAATACTATGTTGAGCACACCGAGCACGGTCAGGACTGTCGGCCGTTCCATACTGCATCCTTTGTGTTTCACAGCTATCGTGGCGTTGCGTCCGGCAGGCCGCCATCCACCGGGATAGTGGCCCCGGTTGTCGGTGTCTGGCGTGTTGTCAGGAAGAGCACCGCGTTGGCAACGTGGGTTGCCGTGACGCGGGCCTTCAGCAGGTTGCGCGAGCGGTAGTATTCCTCAAGGCCTTTCTCGTCCAGTCCCCGGGCTTTCATACGCGACGGGCCAACCTCCGCCCAGAGTCCTGACTTTCTCGAGCCCTCCGCAAAAACCGCGTCGGGAGCAACCATGTTCACCCTGATGTTGAATGGCGCGAACTCGAGACTGGCGATCCTGGCTAGTTGGTGGCTCGCGGCTTTGGTGGCGCTGTAGGCGCCGAACTGCGCCCCCGGGGCGAATACATTCTTGGTGGATATCAACACTATGTCGCCGCCGGTTCCCTGGCGCACCATGCTCCGGCCAGCCTCGGCTATGGTCAGCAGGGTCCCTTCCACGTTGACCTTCTCGAGACGCGCGAACGCCTGAAGGTCCATTTCCATCAACGGCGCGACCATCGCGATTCCGGCGTTCACCACCGTGATATCCACGCCTCCCCACGTGCAGGCGGCCTGCGCGAAGCCGTTTGCCACCGATGACTTGTCGGTCACGTCCATGGCTACGCCGACGATCCTGTCCTGCCGGCCTGCGCCCAGTTCGCCGACGAGGTCGCCCAGTCGCCCGGCCGCAACGTCGGTTGCGACCACCCGGCAGCCGTTCTTCAGCAATAGCCTGCATATGCCCGCGCCGATCGCACCGGCGGCACCCGTGACGACGGCAACCTTGTTTTCAAGTGGCGCGCCCTTCCCGGCCCGATGTCTGTCGACGCGGAAGGCACCGCAGCCGCGAATGACGACGGTTCCAGGATGGCGTGAATGCCCGCTCAGGGCGGCCTTGATGCCGGAGCGCACAGAATCGGCCTCCTCTCCGGCCTTTGCCGCGCCTACTTCGGGCGCCCCCCCCGGGCGGCCGGCTGTCCGTGAGAGAATAACCCTCTTCCAGGGATCGTCCTCATTGCCTGATGGCGCTGCAAGCAGCCCACGCAGTACCGGGAGAGTCAGGCCAAGCCGTATTGCATCGTTACCGGATCGTCTCATGGGAATATCGCTACCTCCGCGCTGATCTTGCCGCCGCAAGCATGAGGCGGGCGTTGTCTTCAACTGCTTTTCCGTCGAACACGGCACTGCCTGTCACTATGATGTCCGCGCCCATTCGCGCGACCTCATCAATGTTCTTCTTCGAAATGCCGCCGTCGATGCAGGTGAGTACCGGCCGGCGGGCGTCGGCTATCATCTTCAGCACGGCTTCCATCCGTCTTGCAGTTGAACGGATGAAGCTCTGCGCGCTCCGGCCAGGATGCACGGCCAGCAGAACCACCATCTCGACCTCGTCCAGGAGGGGTTCGACCACGCAGACCGGCGTTCCTGGGCAGATGGCTATCCCCCGTGCCAGGCCGGCGTGCAGCTTCCGCATTTCCTGCAGTACGTAGTGCGGATCGCGGCAGGCCTCCGCCTGGATCGTCAGGATATCAGCCCCCGCATCGACGAACGCGGCGATCTTTTCCAGAGGGTTCTCAACCATGAGGTGGACATCCTTGAGGAGCGATGTTCGAGCCGCCTTCACTATTGGGGGGCCGAACGTCATCATCGGGCAGAAGGATCCGTCCATCACATCAAAATGAACCAGGGGAACGTCTGTTGCCTCGAGGCGGCGCAGTTCGGTTCCGATGGTCGACAGATCTGCGGTCAGCATTCCCACGCTGATGGTGGGATATTTCCCGCTCAGGCGGTCCAGGATGCCGGTTGCCTCTGGCATGAGGTCTATCCTTTTGCTTTCAGCGATCTGTACAGGTCCAGCGCCTCCGCCGGCGTCAGGTTCTCGTGGACAACGGCATGAACGGCCTTGATCATCGCCTTTGGGGCGTCTGACTGGAAGATGTTGCGTCCCATATCAACGCCGGCTGCGCCTTCCTGCACCGCCCTGTAGGCCATTGTCAGGGCGTCTAACTCAGGCAGCTTCTTGCCGCCGGCCATGACGACGGGAACGGGACACGAGGACGTGATGGTGTCGAACTCGCTGGCGACGTAGTAGGTCTTAATGATGTGGGCGCCCAACTCCGCGCACATCCGGCAGGCAAGGCGGAAGTACCTGGCATCACGGACCATATCCTTGCCGACAGCCGTCACGGCCATTACGGGGATTCCGTAGCGCAGGCCCATATCAACGAGCTTCGTCATGTTGTGCACGGATCGCGTTTCGAACTCGCCGCCTATGAATACCTGGATGGCCATGGCCGACACGTTGAGCCGTATGGCATCCTCGATGTCCATCGCGATTTCCTCGTTGGACAGCTCCCTGAGGATGCTTGGGCCACCGCTGGCCCGGATCACTATTGGTTTCTGGCAGACGGGCGGGACGGTGGTCCTGAGGATACCCCTTGTGAGCATGAGGGCGTCGGTATCAGGGATGAGCGGCACGATGCCCAGGTCGATCCGTTCAAGCCCGGTTGTCGGTCCCTGGAAATAGCCGTGATCGATTGCGAGCATCAGGGTGCGCCCGGTGGCCGGGTTGAAGACCCTCGCCAGTCGATTCTTCATGCCCCAGTCGAGAGATCCAGAACCGCGCAGGAAGAACCCCGGCGTTTCCATTGGCACGTCCTGGTAGAATTTCTTCACTTCCTTGTCCGCGTCTGCCTCAGGCATGGTGAGATCTCCTATTGAAGACTGGTTGGATCGGAAGGTATTGCCGCCCGGTGATTCTGTCAATCATTTCCCCGGAGGTGTCCACATGATGGAACGGTGTCCACATGATGCTGCCTGTGGCCGGCACGTCAGCTTATTGGGATTCCGGGAGAGAACACAGGAGGACGGTGGTGCGCAGGGGTGGGCACCCCGGCCGGGTGTTTCATGCCATTCACATTCGTAGGGCGCCTCGTCGCCTGCCCGCGAACGGATGCAACCGCCGAGATGCCCGCGGCCCGGCCGCCGCTACTTGCCTTCTGCCATCTTGGTGCGATGCTTGACTGCGTCGAGTGAAAGCAGTTCGGATGCCTGCTTCTTCGAGAGGAAGCTCGGCTTTCCAACCACCGAGGCCGCTACCAGCGAGATGGCCGCGTGCTCTACGACGATAACCCTGAAAAACGCCTGAGCCTGGGTCACGCCGACCGCCAGCACGCCGTGGTTGACCATGAAAATAGTGTCGCATTTGCGAGCCTTGTTTGCCATCGAGTCGGCAAGCATCTGCGTGGTGGGCGTGACGTACGGCACCGTTCCAACGCGGCCAAGGTCGTTGATGAATTCGGCGAACATCGGCTTCATCTCTATGCCCGCGCTCACCACGCCAGACGCCCACGGCGAATGGGTGTGGAACACCGCCTTGATTTCGGGTCTCACGCGATATATGCCGAGGTGCATGTTGACTTCGGATGTGGGTTTGTTGCGGCCGCGGACCTGTTTCCCCGTCTCAAGATCCATGCCACAGAGATCCCCTGCCTTCATGTCCTCCAGGGTGAACCCGCTGGGCTTCATCCAGACAATGTTGCCCTCTCTTGCGCTTATGTTGCCGCCAGCGCCCGCGACGAGTCCAGAGTGTGCAATCTTGGCGCCGTAGTGAATGAGCTCATCCCGTACTGTCATGGTGTGGTCCCTTCCGGTTGTTGTCAGGATACGTCGAGGTCTCCGCGATACCAGATCGGCCGGAATGGTACGCGCTGTGAATGAAGGATTCAAGACCGCAGGCGTGGAAAATGTGTGGCAATGCGCCGGGGCTTCGCCTACCATTGCGACCGCTGGCAGGATAGTCCGGCTTCACTGAAAGGCAACGCAATGAACAGGAACAAGGTTGCAAGACTCGTCAGGGAACTTCTTTTGGAGATCGGCGAGGATCCCGGCCGGGAAGGCCTTCTGAAGACGCCGGAGCGCGTCGTCGGCGCGCTTGAAATGCTCACTTCGGGATACAAGGCTGACCAGGCCGCCATCACCAGGCATGCAAAGTTCCTTGCGGAGGCCAACAACATGGTCATCCTCAAGGATATTGAAGTCTACAGCCTCTGCGAACACCATATGCTCCCGTTCTTCGGCAAGTGCCATATCGGCTACATCCCCAAGAAGCATGTCATAGGCGTAAGCAAGCTTGCGCGGATCGTCGACTGCTTCGCCCGCCGGTTGCAGATACAGGAGCGCCTGACCTCGCAGATTGCCAGGGCTATTACCGACACCATCGACGCCGAAGGGGTGGGGGTGGTCATGGAGTGCCGCCACCTCTGCATGATGATGCGTGGCGTCGAGAAACAGAACTCGGTCATGACAACGTCATCGGTGCTCGGAAGTTTCCTGACCTCGGCCACGACGAGGCAGGAGTTTCTCAGCCTTATAGCGCAGAAATGACAACCGGTTCACCAAGTGCGGGATCCCGGCTGGAATATGTGCTGCCGGTCATGCTTCTGGTTGCAGCCGGCCTCAGCGGCATCTTCGACCGGGATCTGTGGACTCCCGACGAACCGAGGGTCGCCGCAATTTCCCTTGAGATGAGTCGCAGCCTCGATCCGGTGATTCCACACCTTGCAGGCGAACCATTCGTGGAGGAACCGCCGCTCTACTACGCCGTAGCCGCAGCGTCGCGGCGGCTCCTGGGGTTTGTCGTTGGCGACACCGGGGCAATCCGCTTCACCTCGGTGCTGTGGGGGATCGGCGCCTTGGCCGCCATGTTCCTGCTCGCGAGGCGCTTCTTTCCCCGACCACAGGCGATCGCGGCGGTGTTCATGCTTGCGGTAATGCCGGGATTCGTTGAAAGCGCGCACTGGATAAGGGTGGATATCGCGCTCCTTTTCTTCGTTACGGCGGCGATGTGGTGCTTGTCTGAGGCGCTGATGGATGGCCGGCGGTGGTTCACGGTCGCGGCGGGTCTTTTCGCGGCGGGCGCTTTCCTGGTGAAGGGTATCATAGGCCCGGGGGTGATTGCTTTCGGCTGGCTGGCCCTGCTCGCGGCGCGGCTTCCGGTCCTGCGCAAGGGCGGGATCGTGCCGCTTCTGCTGCCGCACCTGCTGGCAGCGATCTTGTTCGCATGCCTTGCCGGCGGTTGGGCGCTGCTGCTCCGGTTGAACGGCGGCCCTGAATTGTGGCACGAGTGGTTCTGGACGAATCACGTGGGCCGGCTTCTTGGGACCGAGCCCCAGCTCGGGCATCTGAGACCGGGCAGCCCGTTGTATTATCTCAAGACCATTGCGATCTACACCCTGCCATGGACCCCGCTGATTGCCCTCTGGGCTTTCCGGCTCGTCCGCGATCTGTTTGTCCGCAAGACAGTCTCTGCAGCCAACGTCTTCCTTCTCCTCTGGAGCGCGGCAATCCTGGTTGTCCTGTCGGCCTCCGTGACCAAGAGGAATCTCTACATGCTTCCAATCCTGCCTGCCTTCGCGCTCATGGGGGCGGGCGCGCTTGGCTCGGCGGTGCCGAGGTGGTGCCGGATGTTCCTGTCGGGATGGTGCATACTGTGCCTTGCGGTGCTGTCGGCTTGTGCGTACTCGCCTTTGCTGGCGTTCATTCCCAGTGTGTCACGGCACTTACACCAGGCTCTCTGTCCCGATGCGGTATCGTTTCTATTCACCTGGACCTCGGCCAATGCAATTGCCGGCGCCTTCATTGCCGCCAGCCTGTTCGTGCTCTTCCGGGTCCAGGTGTCACGGCTGGTCTGCACGGCGGCGGTGACCGCAGCCGCGGTCGCCGGACTTTTCGCCATTGCCGGCAAGGCGGTTGATATCGAGAAGGATCTCGGCCGCGACATCCGCGCCTTTGCCTCCGCCACCCAAGGGGCCCCCAGGGGGCGAATCGCCTCATGGGACTTCAGCGAGACCGTCCGGGGTTCGTTCTACTACTATTGCGACTGGTCGGTGCCGCGTCTTCATGACGAGGGCAGCCTGCGCGAGGTGCTTGCCGGGAGGGATCCTAAGTACGACAGCGTCGTGGTCTCCTACGAGTACGGAGGACCGAACCTTGGCGGGATTCCAGTCGAGACGCTGGCGGAGATGCCGGCCCGTCCCGGTGGCAGCACGCGCAGACTCGTGTGGATGAAGGGTGCGGGCCCCGGCAAGGCGGCGAAAGGGTCGGCCGGAGGCGGGTGACGCCGCGATTCATGTTCTTTCTTCCATTCAACACCCTTGCTGCGTACATTTGTCCCATGAACCTTCAAAGCACGAAATCGCCTGGCCCCGAGTCAAGCTACAGGAAACATGACGGGCATGTGCTGATTGAGCTCGAACTGAACAACCTGCGGCAGATGTTCAACACCCTGGATCCGTCCCCGTTCTACGAGAAGGACATGGATGCCGACGCCGAGGAATACATAGTCGGCGCCGCCAGGGAGATACCACTGAAGGATAAGCTGAAGCTTGTGATCTATCTGCCGGCCATCGAGGCGAGAAAAGAAGACCCCAAGGCCGCCGCCGCGGCGATACATCACTATTTCAGCTACAGACTGAGCGCGGCAAGGCGCGAACTGCGCCTCATATTCAGGCAGGGCCGGTCGAGCCTCGCCATCGGGCTGACGTTTCTCTTCATATGCGTCGTTGCCCAGACCGCCCTTGTCTCGTGGCAGCTCGAGGAGGAGTTTGCGCTGAAGGTTGTTTCCGAGGGACTGCTCATCTGCGGATGGGTATCGATGTGGCGTCCGATCCAGACGTTTCTGTATGATTGGTGGCCGGTCGTCCTGAACATAAGGGTCTTCAAGAAGCTCGGCAGTATTCCCGTGGAGATCAGGATAGGCTGACCGGCGGACCGGATAGGGTGGGGCGTTGCATGAAGATACTCGTGACCACAATTGGGTTGCTGATTCTCTCCAACGTATTCATGACCTTCGCCTGGTACGGGCACCTGAAGAACATGTCAGACAGGGCCTGGTATGTTGCGGCGATAGTGAGCTGGTCGATTGCGCTCTTTGAATATCTGCTGCAGGTGCCGGCCAACCGTATCGGCTACGGTCAGTTGTCGCTGACGCAGTTGAAGATTCTTCAGGAAGTGATTACTCTGTCGGTATTTATCCCGTTTTCAGTTCTGTACATGCAGGCCCAGGTCAAGTTGGACTACCTCTGGGCGGGGTTGTGCATGCTTGGGGCGGTATACTTTGCATTCAGGTCGGCGTAGACGACCTTGCGTGGAGATGATCGATGAGCCTCGTGCGGATTCGTGATGTGGTGGCGGCGGCGGTCCTGTGTGTGGTTGCCTTTGCGCCGGTGCCGGCTCCTGCAGCAGAACGGGCCGATCCGACGTACCGTCCCTGGACATCGGCGAAGGGTGACACAGTGAACGCGGTCTTCGCGCGCGAGGCGGACGGGTACGTGCACCTTCGCAAGGCCGACGGCAGGAGCGTCCGGATAAAGCGGCAGGATTTGTCCGCGGATGACCAGACGTACCTGGATGGGCTGAGGGGTGCTGCGGGCCTTGAGAGCGGGACTGCTGCAGCGGCCATTCAGCGGCCACAGGCGGCAACCGATTTCCTTCCCGAAGAACCCGGCGGACCCGAGCTCGCCAGTCAAGACGGCGCCATGTGGTGGATCGGCAAGGCGGTTGTTTCCTCAAACTTCGACTGGCAGGCGATCTCGAACACGTACACGCAGCGGTTCGATACATTCTATTGCCACAGGACGGTCCCCGCCGGCTACAGGCTCATCGTGGTGAAATGCGTCATCAAGGCGCTCACGAACGATGTGAAAGCTATTGACTCGCTCAATGCCCTGCGGACGCCGCTTGCGGGGAAGCTGCCGCTGGTCGGCAAGAACATGCTGGTGAGCGACGAGGAGCGCAAGGTGCTGGCCGGCCAGTACCGCCTGGTTGATTCAACTGGGATCACGCTGTTTTCCGACACACAGAAGAAAAGGTTTACAGCGATGTGGCTTGTGCTTCCAGCCGCCAAGGCCGGGGCCTATTTCCTCGAAACCGGCGACCAGCCTTTGTTTGGCGGGCTGGCATCCAACCCGCCGTGGCACAGGACCCTCGCAGTGAAGAACGGGTTTACGGGGCTTCTTGAGGTCGGCAGGCCGGCATCGGTCGCCCTGTTCTTCGGGATTCCGGTCGACCTTGATCCACTCTCTCTTTGCCTCTCTGTTGAGGGACAGGGTAATATCATGCTGGGGATACAATGAATATTCTCGGCATAGAAACATCTTGCGACGAGACGGCCGCGGCCGTGGTGCGAGATGGCAGGGATGTCCTGGCCAATGTTGTCTTTAGCCAGGTTGATCTCCATCGGCCCTACGGCGGGGTAGTGCCGGAGGTCGCCTCACGCAGTCACGTGACGTCGTTGCCGGATGTCATCAGGGAGGCAATCGAGCGGTCGGGTTTGGGCTGGCAGGACATTGACGCTGTGGCGGTGACCTACGGGCCGGGACTGGCCAGTTCGCTGCTGGTCGGCCTTTCTTCGGCGAAGGCGCTGGCCATGAGGCTTGGTAAACCCCTGATCGGCATAAACCACCTGCAGGCCCACATACATTCGCTTTTCATAGGCAGGGATTCTCCCGATCCGAGGGAGGTGTGTCCGTTCATTGCGCTCGTGGTTTCCGGCGGGCACACGTGCCTTGTGCGCGTGGAGGCGCCGGGGCGTTATGTCCTCCTCGGCCAGACCATGGACGATGCGGCGGGGGAGGCGTTTGACAAGGGTGCCAACATGCTCGGGTTGGGTTATCCAGGTGGTCCCGCAATAGACCGGGTCGCCAGATCCGGCCGGGCCGACTATGTTAAGTTTCCACGCGGCAGGCAATTGAAGGACACCGCGCGTGTGGGCGGCCTGGATGTGGAGCTCTGCTGCAGCTTCAGCGGACTCAAGACATCTCTGCTGTACTACTTGCGGGACCACCCCTTGTCCGGGGAAAGGTCCGAGGTTCCGTCCATCGCGGCGAGCTACCAGGAGGCGATAGTGGACACGCTGGTGGACCGTTGCAGGAGCGCCATGCGCGGCGAGAGATGTCTCGCTGCTGTCGGCGGGGTGTCGCTCAATGGGCGCCTGAGGACAAAGCTGGGTGATTATGCCAAGTCGGCCGGATTCCGGTTCCTGCTGGCTGAGCCGCAGTATTGCGCCGACAATGCCGCGATGGTCGCCGGCCTGGCAGGTACGGGGCAGGGCGTCAGCGGGCCTGACGTGATGAGTCTCGACGTTGACCCGAATCTTGACGTGGCGTGACGGAAAGTGGGTTGGCGGGCTGCAGCGCCGCGCCCCGGGCGGTGTTTGTCTTCCCGGGGGCCGGTCTCAGGTACAGCACCGTGGACAGCCCGGGATTGTTGGAAGGCGAAATTGTCCACTGGTTCCACGTCTGCTGGTTCGTCCCATCCTCGGTAACCGACTGCTCGAACCTGACCGTCCACCCCTCAATGCCGGAGCCCACTGTCTCCACGGAGGATGTGGCGATCCAGGCGTTACCCGCAATTCGCTCGGTGACCAGGCGTGACTCCTCGAGGACTCGAACCCGGTTCTGGGCCCTGATGATCAGAACGTGGCTGCTCAATATGACGGTGGACAGGATGGTGAGAATAGCCAGCGCCACGAGGAGCTCGATGAAAGTGAACCCCCGCGCGCTGTCGCGCCGTGGCAGGCTTGTCAACTGTCCGGCGGTGATCAGCTCCATAGAATGTGTTCCGGCACCGGTGCGGTAGGAGCTCGACGGTGCCGTGGCTGCGCTCATGCAGGCTGGCCTAGAGATCCAAGCTTGAGATGTCGGCATCGACGCCCTCGCCGCCCGGTTCGCCGTCCCGGCCGTAGCTGACGATCTCGAACGGCTTTCCGCCCGGGCCGGGTACAGTGTAGACGTATTCATTGCCCCACGGGTCGTTGGGGACTGCGAGGCTGTTGATGTAGCCACCCTCCTGGTAGTTCTTCGCCTCCGGCGGAATGGCAGGTGGGGTGCACAGGGCGGCCAGACCCTGGGCCTCGCTCGGGAAGCGTGCGTTGTCGGTGTTGTACATCTGCAGGGCTGTGCTGAAAATGCCTATCTGGTTCCGTGCCTTGGTGACGTTTGCCTTCTCAATCCATTTGTAGACACTCAGTCCGACCGTGGTGGCGAGTATGGAGATGATCGCCACTACAACAAGAATCTCTATGAACGAAAAGCCGGAACGCCTTGTAGTCATCTTGAACCTCGCTTTCATGGACACGAAACGGACGACGCGTGAATCTTCCGATTGCTAGAGTGCCATCTCTGCCTGCCCCTGATCGGATCCGGGAGCATCGTAGAGCTTGGCGGACAACGCGTCAAGTTTGGCAAGATAATACGCGACATTCTCGTCGCGCACCGCGGGGTCGGCATCCGACACGAGTTTCGCGTATTGGTGCACCTGGACGCTCTTCTTCTCGCCGGTCACGTAGAAAGTGAGCTGGTCGCCGGCGCGGTATTCCCGTTGGGACCGCAGGGCCAGCTCATATGCCGCGTCCCTCGCCCTGGATTTCTTGTCTATCTTGCCGGCGTAGGTCGACGGCGAGTCCTGGAGGGTGACAGTCTTCGCGAGTTCGTCAAGGGGCCACTTGTGACCGCGAATCGCGGCGGCATACTCCTCCTTGAGCCGGGCGATGTCAGCATCCAGCCCCTCAAGCTTGAGGCGGATCGCCTCCTGCATGAACGACCTCTGGAATGGTTCCAGCCCCCGCGATTTGAGCGCGGCACCCCTGATGATCACCTCTCCGTCGCCGGCCAGCAAGGCGTAGTTCTTCATCTTGTAGCTGAACATGGCCTTGTACTCGCCGTCAAATTCAACTTCGATGCCCGCCGGCAGGGAGGCGGCGAACTTGTCGCGGAATGGTTCCAGTCCAGCGGCGCCGGTCTTGCCCGGCGGCATGAAGTATATGCCGTCAGTGTCGATCTCGACCGGACGCGCGCCCATCTGCCGGAGTGTTTCAATCATTGCAGTCAGAATGGAGCGCCCCTCGGCGGTCACGCGTTCCGCCGCGTCGAAGTCGCAAAACTGCCCCTGCGAAAAGCCGAGGTAGCCGTAGAACGAGTTGATGAGTATCTTGAATGTCTTCTGCAGCGCGCCGAGGCGGTTTCGTTCAAGCGGTGATTTACTTCCCTGCATTTCCTGCTTGGCCTCGACCCGGTATGCGGTGAGACGATCAAGCGCCATGAGGAAGACACCGAGAGTGTCGGTGGCCGGTCCGATCTTCTTCGTCAACATCACAGAAGGATACAGCGACCGCACGTCACAGTGGTGAATGTTGGGAATGACACCGGTCAGGAACATGTCGGTATATCCGCCCTGGAACTCCCTGGCCGGGCCGGGGGATGGCAGCGCACGGCCCTGGCGCAGGTATTCCCTGGTGAGCAGCGCATCGATCTTGGTTGCATTGCCGCGCACGCATATATCCTGGTAGGAGAAGGGCAATATGCCGGCCTGGACCAGGTAGCTACCGGAAAGGTGCGCGGCTATCGCCCCGGTTTCCGCCAGATCGAAGCGGAGATACTCCATGACCTTTGCCGGCTCCGACTGGAACACCCGTGTGATTTCGGAGCCATCGATGTAGACGCGGTCTTTCGCCGCAAAGCCGAAATGGATGGCCGATTCCTTCAGGCCGAACCCACCCATGGATCTCTCACTCAGGTCGTACGCCTGGACGAGGAACAGGGTGTCGACGATGTGCCGGCCGAAAACGTCAGCTCTTGTATAGGTAATGGTCCTCTCACCCATTGCGAGACGGCTGGGCCGGCACCTGGGAACGCTTGCGTCGCGGCCGATAGCGGGCTTGATGCGGTGGCGCCTTGCCCGCTCGAGGATGTAGGGGATGTCGAAGTTGAAGATATTGTGACCCTCAATGACGTCCGGATCCCTCTCGCGTATGAGCGCAAACGCCTTTTCGAGAAGGGTCTTTTCATCCAGCACGCTGCCATCCAGCACTTCGCACCAGCCGTCCGAGGCAGACAGGCCCACCGCAATTATCCTGTCGCCCTCCCGCTCGGCATTGCAGAACTCGTATCCCTCCGATGTCCGGCATTCGATGTCCAGTTGCAGGCGTTTGAGCGCTTCCGGTTTCATGCCCTTGAACAGGGTTTTGCCGGTGGTGGTGAGGTGCTGCCGGACCGGATCGTTGATGAAAAACCATGGTGCGGACGGGTCGCCCATGCCTGTGCCGGTGGTTTTCGACAGCCACTTCAAAGCAGTCTGGCATGTCTTCCAGGACGTAAAGACCAGTTTGACCCCCAGATTGCCAACCCCGGCAAGTTCCTGGCGGGTGAACTTCCCAGGGCAGCCGGTCAGGTCGGCACCGCGGGCGGACGCCCGCTTCTCGTCCACCACAATGAAAGGCAGGAAAGGCTCATCGTTGCGTACGGTGGTGTCGCCTTGGCGGCAAAACACGGCCATCCGGTCGTTCTCAGGGTCGACGGCAGGAACCAGGTCGACGGCGACCAGCTCTGGTGTCGCGTCATGCCCGAAGAGAATGGGATCGGAAAGGGTCTTCACATCGAAAACCATTCCACCGTGCGCCGCAGGCCCTCATCGAAATCAACCGATGGTTTCCAGCCCAGCAGCTTGCGGGCCCTGGTTGAATCGGCCTGTGAGTCCCTGATGTCTCCCTGCCGCTCTGGCACATGAACCGGCTTCACGTTGCTGCCCATTGCCTTTATCAACCCGTTGGCGAGGGCATTCACGGTTATCCGCCGCCCGCAGGCAACATTGAAGACTCCGCCGGCGTGTTTTGCCGGTGCCTTACAGCAGCAGAGGTTTGCCGCCACGACGTCGTCAACAAATGTGAAATCCCTCGTTTGCTTGCCGTCGCCGTAGATCCTGGGGCCCTTGCCGTCCCTGATGGCGCCGAGGAAGAGCGGGATCACTGCGGCATATTGCGAGGCGGGATCCTGCCTCGGCCCGAACACGTTGAAGTAGCGCAACGCGTAGGTCTGAAGTCCGTAGAGGGTGAAGAACATCCTGCAGTAGTGTTCGCCGGCGAGCTTCTGGGCGGCGTACGGCGACAACGGGGATGGGATCATATCCTCGCGTTTCGGAAGGACCAGTGTGTCGCCATAAACCGACGATGACGAGGCGAACATGAACCGTTCGACTCCCTCGTCGCGCGCGGCGACGAGCATATTGAGAGTTCCATCCACGTTGACCTGGTTGGAGGTCAGCGGGTCCGCCACCGATCGCGGTACGGATGCCAGTGCGGCCTGGTGAAACACGTACTTGATGCCCTTGACCGCGCGCCTGCCGGTGGCAAGGTCGCGGATATCGCCCTTGATCACTTCCACGCTCGATCGGAGGCCGCGGAGGTTTTCCGGCCTGCCGGTTGCGAAGTTGTCGAGGATGCGGACCTTGTGGCCGGACTTCACAAGCGCTGCCACCAGGTTGGAACCGATGAACCCGGCGCCGCCGGTAACCAGATACTTCATGTGTATGCTCCTTCTTGCTACTGCGCGCACCGCCGCGAACCGGCCTGCCGTGCCGCTACTCCGCCATCATTCCGAATTTCGGGAACGCTTTGAGCCACAGCTTGAACATTGCCTGGAATTCCGCCGCGCGCACTTCGCCGCTGTCCGTGGTGTAGCTTGGGATATGGTTCACTCCGAGTGAAACAGACATGCAGTCGTAGTTGCGCTGGATCATGAGATTGTGTTCCTCGAGGCGGGAGTCCACGAGTTCGTAACGTATTCGATATGTGTGGCTCCATCGTTCGCTGGGGCTGTACTTGAGTGTCGCGTTTACCAGGCTGCTGTCGTCCTGGCTGTAGCGGTATTCCAAATCGGTGGAGATAACGGACGAAGGATTAAGGATGACGTGAACGCCGATTTCCTGCAATGCGCCGTCATCAAGGGAAAGGGCCCCGTCGCAGTCGACCCTGACGTTGTCCCACGCACGTATACGGGCGTCGACGTTCAGGATTTGAAAACTGCCGTTCCCGGCGCCGGCGTCGAAATCGCCGTCACTCCATGCATTGAGATCAAGGAGGTCAGAGGACTGGCCGTTCCGCTTGGTCTGCAGCTTGTTGCGCAGGCCGAGCCGCAACTCGTTCCTGCTGCCGAGTTCGTCCACGTCATCAAAGCTGTAGAGGTCTTCGGCTTGCAGGTTGGGGGCCGGCACGTATGTGTAGTTTGCGTACGGCTCAGCGACATGCCTGAGGCCCCTGCTCCCTTCAGTTGCCTGGCTGTATATCCGGAACATCTTGAAGGACATCTGGGCGCCGGTTTCAAACAGAGCCCTGGTGGCGGCGTTGCCGCCCTCCGCTCCCGACGGCTGTGTGTCGGAGTAGTAGGTGCCGCGGCCCGCGACGCGCGGCACAAAGTTGAGGAACCATATCTTCCTTGTCACCGAAAATTCGTGTCTGGAGTCGAAACGCAGTGACGAGTACGCCGGGTTCGTAATCCCTGCCTCGTAGAGCTTCTCGAGCCGGCTGCCGGTTGTTTCACTTTCGTAGTAGAACGGCGTGTCGCCGAGGGGTTGCACCGGGAACTCTATCCGGGCTTCGGGGATCCTTGTTACCGCGTTATAGAAATCATTCAGGCGCGGGCGGACGGTCAGGCTTGCCGCGTAGTGGTCACCCCGGCGAGTGAGTGACAGGAAGTTGTCGGGTTGAGGCTCCACCCTGTATTCGGGCCGGAAGAAATCATCCAGCATGTACTCATCGCTGAGGTAGTGGGCGCGAGCCATGATAAGCGTGCGACTGTCAGGTGACTGGGTGTGGGACAGGAGAACCCTGTACCGTTGTTTCTCAATATCGAGGGTGGAATCCTCCCTGCCGGCGAACGGATCCTGATCGTTCAGGCCATAGAGCCGGAGTCCGCCATTCCATGTCCGGTCTGCGGCGGTCCAGGATATGTCCTGCCCGGCGGCCACACCGCGCCTTGCGCGGTAGTCCAGGTGTGTGTCGCCGCGAAATGTGTCGTTGATGGTGAAACCGTATGCCGCAAGCAGGAAAGCGCCCATCCTGCTGGAGTAGCCCGGCACGAGACGCAGCCCGGTGCCGTCAGCCGACCGTTCCCAGTAGGGGACGTACATCAAGGGTATGCCCGCCAGGTAGAAGACGGCGTGCCTCACATTGATGTAGTTGTCCTGAACCATCGTGAGTCTCGAGACGTTGAGGTGGTAGTGCCACTTGTTGTCCGGCATGTTGCATGTCGTGACGGTGGCCCTTTCACCGGTGATAGTATCTCCGGACTTACGGAATCCGTTTTTGATGATTCCGAGGAATGGCGCGGATACGACTGCGGACCTGCCGTCGCCGTAGACCAGTCCGGATTCAAGGTTGCAGTACAGCTTTTCGCTGGTCAGGACGCTGTTGCTGCGCGTCAGCACCACATGCCCGCTGGCCCACGCCTCGCTGGTGTCAAGGTTGACGGTAATACGGTCCGCCTCGAGCCTGTCGGAGCCTGATGCCACGATGACATTGCCGGTGGCCCTGACGAGGGAACCGCCCTCGTCGTACTCGAGCCGGTCGGCGTTTGCGACCACCTGTGTCTGTGGTGCTGTCCGAGCGGAAGCCGCCGGGGTGTTGGTGGTCCCGCCGGCCGCCTGGGCCGCGCACATCAAGAGCGCCGCTGCTGCTGTCCATCTCATGGCAGAATCCCGTTCCGCTTAGTGCTGATGCCTCTCGACAGAGCTGAGAACCTCGCCCGTGTCTGCGTTCATTACCGAGAAGCTTTCGTGGTGCATGCCGGGATTGGACTTGAAGATGAGGTGGCAGCCGAACTTCGACTCCAATGCCACCAGGATCTCCTCGTCTTCCTCCCTCAGTCTTTCGAGGATCGACGGGTGAACCACAATCTGCAGCTTGAGGCTGCCCCTGTCTCCGCGGCGCTTGCGAAGCACGGCCGCGATATGCCGCTGTATTTCCACGCTCATCGTCAGGGCCGACTTGATCCGGCCGCGGCCGGCGCAGTGGGGGCAGTCCCCGTACATCGCGGCCATGATACTCTCTTCAACCCGCTGGCGTGACATTTCCAGGATGCCGAGTTTTGATATGGGCAGTATATTTGTCCGTGCCTTGTCTCTCGCGAGGAAATCCTTGAAGGCGCGGAAGACGGCGTTCTGGTGCTTTCGCGAGACCATGTCGATCAGGTCGATCATGACCAGGCCGCCCATATTGCGGAGCCGCAGCTGGCGGGCGACTTCCTCGACAGCCTCGAGATTCACCTCAAGGATGGTTTCCTCCTGCGATTTCGCCTTGTGCCTGCCTGTGTTGACGTCGATAGATGTCAGCGCCTCCGTTTCCTCGAGAATGATGTAGCCGCCCGATTTCAGCGACACCCTCCTGCTCATGGACTCCTCAAGCTGGCGCTCAACGTCGAAGTGGTCGAAGATGGGGGCTTCGCCGTCGTACTGCTGGATGCGGGACCGGACGCGGCGCCCGAACGCGGCCGCAACTTTCCTTACCGCCTCGAACTTATCCTTTGCGTCAACAACGATGCGATCAACATCTTCCGTCAGCCAGTCGCGCACAACACGGTCAACCAGGTCCGGCTCCTCGTAGACGCAGCCCGGTACGGGGCCCTCGGTGATCCTGCGCTGGAGTTCCTGCCATGACACGAGGAGCGAGCGCATGTCCCTGACGATGCAGCGCTGGCTTACGTTCCCGGCGACGGTCCGGACAATCAGCCCGGTGTTTTCCGGGAGGGGAAGCCGCGCGAGGACTTTCTTGAGTCTGAGCCGTTCGGCCGGATCCTCGATCTTCCTGGAGATCCCACGCAACTGGCTGCCAGGAAGGAGCACAAGGTACCTGCCGGGGATGCTGAGATTGGCCGTGACGCGGGGGCCCTTCGTGCCGATGGGGCCCTTTGTCACCTGCACCACGATCTTGGACCCAACGGGAAACATGCGCGATATTTCCTGGTGCGACACGTCTTTCCGCCGGGAGCCAGCGCGGCCTCCGCCATCCTCGGCCTCGAGGCGGCCGGCATCTTCCGGGATCATGTCCCAATAGTGAATGAAGGCATTCTTCTGCTGGCCGATGTCGATGAACGCGGCCCGAAGTCCCTCTCCGAGGCTCTGAACCCGGCCGAGGTAGATGCTGCCCACGACACGCTCTTCAGTGGGACGTTCAATCATGAACTCCTCGAGCTTGCCGTTCTCGAGAATGGCGACCCTGGTTTCAAGGGTTTCGGCGTTTACCACAATTTCCCGTTTCATCTGCTTCTTGCGCCCGAAAAGACCGAAGAACATATTCTTTCCCCCTTTTTCTAACGCACGTAGCGACGGCGCACGTGCACACTTTGAATAATCCCAAGTCCGGCCATAATGCTGATCAGGAATGATCCGCCGGAACTCATCAGCGGCAGGGGTAATCCTGCTACAGGCAGGAGCCCCATTGTCATGGCCGCGTTTACAAACACATGGACGAACATCATTGTCGTGACACCCACGCAGAGCAGTCTGCCCAGGGTATCGGCGGCTGTCGCTGCCGTCCACATACCGGTGGCCAAGAGAAGAACGAAAAGGAAGAGAGTGGCCACCGAGCCCAGAAAGCCCTCCTCCTCTGACACCACTGAAAAGATAAAGTCGGTGGGGGCAACAGTCTTTGGCAGATAGCACAAGATGTTTGCCCTTCCATTCCGGTATCCCTTTCCGTAGAGCCCGCCCGATCCGATCGCGATTTCCGACTGCCTTTTATTCCAGTCCGCCCCCATGGGGTCTTTGCCAGGCTGGAAGAACGAGAGGATCCGCTTCTTGTGATACGGCTTGAGCCCCACGCATTTCAACATCTTTGTCTGGGTTTCCTCGCTGCAGCCCAGTTCGCCGGGGACGAAGATCGCAGCCATCGCCAGTATCACGAACGCCAGACCCGTTATGACGATTGTGAGGAGTATCTTGTTTGCGACACGGGCGACGTACATCATTGCGAAAGTTGTAGGCACAAACACCAGGGCGGTTCCCACGGCGGGCTGCATGCCTATGAGGGCGATCGGTATCCCGGCGATCAGGAAGGCCACTCCCACGGGGCGCCAGCGGTCAAAGTCTATGTCCGGCCGGCTGAGGTATTTCGCAAGCATTGCTATGGTTGCAATTTTGGCGAATTCCGAAGGCTGTATTGTCATGCCGAAGAAGTTCAACCATCGCTTTGCCCCGCCCATGGTCGTGCCGATCATGAGCACCAGTATGAGCAGCACCACGGTGATGCCGAATATCCACCATGCGTCCCTGGCGATCTTCCGATAGTCCGTTATCACAATATACGCCGCAAACGCGGTGGATACGCCCAGCCACATGAACTGCCTGTAGCAGCGTGCGACAGGCTGGTCGTCCACGATCTTTGACGCGCTGTAGATGAAGAGGAGTCCTATGCTGGCGAGTCCGAAGATGGCGATCACCGCCAGCCAGTTCATCCTCTTGAGGATCGCAATGTCCCTGTCGAGATTGATCACTGCGTCACGTCCTTTTCTCCGAATATTCCGGCCATCAGCAGCTTCATCCGCGGGCCCGCGGTCTTGCCGCCGCCGATGGCGTCTTCGACAACGATTGCAGCGGCGTACCTGGGATTGTCATACGGGGCAAAGACCATCATCCAGCCCCACTTCTTCTTCTTGTTGTTGCCGAGGCTGAACTCGGCCGTGCCGGTCTTGCCGCCCATGAACACATCATTGCTGAACTTGGCGATGCGACCGGTGCCGGCATCCGCATGGATGACGCGGCGCATGCCGCGTTTCAGGGTTGTGATGGTCGTCTCCGACCACCCGAGGTCTGCAAGGGGCTGGGGCGGGATCTCGATGAATTCCTCCTCGCCGGGCGGCCGCTGTCCTGTCACGAGCCTCGGGCGGCACACGTGGCCGCCGGTGCCGACGGCGCCGGCAAGCACCGCCATCTGAAGGGGCGTCGCTTCGATTGCTCCCTGTCCGACGGAGGCGTTTGCGATGTCGCCCAGCCTGCGAACCGACCTGACGGCCGGCAATCGCCCCTCACCCTCGACATCCATGTCGAGCCCGACCTTCCTGCCAAGACCCAGCTTCGTGGCCATTTCACGGATTGAATAGTACCCGCATTTCTGGCCGAGGCTGCAGAAGTAGACGTTGCACGACTGCTCTATCCCGGTTTCCATATCCAGGCCGTTGCCGTGTCCGGTCGTTTTCCAGCATTTCAATGTCCAGCCGCCGCCGAGAGAGAAGTAGCCGGGGCAATTGAAGGTCGTGGAAGGTGGAATGCCCTTCTCGAGTGCCGCGGCGGCCACGACGATCTTGAAGAGGCTGCCTGGCGCGTAGGAGCCGGCCGCAGCCCTGTTCAGTATCGGTTTGTCGGGGTCGCTCACTATGTCTTTCCAGTCCGCCCGCGATATGCCGGCGGCAAATTTGTTGGGATCGAATGCAGGGAAGCTTGCCATTGCCAGTATGTCGCCGGTCCGCGGGTCGAGGACAACCGCGGCCGCCCCGTTGGTGCCGTCAACCGCCTGGGCGGCGAGCCGCTGTATCCTCGCGTCGATGGACAGTTTCAAGTCGGTTCCAGGTATGGGTTCATCCCGGTACTTCTCGAGAAGGGCGGTATCATTGGTGAGGTCACGCCGTATGCCTGCGACGTCGACCCGAATGACATGGCCGCCAGGGTCGCCCTTCAACACCTTGTCCCAGGCCTTCTCGATTCCCTGCCTGCCCTCGATTTCGTTCATGTAGTAGTCGGGCTTCTCGCGAGGTCCCTCGAAGGTGTTTTCCTGGATTGATTCCTTCTCAGGGCTGCCCCTTCCGACGTAGCCCAGAACATGTGCCGCGGCTTTCCCCTCCGGGTAGTAACGGACCGGATCCTCAATCAGCTCCACCTCCGGGAACCGTGTCTTGTTCTCGGCAAACAGGGCGTGGCTGGTCTCATCCGCATCGCGCATGATGACGAGGGGGAGGGGGGATCGCCGGCGCAGATGGTTTTCTATGTCGGCGTTGGACACCGCCATGTTGGTGTTGAGAGTGACCTGCAGGTCCCCGATAATCTGGTGGATTCTGTTGGTCAGCGCTCTTTTGCCGGGCTGGCCGGTTTGCTTGATCCTGTCCAGGGCAATTGCAATGCAGTAGCTTGCCCTGTTGCCGGCGAGGCAAACTCCGTTCTTGTCGTAGATCGACCCCCTCCGGCCCGGTGTCCACACGCGCCTCAGGCTCTGGTCGCCTTCCTGATCGGCGTATTTTGTCCTGCACCATATTTGGAGGTAGGCCAGGTAGACGACGAGGCAGCACACCGCCAGGATCATGCACGCCAGCAGGGCGTAGATCCTCATTACCGAGAATTCATATGTGTCAGATCTCTTCATGCTCCAGGGGGTGTCTCTTTGAAGGAACATTTCCGACCATCCGGTCGAGGTTGCGTACCGTGGAAACAACCGGTGGTGTGCACAGCGCGGCCAGGATGGCAGTCCCGGCTGCTCTCAGCGCCCACAGCCACACCGGGTCCTTGATCAGTTCGTTGTACCAGAGCAGGATGCTGAGGCCGAGTGATACCAGGAAGCCGGCGGCCGCGCCGATGACCGCGGTTGTAAGAAACGAGTCGCCGAACAGGTCGTCCTTGTACTGGTTCACAACCATGCCAGCCACCCCGAAACAGAACGCCGAATATCCCGGTGGGATATTGCTCAGGGCGTCCTGGAGGAGGCCTGCCGTTACCGCGGACAACAGCATGATGCCCCGATTGTTCGTGAGCGCAAAGTAGAGCACAACCGCAAGGAGCAGGGGCAACCTGGCGCGGCCAAGGAAGGCGGCTCCGGGCACGAGGCTTTGTATGACCGCGCCGGCGAGCAGCGAGAATAACATGACCGGGATAATCACGGGATGTTTCCATCAACTCCCTGTTTGGTCTGCCCGGGCCGCAGGCTGGTGGCCGGCGTAACCGGCCTGTCCAGCACCACAAAGACATATCTCAGCCTTGCGAGATCCGCAGAGGGTTTGATCCTGGCAATCTGGTACAGGCCGGACTTGTTCAGGCTCGCCGACACCACCATGCCGATCTGCAGGCCTTCGGGAAAGATCGACCCCAGGCCGGAGGTTACAATTTTATCGCCGGGCTGGATGGTCACACCCGACCGGATGTTATCCATGCTGCAGGGGTTCTGGGGCATGCCCATGTCGATGACGGGGTTGCCTGCAATAGTGACGCCCCCACCGTTCACGATCCCGAAATTGCCAGTCCGCATGAGTTTTGCAGGAATACTGCTGTTCCTGTCGGTTACCAGCAGTACTTCCGAGGTGTGCTCGGCTACTGCTTTTGTCCTGCCTACAACCCCTTCATGCGAGATCACTGCGCAGCCCGCGCTGATCCCGTCCCTGGCACCCTTATTCACAATAACGCATTCCCACCACCCGCTGGCCTCGCCACGCGCGATAACCTCGCATGCCACGAGACGGAGCGGAAAGTTGGTCTTGAAGCCCAGTTGCGCACGGATCGCAGTGTTCTCCACTTCGAGCGATTCGAGGCGCCTGATGCGCTCACGCAGGGTGGCCAGCTCAAGTTCCATCTTCTTCGTGGCGTTTGCCTTCCCGGACGGGTCAATAACGGAGGAGCAGCCCTCGGCCACACGATAACCGAAACCCGATGCCACGGAGTGAAACGGCGCGATGATATCCCGGCACCAGCCGCGGACCTCGCTCCATATCTCTTTCGGCAGATTAACGAGAATCACGATGACGACCAGGGTGATCCAAGTCAGATATCTGCTAGCTCTCACCAGTACCTCGCACAAATAGAATGGGGCAACGGCGTCACGGGCTGGTGGCCGCGTACAGTTGGTCAAACGAGGGATGAAGATATTGCCTAGTAAGTGCGATCCTTACTAGCAACCCTGCGAAGGAAATTGAGTTCGTTCAGCACTATCCCGGTGCCTTCAGCAACCGCGCTGAGCGGGTCGTCGGCCACATGAACCGGCAAGCCTGTCTGTTCCGCAATAAGCTTGTCGATTCCGCGCAACAATGCCCCGCCGCCGGCAAGAACCATGCCGCGGTCCACAAGATCGGACGATAGCTCCGGCGGACAGCGCTCAAGGGTTATCTTGATTGCGTCCACGATTGAAGAAATCGACTCCTGGAGCGCCTCCCGTACCTCACCGGAGGAAACAGTCAGCGTTTTTGGCAAGCCAGCTACCAGGTCACGGCCCTTTATCTCGAAAGTCTTGTCTTCCGATACAGGATAGGCCGAACCGTAGTTGATCTTGACCTCCTCCGCGGTTCTTTCGCCGATCATCAAGTTGTACACCCGCTTCATGTACTGAACGATACATTCATCCATCTCGTCGCCGCCTACGCGTACGCTGCGGCTGAAGACGATACCAGCCAATGAAATCAAGGCTACTTCCGTTGTCCCTCCTCCGATATCTACGATCATGTTCCCGGCAGGCTCCTGCACGGGCAAATTGACTCCGATTGCGGCCGCCATTGGCTCTTCTATCAGGTATACCTCACGCGCGCCCGCATTTGTCGCCGAATCCTTGACGGCCCGCTTCTCCACTTCAGTGATCCCGCTGGGGACCGCAATGATGATGCGGGGCTTGACCATCTTCCGGTGGTTGTGAACCTTCCGGATGAAATACCTCAACATCGCTTCCGTAATCTCGAAATCCGCGATAACCCCGGCCTTCATGGGGCGGATTGCCACGATGCTGCCCGGTGTCCTGCCCAGCATCCGCTTTGCCTCTTCGCCGACCGCCAGGACCCGGTCTGTCCCGGCCTGTATGGCAACCACCGAAGGCTCCCTGAGAACAATGCCCCTGTCCTTGACGTAGACCAGCGTATTGGCCGTGCCAAGATCAATTCCAATATCGTTCGAGAACAAACCCATAAAACGGCCAAACATGGTCTCTCCCCTTATTGCATACCGCTGGAGCCGCGGAAATTCTTACAAACGACGATAGTGCTCCAAGAGCCACCCTTAGTCAATCAAGAAAGCTTTTCCTACCGGATTTCCTCAAGCCGGTATTTGCTGGTCCCGGAACCGAGTTTTTCAAGGAAACCAACCTGGAGATACGGGTCCCTGGCGTGCAGCTTCTCGAAAAGGTGCCGGCCCTTCCCCAGTTTCAGTGGAGCCGGGATGGAGCCGGGAATGACTTTCGAGGCATCGATCGAGTCCAGGGACGCCTGCTCGACGGCCACAATGTCTTTCGAACCCATGATGCCGATATCCGGCACCATCGCGGGAGTGGTCATTCCCCAGCAGTCACAGAACGGGGTGATGTGGGTCAGTACATTTATATGCAGGGCGCGATCAGGACCGAACTGGTCCAGCACGAGCCTTGCCACCCTGGCCAGGCCTTCCTGGAATATTGAGAAATTCCGGCCTGGAATGTCGATGGCCTTTGACGGGCAGGCCAGTACACAGTGCTGGCACATCTTGCAGTTGTGCCAGAAGATCTCGTACTCGCCCTTTTTGTTGAAACTATTGGCCTTAGTCGGGCAGACTTCGATGCACTTTCCACACCTTGTACACTTCGCCTTGTTCCATGCGAGATCGCCCTCCAACTGGTGCAGGTCGCGCCGCGTTAACGGGGGGACACAGCCCATTGAGAGGTTCTTGCAGGCACCGCCAAAACCGCAGTCACCGTGCCCCTTGACGTGGGAGAAATTAATGAGCACATCCGCTTTCAGGAGTTCGTTTCCGACCAGGGCGTACTCGAGGCGCGGCCAGCCTGTGGGGATGCGGCGGACGTCTTTCCAGTTGGTGCCGCACAGCGGGATCAGGTCGGCGCCGACGGTTTCCCTGGCGTAACCCCTTGCGGCAGCACTGGCTACCTCACCGTCGGTAATGAATACACGGCGCGGTTTGCCGGCCTTCACGTGGTCCACCAGCAGTTTCACGAAAAGGGGATGGATTGTGGAATACCCGATGTTGCCACCCACGTGCATCTTCACCGCGACTGTTCTGCCGCGGACCTGCGCCGGAGTGATCAATCCGGCGAGAAGCCTCTTGAACCTGGCCGGCAAGGTACAGTCTACGTCCATCTTTCCAGGCGTTGCCGAGGCAAACAGGACCTTTGATATCTTTGAAGCCATTGTCTCCTCCGTATGTGTGGAAGACGGCTCGCCTCCGAGGCCGGGCTGGAGATTCATCGACCGCGACCACACACTTTCCGCAAACAGTACCGCTCTTCCTCGTCAAAGGAAAGAAAACAACGGGTTGCGGGGTGTGTTCGATATGCTCCTGCTGCAGAGCCGCTCTCTCTTGTCCTGATTCCTGCCGGGTTCGAGAAAGCGAACCTCTTCAACCATTTCACCCTCGAGGCAGGTGTTGTCGCCATGGCTGCGCTCGTTCCTCAGCCGGCCAGCGCCGTCTTTCTGATCTCGAAGAATCGGACCGTTTCTCCCGTGCCTGTCAGCCGGCTCTTGCGGTGGATTGAGCGGCTGGATGCGATGAATAGTCCATTTCGCTTGAGGCTGGCCGTCAGTCGTTCAATGCTCTTGTCGCCACACCCATCAGACACGTCCGAATACTGGAGCAGTATGGCTCCGTCCGGCGAAAGGTGGAGTGGCGCCGATTCCAGAAACGCTTCCATCACCCTGCGCCCCGGATCGTAGATCGCCGTGTCGTAGAGGCTTTGCGGGTCGCCCTCTGCCCATGGGGCATTGAAGACGATCACGTCAAATCTCTCGTCGGTCAGGCCGGTGAAGAGATTGGCCGGTCCCCGCACCACGACCCTGTAGCCCATGCCGAGTCGTTGGGCGTTGAGACGGACGTTTTCCACGGCTTTCGGGTTGGAGTCGGTGGCCAGCACCTCCCGCGCACCGAGCTGCGCGGCGAGAAGCGCCAGCACGCCCGTCCCCGTGCCCATGTCGAGCACTCGCCTGCCGGTGATCAAGCCGGCAAACTCTCTCAGCATCGCCGGCACGCTCATATCCGCCGGCACATATACGTGCGGAAGAATAGTTATGGGGGCGTCGAGCCCCGGCACGGGGATGCCCTCGCGGGCCCTGCGCATGTCGGTGAGGATCCGCTGAAGACGGCGTACCGGGATGAGAAAGAGATCCTCTCCTGTCGACTCTTCAAGCCATTGCTGGAGTCCGGCCGTGTCGGGCGCGTCTTCAATACCGACGAGATTATCGCCTCTTGCCGGGACGAGCAGATGGTGCAAGCGCCGCCGGCGCATTGCCGTCAGTTCCGCAATGTGCCGGCGCCTGTCGGCGGCCACCGTGCCCTTTGGGCTCGTTTCCTCGCTGGCCGCGCGGCGCGGCGCGACAGCCAGTTCCTTTTCGTTGTGGGCGCAGTAACGGTAGATGCCGTCCACGCGGGTGTAGTTGCCGGTAAGCACCAGTGAGCCGCCGGCAGCCAGGCGATCGAGCACGACCCGCGGCCGTTCAGCAGGGCTCACCTCCTCGACCTGAGCCAGCGGCCCGGTGAACATCGTGAACTCGCGGGGCAGGAAACACGCTCCAAGCCCGGGCAGATTGAGATCTTGCCTCATGGTCTGTTGTCTATTCTCTTTTCTTCGGTCTCTTGTAGTGGCCCCTGACTTCTGCGACGGGATACTTCCTCGCGTTGTGAGCCATCTTGGATTCAAAGCTCGCGGCCAGGTCTATGCCGGTGGCGTTTGAGAGCGACAGCAGGAACGCGAGCACATCGGCCATTTCATCCGCTACCATCTTCCTGCTCCGCGCATTGGACAGCAGGACGTCGCTCTCGTTCTGGTCCAGCCACTGAAACAGCTCCATAAGCTCGCCGGCTTCGATCGCGATGCTCATAGCCAGGTTCTTCGGGCGATGGTACTTTCCCCACTCCCGTTCGCCTACAAACGCCGCCGCCATCTTCTTCAGATCCTGCACCGTCGTGGTTGTGTCCTTCATGAAAGCCTCCGCGTTGTGTCTTCAGGTGGTAAGACAGTAGCGGCTTTCAAGGCGGTTGTGGACAATAAACTGGCACCAGCGGGCGGGGTGTGGCCGGGCTGCCCAAGTGGTTCGGGTGCGGGAATCCGGAAGCGGTGGCCCTGCGGAACAGACATGAGTCCGGAAGCTTACCTTGAGAATACGCCATTGATAGCGTAGTCTTCAATCCACTCTATGGGCACGGGTAACAACACACATCTGCCGATCGAAGAGATACTGCCGGGGCTCAAGGCGTCACTGCCGCAGTCCCGCCGTGTCGTCATCAAGGCCCCGACAGGCGCCGGCAAATCCACCAGGGTTCCACAGATGCTGATTGACCACGGGCTCGCCGGCGAGGGCTGTGTCGTTGTGCTTCAGCCGCGCAGGATTGCCGCCCGCATGCTCGCTCGCCGGGTTGCGGAGGAGAGGAATTCACCGCTTGGCGATGAGGTCGGGTATCATGTCCGCTTCGACAGATGCTGTGGCAGGCGCACCCGGATACGTTTTGAGACCGATGGCGTTCTCCTGCGCCAGATGACCTCCGACCCGGCGCTGACCGGGGTGGGGACGATCGTCTTCGACGAGTTCCATGAGAGGCATCTGTACGGCGACCTGATGCTGGGCCTGGCGACACGTCTGCAGAAGACGATCCGGCCCGACCTCAACCTTGTGGTGATGTCCGCCACCCTCGATTCAAGGCGGATAGTTGACTACCTGGCGCCCTGTTCCCTGCTGGAATCGGAAGGGCGGCAGTATCCGGTGACGATCGAATACATCACACGTGCCGTTGACCCGGACCGGGTCCCTATCTGGGATCTCGCGGCCGGGGAGTTCGAGCGGCTGGCGGCGATTGACCGCGAAGGCGACTTCCTGGTCTTCATGCCCGGCGCCTATGAGATCCGGAAGACGGTTGAACGCATTAAGTTCACGCGGGCCGGGCGCGAGTTTGCCGTATTGCCCCTGCATGGTGAGCTTCCGCCGGCGGAGCAGGATGCAGCGGTGATGCGCAGTGACCGACGGAAGGTTATCGTCTCGACGAATGTTGCCGAGACATCACTCACGATCGACGGGATCACCGCAGTAATCGACGGCGGACTTGCGCGGAAGGCGCGGTTTGACCCGTACCGCGGAATCAACACACTCCTTGTGGAGAAGATCAGCCGCGCGTCAGCCGACCAGCGTGCCGGGCGTGCCGGGCGCACACAGCCAGGGCGCTGTGTGCGGTTGTGGACGGAAAG
>JBAXKQ010000005.1:0-52636 GCA_037135275.1 bacterium
TCCGGGATGATGGCTCAACTCCTGACCCGCGGGGCGGGGGGGATGACCGCTGACGAGATATCGGCCGCGGTTGAGTCAATGGGCGCGTCCATGGGGCCGATTTCGGGCAGGAACAGTTTTGGCCTCAGCGGGCGGTGTCTGAGCAGCGACCAGGACAAATTCATGGATCTGTTTTCCAAGTGCCTGCGGCGGCCGTCATTCCCGGAAAGGGAAATCGAAATGCAGCGAGAAATTCAACTCGCCTCGATTGAGCGCCAGTACGAGCAGCCGATGTTCCTGGCACAGCAGGCGCTGGGGGCGATAATCCATACCAACCACCCTTACAGGCGCAGTGATCTTGGCACGATCGGGTCGGTAAAGTCGGTGACCAGGGACGACCTTGTTGCGTGGCATTCGTCCTACGTAGTTGCCGGGAACATGGGTATCGCCATTTTCGGTGACATTACCGACAAGAAGGCGATTGAGCTTGCTGAGAAGTGCGTTGCCGGCATGAAGAAGGGTTCGGCACCTGCCCGCGCCCCGTCGGCGTGCACACCAGTCCTGCCCGCGAGGGTGGAGGTGAGAGCACCCAGGGAGCAGACGATTGTGCTCTTCGGGTTCCCCGGTGTCAGCCTCAGTGACCCGCGAACGGATGCGCTCAGTGTCCTGTCAACTGCGACCAGCGGTTTGTCGTCCGACATCGCAGGCGAAATACGGGAGAAGCGGGGCCTTGCGTACTATGTTGGAAGCATGAACAGGATTGGGGTGGATCCAGGCATGTTTGCCTTCTACGCCGGGATCAAGAAAGACGCTGTGCCGGAGGTTGAGCGCCTGTTTACGGAGGAGATCAGGCGGCTGTCTGAGGCAGGCATACGCGCTGAGGAATTCGAGAGGGCGCGAAAACAGATAGTCGCCGACCATGAAATGAGCCTTCAGTCCAGCGAGTCTGTTGCGATGATGTGCGTGTTGAATGAGCTGTACGGTCTCGGGTACGACTACGCATTTTCGACGAAGGCAAGAATGGCCCGGCTCACTTCAGGCGATGTTCAGTCGGCCGCGGCATCGATCTTCGTGACAAACAGGATGGCCGTGACTATCCTTTTGCCTGATGAAGTGAAGCAGTAAGGTGGACCATCGCGACAGAGACATGGTGATTCGATCGTGTGTGTTGCGATGGAGCAACCGGTTCTTTCCTCGTTCTTCGCCCGTGCATGGAGAAGGGTGAGGCGACAATGGTCCTGCGCCCCGGGCGGGACGATGAGGCCGGGAGTTGGTTTGTTCTATTCGAGATGGCGTGACAATTGCAGGATTCTCACAATCAGAGATAGGAGGAGGTCTAATCATGGTCAAGAAGGCGGCGGATACGATGGCGCAGATGAAATGGCCCAAAGGCGATTCAAAGTGGTTCGTGAATGACAGGTTCGGCATGTTCATTCACTGGGGACTGTACGCGCTCGCGGCCAGGCATGAATGGATGAAGCATTTGGAGCGGACCAAGGATGAGGATTACGTAAAGTACTTCAGTCACTTCTATCCGGACCTCTATGATCCCAAGGCTTGGGCGAAGGCGGCCAAGGCTGCGGGGATGAAGTATTTTGTCATAACCACGAAGCACCACGAGGGTTTCTGCCTGTGGGATTCAAAGTATACCGACTACAAGGCCACGAGGACACCGTGGGGCAAGGATCTCATCAAGCCCATGGTCGAGGCATTCCGTGCCGAGGGTATCCGCGCAGGGTTCTACTACTCGGTCATTGACTGGCATCATCCGCAGTTTACCATCGACAACCTGCATCCCCGTCGTGATGACAAGGAATTCAGGGAGAAGGAAAAGGGACGCGATGTCAGCAAGTACGCTGAGTACATGTACAACCAGGTGAAGGAACTGCTCGGTCGATACCAGCCAGACGTTCTGTGGTGCGACTTTTCTTACCCGGGACCGGATGGCAAGGGGCGGAACGACTGGCAGTCGGAGAAGCTGGTCAAGATGATCCGCAAGGTTTGCCCCGACATTCTCATCGACAATCGACTTGATCTGCCCGGATCCGAGGACTTTGTCACTCCTGAGCAGTACCAGCCTCACGGGTGGCCGACGGACGACAAGGGGAACAGGCTCGTGTGGGAAGCCTGCCAGACCTTTTCGGGGTCGTGGGGCTATCATCGCGATGAGATGACATGGAAGAACGTGAAGCAGCTGCTATGGATGCTCGTTGACTCGGTCAGCAAGGGCGGCAACCTGCTTCTCAATGTGGGTCCGACGGCGCGGGGCGAGTTCGACTACCGGGCAATGCAGCGTCTGGAGGGGATGGGCAAGTGGATGCGTGGCCACAGCCGGTCAATCTATGGCTGTACAGCCAGCGAGTTCCAGCCTCCACAGGACTGCCGCTACACTCAGAACGGCAAGCGCCTTTACCTGCACTTCATGGAGTGGCCGTTCGGCGGCACCCATCTGCCGGATTTGGCAGGGAAGGTCGAGTATGCCCAGTTGCTGCACGACGCCAGCGAAGTCAAGTTCAGGGATGCCAAGGAGTTGAAGGCCGGCGAAGCGAATCATGGGAATCCGCCGACCGGCTATCTCACGCTCGAATTGCCGGTTGTGAAGCCGGATGTGGAAATACCCGTGGTTGAGATATTCCTGAAATAGGAGCCCGGAGTATTGTCCGCGCCGGACTGAGGGGCGAGTGACTGCGCGCTCTGCCCCTGAATGCCGGGCCGGGTTGAGTGACGGCAACCGGGCCCATCTCCGGGCGCGGCGTGACGGTTCATTCCCGGCTAGAACAGGGTGCCCTGGTTGAGTAATCCAGCCGGGTCGAACGCGTGCTTCAGCGCAAGCATCTCCGCGATGCCCTGTTTTCCGTACATCTCGGCGAGCAGGGTGGCCTTCAGTTTGCCGATGCCGTGTTCGGCAGAAACTGTGCCACCGGCGGCGATGACGTGTCTTGCCCATTCCAGGCAGAGCGCCTTGCCACTGTCGTATTCCGCCTGCGTACGCGGCAGAATGTTGACATGCAGGTGATTGTTGCCGATGTGGCCGAACATTACGTACTCGAACCCGCCGGAATCGAGTCCCTTGTGGTACATCGCCAGCAGGTTCTCAAGCTCCCTGTCCGGCACAGCCATGTCGGTGCCGAGCTTTGTTATAGCCGGGTCGGCCTTGCGGCGCATGTCGATGACCATGTTGACGGCCTCGGGGATGGCGTGGCGAAACGCCTTCAGGCGCTCCAGTTCTGCCGGTTCGGTTGCCATCCAGGTTGCTTCCTCTGAACCACAGCACGCCCTGGCGGCCGTTCCAAGTCGCTCCACTGCGTCACTCACGGTTGATTCGCTTTCCCCGTGGTATTCGACGTAGATCGCAGTGTGGCGGCCGGGGGGCGGGGTTGGCAGCCTGGAGCCGGCGGGACTCGCGGCCAGGTGGGTGCGAAGAAGGGCGAGCGAATGTTCGTCGTGAAACTCGATCGCCGCCGGCCGGAGGCCTGATTCGCGTACGGCGCGGACAAACCTGACGGCATTATCCCCGTCATCGAAGAAAGCCATGACCGCCCATACCGCAGCCGGCGCCGGGAGAAGCAAGAGCTCTATTTCGGTGAACACACCGAGGGTGCCCTCTGAGCCAATGAACATGTCGATGATGTCCATGTTGTCGGAAGCGAAATAGCCGGATGCGTTCTTGCCTGCTGGCATCTTGTAGGAAGGGACAACACCTTCAATGGACCGGCCGCGCGATGTGGGTATCCTGAATGACCGGCCGGTTGTCCGCCGGGCGCCCCGGACGAGTTCGAGCATCTCCCCGTCGGCCATGGCGATGCGCAGGCGCGTCACGTAATGCCGGGTTGGGCCGTAGGCAAAAGAGCGCGCGCCGGAGGCGTTTGCGGCGACCATTCCGCCGATGGCGGCCGATGCTTCGGTAGGATCGGGCGGAAAGAACCACTGGCCCGACGACTGGAACGCATCGAGAGCCCTCAGGGAGTCGGGAGTCCAGTCGGCCGTATCGAAAGTCTTTGATGCCACCGCCTGCCTGAGCTGGGAAAGAAGAACGCCGGGCTGGACGATCAAGTGAAAACGTTTCGTTCGCGCGTCCAGTCTCATTCCGGTTATCCGGTTCATCGAGCCAAGGCTCAGTATGTGGCCGCCGCGAGGCACGGCGCCACCTGTAATGCCGGTGCGAGCGCCCTGGGTTGTGACGGGCGTATGACTCTTTGAGATTTGCTCGAGGGTGGCGCAGACATCGGACTCATACCTTGGGAAGGAAATCGAATCAGCCCGGCCGATGAGGCGCGATTCGTCTCGCAGATGGCCGGGGTAGTCCCTGGCGATATCAGTGGTGATGATGCCGATGTGCGTCATTGATTGCCCAATATGCCCTGTTTCAATTGAACACTTGCCTGATACAACCGACGTGGTAAGCTAGCAGCACCATGAGAAGCGGGCAAGACAACAGAATGAATGAGCTTGGTGAACCTTCCAGCAGGGTTCTGCTGGTCATGGCACTGGTGTGGCCCGGCGCCGGGCAGTGTCTGCAGAAGCGGTGGCTGGCCGGGACGATCTACGCGGTCGGGTTTCTCCTCACGGTGATAGCGGCATTTGCATACGGAATAAGGATCCTTTCGGCCTGGTACAGCCTTATCGAGGGGGATATCACCGAGACTAATATCTTGCGTATGCACGCATGGAAGATGCTTCTCTTCTTCTTGTTATCCATAATTCTATGGATTGTCTCGATAGTGGACATGTGCGCCGTTCATGTCGCAAGGCGTCGCAAGGAGCTTCAGGAGCCTGGCTTGCCAGGGCCGGGCGAGGATGTGCGGCGCTCCCGAAGCTGAGTTCAGGCTGGTGTTCCTACTGTCCGGCGATCATGCGCTGGGCTGCTTCATAGACCGCTCTCACGGCCACTTTCCTGTCTTCGGCACAGCGGACGCAGTCATCGTGTTCAGGCGACCACGTAATATCGCGCCCCTGCCAGGTCCCGACCTTTACACGCACTTTCCCGTATTGGGTATCAATCTCTACATGCCGTCGCTCGAGCAATGTGCGGCTTGTGAGGTGCTCTCGCACGCCGAAAGTGGTTGATTCCCGGAAGATCAGGTCGAGAAAGAGCTGCTTTTGGCCGGGGTGACAAAGGACTGTGAGCAGTGTGCCTGGGCGCTGTTTCTTCATCTGGATGGCGGTGGTGAACACGTCCAGCGCACCGTGCTCCATAAGGCTGCGGGTCAGCGCGCCTGTCAGCTCCGGGATTGTGTCGTCTATGTTGCACTCGAGAACAAGGCACTCGTCATGTCCGCTGGCCGGATCGGCGGCGGTGTCCATCAGCATGGCGCGTATGATGTTCGGGCGGCCGTTCAGTTTCCGGGAGCCGATACCGTATCCCGTGCCAAGTATTGCCATCGGGGTGGAGTCCGGCAAATTGTGGCGGCCTCCGTTTGAATGTTCAGACCAAGTGGTGAGCAGTGCGGCGCCGGTGGGCGTCACCAGTTCAAAAGGTTCGTCAGTCTGCACGACCGGGAATCCTTTCAGGAGGCAAGCGACGGCCGGGACGGGCAGCGGCATGACGCCGTGGGCCATGTTTACGGTTCCGCAGCCAACCGGAAGGGGGCCAAATGTAATCCTCTCCGCTCCGAGCATGTGCGCGGCGAGGCAGGAAGAGACGATGTCGACGATCGAATCAACGGCGCCTATTTCATGGAAATGGATCTTGTCGGCCGTAGTGCCGTGGACCTGCGCCTCTGCCTCGGCCAGGCGATTGAACACGAGGACAGCCAGCCGCTTTGCTTCATCCGGTAGAACGGCATTCCCGATAAGCGTGGTGATGTCGCGAAGGTTGCGGTGATGGTGAGAATGCCCGTGGCAGGTGACAGTCACATGCATGCCGCGAACGGAACCTTCCGTAGCGGTTGCCGCGGCGACATCAAAAGGTTCCAGGTGAAGCGAGAGGAGTGCAGCCTTGACAGCAACAAGATCGGCGCCGAGGTCGATCAGCGCGGCAAGAATCATATCGCCGCTTGCGCCACCCACAGAGTCAAATCTCAAAGTCTTCACGCAGCAGCACCTCTGCAGTTGTTCATCAGTCAGCGTGTCATGATGAAGCACGGGCGACGAAAAGGCGACCATAAAGATGCGTATTCAGACGCGGCGCCGGTGGCGATACGGTGTCCGCCGGCGGCGGGATTGGAATGACACACGCAGGGCCAGTCAGTGAAGCAGTGTGAGCATGCGCAGGGATGTTGCATACGTCTTCGATTTTAGGAGTTTTCCTTCTTGAGTTGTCCATGCCGTATAGAGTATGAGACCCGCTCTCGTTTGATTCCAGATGGTGCAGAGAAGGGGAGCATGATGACTACGGCAATGGAAAGACTACTCGAGCGTCGGGCGAAGGCCGAGAAGAGGCTTCGCAAGGAGAAGTTCGACGCCGAGATCCGCATGACCGTTGGCTCGGCCACGTGTGAAAACGCGGCCGGTGCAAACGAGGTATTCAGCAGCCTGAAGGAGTTGATCAAGAAGCACGGACTCAAGAACGTGGCCCTGAGCCGGGTGGGATGCACCGGTCGCTGTGACATGGAGCCTGTTGTGACAGTCTTCGACCGGCGAAACACTCCCGTCAAGTACAGCACCATGTCGCCGGCCAAAGCGGAGCAGATGCTTGAGTCGCATATCATCAAGGGGGTTCCGCTGAAAGAAATGGCGATGCCCCGGGCAGGTGTTACGGCTGACGCTCGCTTTTCCGAAGACGGGCTCTGGGCTGATGCGCGCCTTACCGACAGGTTTTCGTCGATTTTCGGGGATGTGAACTTCTTCGGCAAGCAGATGCGCATGACATTGCGAAACTGCGGTGTGATCGATCCCGAAAGCATGGACGAGTACCTGATGGTGCGCGGATACCAGGCGGCTGTGAAAGTCCTTGGCGAGATGGCACCGAACGAGGTGGTTGACGCCATAACCAAGTCAGGCTTGCGCGGGCGCGGTGGCGGCGGATTTCCGACCGGCGTCAAGTGGAGCTTCGCGCTTGCCCAGAAGAGCGATGAGAAATTCATCATATGCAACGCCGACGAGGGCGATCCCGGGGCCTTCATGGATCGGAGCACCATCGAGGGTGATCCGCATTCCGTGATCGAAGGCATGATAGTTGGCGGCTACGCAATCGGGGCGAGGCAGGGGTACGTCTACATTCGCGCCGAGTATCCCCTGGCCATCAAGCGGCTGGAGCAGGCGATTGACGACGCCCGCAAAGAGGGGTTCCTGGGGACGAAGATCTTCGGGACGGAGTGGGATTTTGACATCGAGATCCGGCTGGGTGCAGGCGCTTTTGTGTGTGGCGAGGAAACGGCGTTGATCCGCTCTATCGAGGGTGAGAGGGGGATGCCGAGGCCTCGTCCTCCGTATCCGGCAGTCTCCGGACTGTGGGGCAGGCCGACGGTGATCAATAATGTGGAGACTCTCGCCAATATCGCCGTTGTGATTCTGGATGGTCCCGAGTGGTTTGCCTCCATAGGGACGGCCAAGAGCAAGGGGACCAAGGTCTTTGCCCTCGCTGGAAAAGTCTGCAACACTGGTCTTGTCGAAGTGCCGATGGGGACCACGTTGCGCGACGTGGTTTACGGCGTTGGCGGCGGTATACGTGACGGCAAGAAATTCAAGGCGGTCCAGACGGGCGGCCCGGCAGGCGGGTGCCTGCCTGAATCGTTCCTTGACACCCCGGTTGATTACGACTCGCTTACTGCGGCTGGTTCAATGATGGGCAGCGGTGGCATGATCGTGATCGACGAGGACTCATGCATGGTTGACGTTGCCAGGTTCTTCCTGGATTTCACCCAGGATGAGTCGTGCGGCAAGTGTACGCCGTGTCGCGAGGGCACGAAGCGCATGCTGGAAATCCTGCAGCGCATTACCAGCGGCAAGGGTGTTAATGGCGACATAGAAAAGCTGCTGCGGCTTGGTGACACGATCAAGCGCACGTCGCTCTGCGGGCTCGGCCAGGCTGCGCCAAACCCGGTCATCAGCACGATCAAGCACTTCCGCGACGAGTACGAGGCCCATATCCGTGAGAAGCGTTGTCCGGCCGGGGTCTGTACCCAGTTGCTCAGCTACACGATCGTCGCCGAGAACTGCACCGGCTGTACCGCCTGCAGGCGCAAGTGTCCGGTTGAGTGTATCAGCGGGAATCCGAAAGAGGCCCACGTTATTGACCAGAGCCGCTGTGTCAAGTGCGGGCGGTGTCTTGAAGTTTGCAAGTTCGATGCGGTGAAGAGGAAGTAGTCATGACAACAGAGAAAACAGTTACCCTGTGGATCGACGGTGTCAAGGTGACGGCGCCGGCCAAGAGCACCATCCTGCAGGCCGCGGACAGCACGAATATCAACATACCGAGCCTCTGCTATCACCCGGATCTGAGCGTGATCGGGGCATGCCGGGTGTGCGTTGTGGAGGTTGAGGGGCAGCGGAACCCGGTGGCGTCATGCTCATTCCCGGTGGCGGAAGGCATGAAGGTCACGACGTCATCGCCGCTGCTGAGGCGTCTGCGCAGGGATATTGTCGAGCTTATCCTCGACAACCATCCGATGGATTGCCAGACATGTGCCCGCAACGGGACGTGTGAGCTTCAGAAGCTTGCTCACGATCTTGGCGTGAGGGAACGCCTTTTCGAGGGAGAGCGCAAGCGTATCGAGGTGGACAAGTCGTCGCCAGTGCACCGCAACCCGGAGAAGTGCATCCTTTGCGGCAGGTGCGTCCGCGTTTGCAGCGAGGTCCAGGGCGTTCACAACCTGAGCGTGCAGAACCGCGGTTTCCACAACGTGGTTGCGCCCGCCCATGACGGCAAGATGATAGATTCTGTCTGCATTCACTGTGGACAGTGCGTTAACGTCTGCCCGACGGCGGCTTTTACGGAGCAGGATGCGACGGAATCGGTGTTCGAGGCCTTGTCGAACCCGGACCTGCATGTCGTCGTTCACACAGCGCCGGCTATCCGTGCAACCATAGGCGAAGGTTTCGGATTCAGGGTTGGGACACCCGTCACCGGCAAGCTTGTGACGGCGCTGCGCATGGCCGGCTTCAAGAAGGTGTTCGACACCAACTTCGGGGCTGACCTCACGATATGCGAGGAGTCGGAGGAGTTCGTTAGCCGCATCAAGAAGAACGAGCGGCTCCCGCTGATTACATCGTGCTCGCCGGGGTGGGTGAATTTCATGGAACGTTTCTACCCCGAGCTGATTCCGCTTACTTCCACGTGCAAGTCGCCGATGAGCATGCTCTCGACACTGCTCAAGACATACTACGCGCAGCAGAGCGGTATCGATCCTCAGAAGATCTTCGTGGTGGCAGTGATGCCTTGCACGGCAAAGAAGTTCGAAGCAAGGCGAGAGGAACTCAAGACGCCATGGGGCAGCCCATATACGGACGCTGTGCTTACGACGCGCGAGCTGATCTGGATGCTCAAGTGCGTTGGCGTCGACTTCGCCAACGTGGAGGACGGGGCGTTCGATTCGCCGCTCGGTGTTTCCTCAGGTGCCGCCGACATATTTGGCGCCACCGGCGGCGTCATGGAAGCAGCGCTGCGAACGGCGTATGAAAAGATCACCTGCAAGGAGCTGGAGAAGCTGGACTTCGAAGAAATGCGCGGCGTCGAGGGGGTGAAGGAAAGCTCCATCAGCATCAACGGTACGATCATTAACATCGGTGTGGCGAACGGGCTTCAGAATGCCAAGAAGCTGCTGGATCGTGTGGTCAGCGGAGAAAAGCAGTATCACATCATCGAGATCATGGCATGCCCCGGCGGCTGTGTTGCCGGTGGCGGCCAGCCTTATCCGCCGAAGGGCATTTACGTACTTGACCCGAGCCTGGCCCGGCTGAGGGCGAGGGCGTTGTATGCGATTGACGAAAGCAAGACGATGCGTAAATCGCATGAGAATCCTGCGATTACCGCTCTCTATGAGAATTTCCTTGGTGCGCCCAACAGCCATTTGTGCCATGAGCTGTTGCACACCAAGTATGAACCCAAGACCCCGCGAGGTGTAAAATGAAGAATCAGTTGCTGCAGAAGGAAATTGACAAGGCCAGGGCGGTGTTGTCGAAATCCAGCGTCGACTATATTGAGTTGTGCAACAAGAAGAAGAATCCCAACAGTTACCTGATATCGGTTCTCCACAAAGTCCAGGGCGAATACGGCTACCTTGGCAAGGAGCAGATGGATGCGGTATCTGTGCTGATGCAGGTGCCTGCCGCTAAGGTTACGGGTGTGGCGAGCTTCTATCACTTCTTCACGTTCACTCCGAGGGGCAAGCATCGCATTTCGCTTTGCATGGGTACTGCGTGCTTCGTCAAGGGCGCGGGTAAGGTCCTGGAAAAGATTCAGGAGCTGTTGGACACGAAGGTTGGCGAGACGTCGGCGGATGGTCTCTTCTCGATCGACGTTGCGCGTTGCGTCGGCGCCTGTGCGCTGGCGCCGGTGATGCTTGTCGACGACAAGGTCTATGCGCAAGTCAAGCCGGCCCAGGTGGACAAGATCCTTGCTGAGTACGGATTTGTTCCGAAGAAGGCAAAGAAGTGACTCCCGGCCGGGCACCTCGTGAGACTCCGGCGCGGATAGCTGGCGTCGGTGCAATGGGGCGGGGGCCTGGCTGATCATTCCGCGTATTATTTGCCGGCCGTATCACTATTGCCATTCCTGGTCTGTGCTGCTGCACCGCAGGGCGGGATTTGGGGACCGGCACCGGCCGGGGAGTTTCTCGACCTGTGCCGACGACTCCGCTCCGCCTTCGGTCACAAATTGAAGCCTCATCTTTCCTTCCTGTGCCGCGGCGCGCGGATCCAATGGTTCCGGGGAGCAGAGCTCCGGCCCCTGGACAACGGATGTTGCTTCCGATTCCGCTGGGTGGTATAAGCCGGACAACTTCGAATTCGGGAGATGAGCATGCGCCGTACCATGATGTCGATCTTGTTGGCGTTAGCGGCCTTTTCCGCGGGTGGCTGTTTGACGTCCACAAAGTGCCGGGTTACTGTGTCGAACGCGTCGGAACGCGACATCCGGTCGGTGGTTCTTGTCGACACAAACGGATTTTCCTACACGTTCACCAATATCAAGGCTCATTCTGCCGCTGAATACCGTTCCCTGAACGGGATGATGGGCAGGGGGCTTGTGATGTCGATTGCCGATGAAACAGGGACGAATGTCAGCAGAACTGTGGACCTGGATCCGCCTGTTGAGCCGAAGTACGGAGGGCGTTTGCAGTTCCAGATCGAGGAGAACGCCCGGGTGAGGACGTTCTTCCAGCCGTCGGAGGATGGCGGCGGCGGGAGCATGCCCTGGGCCGTTGCTCCGCCATGGCAGGGCACGATCACGATGCCTGGCATGACTCCCCAACAGCAGTATTGACCGTGGCGTGCGGTGAGCTTGATCGCAGAGAGTGCGCCGCCCCGGTACAAAAGAAACGGGCGGCGGAAGGCCGCCGCCCATTGCATATCATAGAAACCTGCCGACCTGCTACTTGCCCTTGCTGTAGAAGGTGACCATTTCCCTGCACGTCACCGACTTGATCTGGCCAGCATGGCCGGCCTGCCCAAAGGCAGTCATGCGCTCGATGCAGACTTTCTTCATGGCTTCCCTGGCGGGACCCATGTAGTCACGCGGATCGAACTTGTCGGGCGTCTCGGCAAACACCTTTCTGATTGCGCCGGTGATGGCCAGCCGGTTGTCCGTGTCGACATTGATCTTGCGAACACCGTGCTGAATACCGCGCTTGATCTCGTCGAGCGGAACACCATAGCTCTCCTTCATCTTTCCGCCGTACTTGTTGATGAGGTCAACCAGTTCGCGTGGGACGCTGCTCGAGCCGTGCATTACGAGGTGGGTATTGGGAAGGCGCTTGTGAATCTTCTCGATGATGTCCATCTTGAGCACATCGCCAGTGGGCTTTGTGGCGAACTTGTAGGCGCCGTGGCTGGTTCCGATTGCAACAGCGAGGGCGTCGACACCGGTATCCTTCACGAACTGCTCTGCCTGCTCCGGGTCGGTGACATGCTCAAGCCCGGTGCCGCCGGCGCCGTGGCCGTCCTCGATTCCGCCGAGTGTGCCTATTTCGCCCTCGACAGTGACGCCCTTGGCGTGCGCGGCCTTGACGACGGCCGACGTCACGTCGGCGTTGTACTTATAGCTGCTCGGGGTTTTGCCGTCCTCCGTCAGGGAGCCGTCCATCATTACGCTGGTGAAGTTCTGCTCGATTGCGCTCTGGCAGGTGGCAAGGCTGTTGCCGTGGTCCAGATGCATGACGAGCGGGATGTTCGGATACAGCTCCGCGGCAGCCATCATGAGGTGCCGAAGGTAGGCGTCATTGGTGTACTTGCGGGCGCCGCGGCTGGCCTGGATGATGACGGGGGAGTCGGTTTCCTTTGCGGCCTCCATGATCGCCTGGATCTGCTCCATATTGTTCACGTTCAGGGCGGCGACGCCGTAATTGTTCTCGGCGGCGTGGTCGAGAAGTATTCTCATTGGAACTAGCGACATGCTGGTCTCCTTATTGTTGTTTGTGTTGACGTGTCAGAGCAAACTGGAAAGGCGCAACTATAGCGTCTGGCACGGAGGAATCAACCGAAAACCGGACTGGATTTCGGGCGAGCCGGCGGTCGTTCCGGCCGTCTTGCCTACGGCAGGGAGATTATGCGGTAGAACCTGCTGGTGAACGGCACGGCGTTGGTGTCGGCTATGGTTATCGACGTGGCGCTCGCTGTAACGACACAGACTGGAGACCATGCCGGCGTGCACAGTTGTGCGGCCGATTCGACGCGGTAGACATCGCCGGAGACCGCCTGCCAGATGGTGGCAGGGTTGGTGGCCGTTGTGAAGGCGCCGGCACAGGTCGACTTCAAGAGGGTGGAGTTCAGCATTGCCATGTGAGTGTTCGTATTCGCCGTCTGGCCGCCGGCATACCCGGCCCCCGCGCCCCACGCCCAGATGCCGACATTTGTGCTCGTGTGCGTGCCCGGTGACGTCCAGGATACGCCCGGAGTGTTGCTTATTCCGTTGTCGCTCGTCACAACCAGACCGCCGGTTTCGTGGTCTGCGGTAACCACGATGAGCGTGTCGCCGCGCTCGAGCGCCCATTCCTGTGCGGTCCTGACCGCATTCTCAAAAGCGAGGACTTCATGGATCATGGCACCGGTCTGGCTGAAATGCGATGCCTCGTCGATGTTGGCTCCCTCTACCATCAGGAAGAATCCGGACTGGCCGTGGCGAAGCACCTCGATCGCATTGCTTGTCATCTGCCAGATGTGCGGCTCGGTTGTCCATGTCTCTCCAAGCTCATAGGGCAGCCTGCCGGTACTGAACTGGCCCGAGATATTTGTGGCCGTCGCCGTGTCGATTGCCTGCATCCCGGCAAGGGTTGTGACCACGCGGTAGCCGGCGTTGGATGCGGCCTTTGCCGTCATTCCGCCGCCACCGTACAGTATGTTCGGGCGCGACCCGGTGAGGTAGTCGTTGGTGATGGCGTCACTGTTGTAACGGTTTTCGGTGTGGGCACCGAAGGCCGCTGGCGTTGCCTCGGACATGAAGTCGGTGGTTACGAGTCCGGTCCGCTTGCCCTTTGCCTTCAGATACTCGAGTACAGTGGTAAGGGCCTTGGAATTGCCAGGGATCGAAGTGCTGATCACCGAGTTGCTGACGCGGCAGCCGGTTGCTATGGCCGTGGCCCCGGCGGCGGAGTCGGATGGAGTGGGGCTGCTGGCAGACGCGGTGTCGACGGAGCCGGTCGAAGGCCAGGTCTCGAAGCAGAGCGGTGCTCCTTTGTAGTACCTCGCTGCCTTGACATGCTCAAATCCCATGCCGTCGCCGATGAACAGCACGACGTTGGTGGCGCGGTTGGCAAGAGCGGATGGCGGGGGGATGGCTACCACGAAAAGAAACAGGACGGCCGCCATCCCGCCGAGGATTCGCGACACCTGCCAGTTCAAGCACTCAGAGGAACCACGCATCGCCTCGCCTCCTGTCTCCCAACCCACCCTTCACAGTATACGCCCTATTGAACCGCAAAGCAAAAGAAGAGGAGAAGCCATATTCCCAGTTGTGTTTGCGCCAGACAGGTTCTATGTTTGCGCCACATATGGACAAGCCACACAGGGCTGTCGGGCCGGGTGATGATTCGGCCCCGCCGGCCGGGAAGTCTGCACATTCTGCAGTACCAAAGAAATTTGACCGCCTCGCACGGCTCGTGGGTGGCGGAGGCATCGAGAAGCTCCTCCACAGCCACGTTGCGGTGATAGGACTTGGCGGGGTTGGGAGTTATGTTGCGGAGGGACTGGCCAGGTCGGGAGTGGGGCGCCTGACTCTGGTCGACTTCGACGAGGTGTGCGTCACGAATTTCAACCGCCAGCTCCACGCTGTCGAAGGGAACATAGGGAAGGCCAAGGCTGTGCTGATGGAGTCCCGTGTCCTGGCCATCAACCCCCGGTGCGAGGTCAGGTCTGTGCTGAAGTTCTACGAAAAGGTGACGTCTGAGGAGATTCTTTCGCCGGCACCGGACATTGTGGTGGACTGCATTGACAACCTGACGGCCAAGCTGCACCTCCTGTTTTCGTGCGTTGAGCGCGGCATACCTGTGGTGTCATCGCTGGGAGCATCGGGGCGGCTCGATCCGACGCGCATCAGCGTGGCGCCGCTGACCGACACGTATGCCGACCCCCTCGGCCAGGCGCTTCGTAAGAACCTGCGGCGGAAGTACAAGATGCCGGATGAGGCCATGGAAAAAGTCGTGGCGGTGTTTTCGGACGAACCTCCCACCTGGCCGGTACAGGACTATCGCAGTTCTCTTTGCGGGACCGATTGTGTATGTCCGAACGCCGCCAACCAGCATCACACCTGCCAGCGGCGACATGTCATCCACGGCAGTTCGGTGTTTGTCACAGCGACCTTCGGGATGGTTGCCGCCGCGGCAGTGGTCCGTCACCTTGCCGGCCTGCCGCCGATTCAGCCGCGGCCGGACAGCCAGAGGACCGGGTACGTGCACAGGCGCAAGAAGCCGGCCTGAACAAACGCATTTCTGATGAATAGACATATCCAACGCGAAGCAATCGTACACGGCGAGGCGTGGAATTCGATTCACGACGGCTATTTCTCCGATGGCGCGGTGGCCGCACCGCTTGTGGGCAAGGTTCGGGAACTCGCCGCGGAATCGAGGGCGCGACGCATTGTCGACCTTGGTGGCGGCAACGGCTTTCTGCTCAGGCAGATTAGAGCCGCCGGTCTCGATCCTGAAGTTTGTCTTGTCAACCTTGACGCATCGGGGGCCCAGCTTGCGGCAGCCAGTGGATCCGGGATCAGCTGCATCAACGGATCCTTGGACGCATTCGAGCGCCGTGATCTGGGGGCAGAAGATGTGAGCACCCTGTTTGCGATGCGGTCTGTTCTCCACTACTTCGGCAGGGAGGGCCTGCACCCTGCGATAAGGCACATACGGAAGCAGGTTAGAGCGGGCGAGTTCTGGGTTCACCAGACGGCAGCATTCAAAGAAAGCCGTGATGCTGATTGCCTGAATGGACTCTACGGCATGATGAGGACGTCCAAATGGTACTTCACGGTCAAACAGATGACCGCGAGCCTCGAGGCTGCCGGTTGGTGTGTCAGGGATGTTGTCGGGGGCGCACCGCTAGCGCTCAGCTCGGAGTCGCTTGCGCTCCGGTACGGGATAGAACGTGACGAAATGTGCCTTATCCGCGGCCGCATGATGGCCGATTTCAGCGTGCCTGAAGAGGTGTTAAAGATTACGGATGGCGGCTTCTGTGCTTACCTGCACTACTGGATCTATGTCTGCACGCCGATTGGGCCGGGTCGCTGATCGGTACTCAGTTCAATCGTCACCGGCCCGTCGTTGATGATTTCGACCGTCATTGAGGCCCTGAAAA
The DNA here is from genome assembly GCA_037135275.1 of bacterium. GTDB lineage: Bacteria > Verrucomicrobiota > Kiritimatiellia > SPBP01 > SPBP01 > JBAXKQ01. The sequence goes on from JBAXKQ010000005.1 coordinate 15,862, forward strand.
CTCCAGTGGCCACACGGGTTGAACCCATGATGGTGCGAAGGTGCTCCGTATAGAGGTCATAGAGCTTTTCGGCAAGCTCCGGGGGCGCAGCGCCAACGAAGCTAGGCCTGTTTCCTCTGGCTGTATCGGCATAGAGGGTGAATTGGGATATCACAAGCGCCTGGCGTCCGGTTTGGAGCAGCGAGAGGTTCATCTTGTCGCTGGCGTCTGCGAAGATCCTGAGGTTGGCGGTTTTGTCGGCGAGATGCCTGGCGTCTTCAGCCGTGTCCCCGTGACATACGCCAAGAAGAACCACGAAGCCCGGGCCGATTTCAGCGGTCTTCAGCCCGTCAATCGTCACGCTGCCGCGGATTACCCGCTGTACGAGAGCTTTCATGGATGCCTTGTTGTCATCTGACGCATGACAGTCAGCCGGCGCGTTGCGGCGACTTCAGCGGACCGCTGGCGCATCATTCCTTCTGACATCAGCCCGCGCCAATGCATTACTTCATAAGTTTTGACGTGGACAAGTATGCCGGTTCTGGTACATTTTTCAACGGCAATTGCGCGGGAGTGTGATCCCGCGCAATTGCGTCTATGTCCTGGCTGGTATTTCCGGTGCAGATCCACTGCGGGTGAATCATGGTAGAGAAGCACACAAAATTTGATTTCTGGTATGCGATCAACAATACGGAGATTGTGTCGCTGCCTTCGCGACGGCTCGAAACCTTCGGTGCCACGATTCTGAACTATCACATTGTGAGCGAACTGATGGACGTGGTGAATCATGTTCGCGTGAGGGAAGGCAAGATCCAGTCGTACCGGCCGCAGATTGTGGTCCCGGGTTCCGCGGCATACCAGTCGGTGCTTGAAGGCTTTGGCACCGAGGCGGAGAGGTATGTGGAGTGGCTGAAGGAGCACAAGCAGGAACTTCACATTCTGCAATATGGATTCAAGATCAAGAAGGGTGAATGCACGGAGCAAGTGCTTACTGACAACGTCCTTGCGGTGACGGAGAAGGTGAAGACCGATGTGAAGAACAGGAAGGATCCCTTCAGTGCCGTTGTGCGCGGAGTGGATGATCCCTGGGAAGTCTGTCTGCTGAAGCTGATGTTTGAGGTTATTCGCAGCTCGATCCCCGGGAATGTCAGCGACTTGAGGAACCGGAACCTTTTCGGTGAGACCGATGGCGTTCACAATGTTGTGGGGCAGGAGATCGAAGCTGCGTTCCTGGCAGCAGCCCGCAGCCCGGCGCTCGTAGGCACCCTGGCCAACATGCTGGAGCGGTATGGTGTTTTTGAGAAGTACCAGGATAGGTTCTTTTCGCTGGTGAAGCAGGTTGGCGGTAAGTAGAGAGCTTTCAATATGGCAATGACAATCACAGAGAAGATCCTGGCGGCCAAGTCGGGCGGGAAGCCGATCGTGCCCGGCGACAACATATGGGTAAATGTAGACGCCCTGTTGACCCACGACGTTTGCGGTCCGGGAACGATCGGGATATTCAAACAGGAATTTGGCAAGGATGCCAGGGTCTGGGACAAGAGCAAGGTGATAATAATCCCGGATCATTACATCTTCACCAGGGACGAGATGTCGCACCGGAACGTCGACATCCTGCGTGCCTTTGTGAAGGAGCAGGGGATCGAGCACTTCTATGATCCCGGGACGCCGAGCTACAAAGGCGTATGCCATGTGGCCCTGCCGCAGGAGGGTCACGTGCGGCCTGGCGAGGTGATCTTCGGAACCGACTCGCACACCTGTACACACGGCGCGTTGGGCGCATTCTCCACCGGTGTAGGCAATACCGATGCTGCTTTCATCATGGGCACGGGGAGACTGCTGATAAGGGTCCCGGAGACGGTCCGGTTCATCTTTCACGGGGAGCTGCCGCGGCATGTGATGGCCAAGGATATCATCCTGCGGATCATAGGTGACATTGGTGTTGACGGGGCGAACTACTGCGCAATGGAGTTCAGCGGCAGCGCGATATCGGCGCTTTCCATTGAGGAGCGGATGACAATCTGCAACATGGCCATCGAGGCTGGAGCCAAGAACGGTGTCATCGCCCCTGACGAGAAGACGATAGAGTATGTCAAGGCGCGGACAAGACTGCCGTTTGTCCCGGTGCATGGCGATGAGGATGCCCACGTGAAGATGGTCAAGGAGTACGACGCTGCAGCGATGGAGCCGTGTGTAGCCCAGCCGCATCTGCCGTCGAACTACGCGCCGGCGCGTGAAAAGACCGGGGTGAAGCTCGATCGCGCATACGTCGGTTCCTGCACTGGTGGCAAGATAACGGACTTCATGGCGGCGGCGAGCGTGCTCGTCGGCAGGAAGGTTGCCATTGAGACATACCTTGTGCCGGCCACGGCGGAAGTCGCGGCGGAGCTGAAGACGCGAAAGATCAAGGGCAAGACGCTGGAGAAGATCTTTGTTGAAGCTGGCTGCATGGAAATTGCACCGCCGTCGTGTGCTGCCTGCCTGGGCGGGCCGCTCGACACCTACGGTCGCACGAAGGGCAAGGAAGTGGTGATCAGCACCACCAACCGCAATTTCGTTGGCCGCATGGGTTCCAAGGAAGCGCCCATCTACCTGGCTTCGCCGCTCACCGTTGCAGCGTCAGCCGTGGCTGGTCATATTGCAGATCCACGGGAGTTTATGTAGAAGGGGTCTGGTCATACCAAGTGCCTTATGGAAGAGAGATCACACATAGTCAGAGGCAGGGCGTACGTCGTTGGGGACAACATTGATACGGACCAGATCATCCCGGCCCAGTACCTGACGCTGCTGCCGACTATTCCGGAAGAGCGCGCCAAACTCGGGTCGTTCGCCATGGCGGGCCTGCCGGAAGGAGCCCTGCCGTTCGTCGCAGGCGGGCAGATGAAATCTGAGTACGTGGTCATGATCGCCGGCCGGAATTTCGGCTGTGGTTCGTCGCGCGAGCATGCGCCCGTGGCGCTTGGAGCTGCCGGAATCCGCGCCGTTGTTGCCGAATCCTATTCGCGCATTTTCTTCCGCAACTCAATAGCCACTGGAGAGCTGTTTCCGTGCGAATCGACGGAACGGCTCTGTGACATGTTCAGTACCGGTGATGAAGTCGAAGTGGATATCGACACATCGCGCGTGACTCACAAGGCTTCAGGCAGAACATTTGACCTGAAGCCTCTGGGTCCGGTTGTGCCTGTTATCGAGGCTGGCGGGCTTTTTGAATACGCACGGCGGAGCGGCATGATGCCCGGGCGCGGGCAGGGGCAGGCAGTGCGGGGGAAGCAGCGGCGAACCAGGATAGTTGCCTTCGCCAACCAGAAGGGTGGAGTAGGCAAGACTACGACGGTTATCAATCTTGCCGTTTGCCTCGCAGCGAGGAAGCACGAGGTGCTTGTTGTGGATCTGGATCCGCAGTGCAACTCAACCAGCGGACTTGGAGTGCAGCAGAAGAAGGGCGGCAGCATTTACGGGTCGCTTGTTGGCGAGGATTCGATCCTTGAGAAGATCCAGGCGACGACCATCAAGGGCCTGAGCATTGTTCCGTCGGAGGTTGACCTCGCCGGGGCAGAGGTGGATGTGCCGAGAGCCGAGAGGTACCTTCACAGGTTCACCGAGGCAATTGCCCCTGTGGTGCAGCAGGCGCGGTTCGACTTCATACTGGTTGACTGTCCGCCGTCGCTCGGCATCCTGACGATGAACGCCCTGGCGGCGGCGAGCTCTGTGCTCATTCCCACGCAGTGTGAATACTATGCGCTCGAGGGGCTGGCGGTGATTTGCAGGCTGGTGGAGCAGATCCGGGCAGGGAGCGGCAACAGCAAGCTCGAGGTCGACGGCATTGTCATGACGATGTACGATGGCCGGACGCACCTTTCCGAGGAGGTGGTCGAGGAGGTTCGCCGCTACTTCGGCAGCAAGGTGTATTCCACAGTGATTCCGCGCAATGTAAGGCTCAGCGAAGCACCGAGCTACGGCATGGCTGCTGTTGACTATGATCCTTCCTGTTCAGGCGCCAAGGCCTACAAGAAGTTTTCGGACGAGTTTCTGAAGCGCCATGCAAAATGGGCGGAGCAGAGCGACGCAACCTGATGCATGGCTCCGGTGCTGCAGGCGATGCCAGGAGCGGTTTTGACCGGCACAGGTGTTTAGCGGCAGTCTCGGAGATCGCAATATGGCCGAAGAACAGAAGATCGTTCCTGCTGAGTATCCGGAGCACATGCAGAAGTTCCTCTTCGCGTGTGCGTTCTGGATGGTTGCTGCCGATGAGCAGTTGACCCAGGGTGAGCAACGCTGGCTTACTTTGCAGTTCGGTCCGCGCAAGACGGCCATGTGGCTCGAAGAGATGACCGCCCTGCAGGGTGCGCGTTTCTATCAGGTTTTCGACAAACTCACCATGGCGCTTGGTGAATCTGACAAGCGCAGGATCTATCCCGGTATCCTCTCGTGGCTGGCGGACTGCGCCGCATCCGATGCGGCCGGCGCCGAGGCGGAGAAGGATGTTACGGACAAGATAAGGGCCAGGATTGCGCTGGACGCGACTCTGGCGAAGATTGCGCCTGCCCCGATGAAGCAACCGCCTCATGTGCCCGCAGCCTCGACCGTGCAGAGCGCACCCACGGCTGCAAGGGCACCCACCGCTGCAAGAGCCCCCTCGACTACGCGCCAGGCCACTGCCGCACGCACCCAGGTTGGGTCGGTGACTCCGCAAGCGAGCCGCGCGGATACTCCGGTGTCTGGCTCAGATGACGTGCCGGTGTATCGCGAGGCAGTGCTTGAGTCTGCGCGGGCGACTGTTGCGGCAAGGTTGTTCCGAGGGCACGGTGGTGAGGTGACGTGTGCGTGCATCGCCCCGCGTGGCGCGACGGTGTTTTCGGGCTCAGTGGACATGACGGTGAGGTCCTGGGATATAGCCTCAGGCGTCGAAACGCGTACGTTTGTCGTGCAGGACGCGGCAGTTTCCGCGCTGGCGCTTTCTCCTGACGGGATCCATCTTTTCTCGGGCACGGTGACTGGAACAGTTACCCGGTGGAATGCGGGCAGTGGGGCTCTTGAGTGGCAGGTTGCGCTGGCCGATGCTGAGCCGGTGAAAGGCCTTGCTGTCAGCGGCGACGGCAAGCTACTGGTTGCTGCCCATGAGTCCGGCCTGCTGACCGTCATGGGTGCCGATGACGGCCTGGAACAGAAGACACTTGGAAGCAGAGGCGGCGCCCTGTGCTGCGTCTGCTCAGGGAACAGTGGAGGGGGTATTGTGTGTGGCGGCGACGACAGGACGCTGAAGGTGTGGGACGGTGCAAGTTCCAGCTGGACGTCGCTGATGAGCGGTCACCAGGAAGGTATTCTCGCGGTGCATGTGAGTCCGGACGGCCGGCTCGTAGCGTCAGGATCCGCCGACAGGACGGTCAGGCTGTGGGATGTCCAGACCGGCAAAGAGCTTCGCACACTCTCAGGCCATTCGGCAGCGGTCCGTGGCCTGGATTTCAGTCCGGACGGCCTCTTTGTTGTTGCTGCCGCCGAAGACGGTGTGGTGAAAGCGTGGGAAGCGTCGACAGGCCGTGAGGTCTATTCACAGCGTGTTACGGCCGGCCGGCTCGGTTGCACGGTCTTCCATCCCTCTGGTGACAGCGTGTTCCTGTGTGGTGCCGACCACTGCCTCTATATGCTGGAGCACATCCTGCCGCAGCAGTCGGGCATCTGAGCTCAGGCCTTTGGCTCGAATCAAAGCGGCACAGCCAGCTTCAACGCGATCCCACAAAACACCCCTCGCTTCGCCACCACAGACTCACATGCGATCGCTACCGAGCCTGAAGAGCAAGCCGAGTCTCAGGTCGGCGACAGGGCCGCTGACCGTATCGTTCCGGGTCTCCTCGTATGATTCGTGATAGCCGTACCCATCGTATGTATACGTGAAGGAGCTTTCAGCGCTGGCAACAGAATAGAGGAAACTGCTTGAGATGCACAGCGACACTACATCGCCAAGGTGAAAGTTGGCACCAAGAGCCAGTCCAGCGGCGGCGCCTAACATTGTCACGTCGGTATTGCCCCCTGAGGTGTTGCCCCCTGAGCCAGTTCCACCAAAGATGCGCAACTGCGGTCCGAGCCAAACACGTACCACGTGAGAGCGAACGATGCCGAACCCGAACGTGTTATTGAGGACCAGCAGGTCTGTGTCAAAAGTGAAGTCATTGTCGAACGTGTCCTGGCGTCTCTCGTAGCCGATCTCAAGCCTGTAGTTGAAAAGAGAGTCGCGGGCTACCGCTGTGTCCAGGACGAAGCCTAACCCGATGCTGCTCAAGTCGGTCGTGCCATGTTCGTCAGCCCAGTCTTGATTGCCGAGACCATAGGAGACGCTCGGGCCAATGCCAGTGGCGAGAACCCGGCACTGGATCAAAGCCAGAAGGACAACCCCCAACGCCAGCACTCTTGTGACACGACCGTTCATGTTACGCCTCCGTTTGTTGTTTGCGTTGTTTCCTCTGTACGGAAGAGCACGCCTGCCCGCACAGCACAACGACGTTGTGAGATTTACATAGTAAAGCTGGATATGCAAGCGTTGTTCCTCTGATCTTTCCCGTTCACGCATCCGTGCAATGGCATGCCTGGTGCTGCGGGAAGGTTCCTCAAGCAAGCTTGTGATGGGGACCATTGTGGCCAAGCCACTTATTGACTGGTCCGACGCGTACATAGACGCCAGGACAGATGAAGTCACGGCAGTTGATCGCGCTCTGTCCGAGGAAGAGATGAAGGCAATGCGCAAGTCGCAGGAGCAGTAGCTGGACTAGCTGCCTACCCGTTCCTCGTGTACCGACCTGCCGGACAGGCGTCGTGCGAGGGATGTGCGGCGGAGAAGGGTCTCGTTGTTGCGGATGGCAATGTGGACCGCTTTTCTTGAACCAACGAGGCAGACAAGTTTCCGGCCCCGTGTTATGGCGGTATAGAGAAGGTTGCGTTGAAGGAGCTTGAAGTGCTGGGTGGCCAGCAGGACTATTACGGCTGGATATTCGCTGCCCTGTGACTTGTGGATTGAGCAAGCATATGCCAGGTCAAGTTCATCGAGTTCGTCCGATCTGTAGTCCACGAACTTGCCATCGAAGTTGACCGTAACAATCCGGCTTTCGGTATCGACCCTTTCGATCATGCCGATATCGCCGTTGAAGACTTCCTTGTCATAGTTGTTGCGGATCTGCATGACGCGGTCACCTGCACGGTACTGCACACCATAGCGGTCAACAGAAGGTCCTGTCGGGTTCATCGCGGTCTGAAGCAGCGTGTTAAGGTTCTCGGCTCCCAGCTGGTTCTTCCGCATCGGCGTGAGAACCTGCACTTCGGTTCTGGGATCGAGTCCGAACCTGGCCGGGATGCGTTTGGTGATCAGATTCAGCACCGCGGCTATTATCCGGTCCGGATCCTCCTCGCTGATGTAGTAGAAGTCCGAGAGGTCATCCGGTGGAGGCAGCTCGATGTATTCCCCGCTGTTTACGCGGTGGGCGTTGAGAACGATCCAGCTCTGTGATTGCTGGCGAAATATGGTGTCGAGCCGCCTGGACGGTATCGCGCCGCTTGCGATCATGTCTTTCAACACGTTGCCAGGGCCCACGCTGGGCAACTGGTCGCTGTCGCCGACCAGGACCAGGTGGCAGCGAGGCGGCAGGGCGCGCAGAAAGTGGTTCATTAGCGGAATATCGATCATCGACACTTCGTCGAGCACGAAGACGCTATTCTCCAGCGGCTTGTCCGGACCGCGCAAGAAACTGGCAGTCCGCGGCTGAAACTCGAGGAGCCTGTGAAGTGTTTTCGCCTCGCTCCGTGTCGCCTCGGCAAGCCGTTTCGCCGCCCGGCCGGTAGGGGCCGCGAGGGACAAGGTTATGCCCTTTTGTCTGAAGATATCCACAAGAGCGCGGATGATAGTGGTCTTGCCTACGCCAGGGCCCCCCGTGATGATTGAGACTTTCTCCGACAGTGCAGTGCGGAGCGCTTCGGTCTGTGCAGGAGCGAATGAAATCTTCATGCGCTCACCGGCCCAGGGAAGAGCGCGGTCGACGTCAATCGGCGGGAAGTCGGGCGGGGCATCGATGAGCTGCTTCAGCTTGCGGGCGATGCCGACCTCGGCATTGTGAATGGCGGCGATATAGACGTTGCCGCCTTCCTCGATCAGGTTGTGCTGGTTGATTTCGTACTTTATGGCTGTATCGAGTATTTCGGTGGGTATGGCAAGCAGTGACTGGCCGGCCTCGAGGAGTACGTCCCACGGGCAGAAGCAGTGTCCCTCGTCGGCCATTGTCTGGATCACGTACAGGATTCCGGCGCGCGCCCTTATTTCCGAGTCGGGCGGTATTCCGAGGTTGGCTGCGATCTTGTCGGCGGTCTTGAAACCTATGCCCCAGACGTCCTGGCACAGGCTATATGGATTCCGTGACACAACCGCCACGGCATCGTTGCCGTACTGCCGATGGATTCGTGCGGACTGCCCTGCGCCGATACCGTTTGCACGCAGGAAGATCATAACGTCGCGGGCGGATTGCTGTGCCTTCCATGACTCCCGGATCTTCTGCAGCGTCTTCCTGCCGATTCCGGACACTTCAGACAGGCGCGCAGACTCCTTGTCAATGACCCTCAGAGTGTCATCGCCGAACTCGTCGACCAGCCGGTTGGCTGTGACCTCGCCGATGCCCTTGATCATTCCGCTGGCGAGGTATGCACGTATGCCTTCCGCGCTGACCGGCGCGATGCACGTGATGTGGTCGGCCTTGAACTGGCGCCCGTGTTTGGGGTGATGGATCCATGTTCCCGTGGCCTTGAGGCTCTCCCCGACCCACAGTGCCGCCGAGTTGCCTACGACGATCGCCTCGTCCCTGCCGGTTCCGCCCTGCTCGCGCGGAGACCGGTGCCAGAGGTCCATCGAATGCGATCGTTTGGCAGGGGTTGATGGGGCTACGGCGCAGACGGTGTAGCCGGTCTCCTCCGACCGGTACACGATTCGCGTTACGGTTCCATGGAGATCCTGCTTGCCGCCGGCATGGATGTTTCCATCCGTACAGGGTGCGGTGCCGTCGCCATGTTCCGCTGCGATTCTGTTTGTACTTCTTTCGTGGGTCATTGTGAGTGTTCCACCTGGCTCAGTTCCTTTCCCAGGAGGCGTCCATAGCCAGGCAGGGAATTGCGGATGGTGTCGATCAGGTCAGCCGGTCCAGTGCCCCGGCCGCATCGGAATCGCCGCGACTGCGGGAAATCCGGTACCATTCGATCGCCTTTGATACATCTTTCTTAACGCCTTCGCCGTGTTCGTAGGCGTGGGCCAGCCAGTATGCGCCCGTCGGGCAGCCCTGATCCGCGGCTTTCTGGTAGAACGGAACGGCCTTGTAGAAATCCTGCTGGACCCCGTGTCCATTGCGGTAGCAGAAGCCCACGTCGCAGAGTCCGCTGTTGTTGCCCTGTGCTGCGGCCATGCGGTACCACTTCAGGGCCTCCTCGTAGTCGCGTTTTACACCGCGCCCCTCGTAGTACCTGCAGCCCAGCTCGTACTGAGCGTATTCGTCGCCTGTCTCCGCCTGCTGGCGAAGCCGCGCAATGTCCCGAGGTTCGTTGTTATCCATGCTCAATAACCGTTTCTTATTGGATCTCGTAGATATCTGCTTTACCCATTGTCCCGACGGCGCAGACAAGGCCGTCATCGTCGACACTGATACTGTTGCCGCCACCGAGCCATGTTAAGACCACTTCACCGTTACCGTTGAACACGATGTTCTCCCCGTTCCGCACCGTGGCAAAGACATCGCCGGAGGCGGTGACGCTGACCGCCCCGCCGTTGTCAAGAGTCTGCCTCCAGAACTCGCCTTCAACCACGTGGTAAAGGGCAACCTGGTATGTGGCGCCGTCCGCGAACAGGACAGCGAAGAATGTCCCGTCAGCGATGAGGTCCGCTGACCAGATCTTGTTGCCGTCGACGATGTCGAAGAAAGACACCTCGACACCGAGCCCATTGCAGAGAATGATGTCGCTGTTGGTCTTCAGCATGATGGTGTCACCGGTTGAAGAGCAAGCGATACCCCATATGCCCCAGCCGCGGGTGTAGACCTTCCTGGACCACAGTTCAATGCCGGCGCCGGAGTAGCAGGACAGTCCGCCCATGCCACCGCCGGCAAAGACCATACTGCCATTGTCAGTAACTGCGACCTGGACTTCCTCTCCCGGCCGATCCTTCTCCCAGAGGAACTGTCCGCTGCCCGATAGCGCGACGACCTTGCCGCCTTCGGTGCCGATGATCACGATTGAGGCATCGGCCGCAATGGCACCACTTTCCATCGCGTCGCCGGACGGCAGGGCGTATTCCCACAGAATCGCACCATCGCGCGCGGCAAGGCGGACAATGTTCGTCGTGCCATCGCCGACAAGGATGTAGTCGCTGTCCGGGGCCACCGCGACCTGCTGGTATGCCAGTGGAGTGCCGGCCACCGTTCCGGTCAGGATTGGAGCAACAGTATCGTCTCCGCTGTTACAACCGGCGAAGCCAAGGCTGATTACGGCCGCCATGGCCGCTCGCGCAAGGTTCCCGGGCCGTATCATCAGTGACATGGGGTGTGTCTCCATACAATCGGCGATGAAGCTGTCCATACGCCTAAACTCTATGCAGGCAATGCTCACACAAACTCTCCGGGAAAGCAACGTGGAAAACCATTAGGGTCTCTTGTGGCTGCTCCCTGTGTGGTCCGCCGAAAAGCGCCCGAAAACGGCAAAGAATAGTCTTGCGTTGCCTGTATTCGCGCGTATCGTCGCCATTCAATGTAAATACGTGCTGGGAAGAATGTATGATCCTGTCCTGGAGGTAAGAGACTATGGCGGAGAATAGACCGACCGAAGCTGCTGCTCTTGAAACCAACGATGTACAGGCCGTTGAACGCCTTGGGACGGCGCGCGACCGGATAGTCGCAGAAGTCGGCAAAGTAGTGGTCGGAATGGACCAGGTGATCGACGAGATGATGATCGCCATCTTTGCGCGTGGTCACTGCCTGCTGGTCGGCGTGCCCGGCCTGGCCAAGACCCTCCTTGTCAGCTCGCTGGCCGATTGCCTGTCGCTAGCTTTCAAGCGCATTCAGTTCACCCCGGACCTGATGCCATCCGACATAACCGGCACCCAGATCCTGCAGGATGACCCTGACACGCACCAGCGCCGGTTCATGTTCTCAAAGGGGCCCGTGTTCGCGAACATAGTCCTTGCGGACGAAATCAACCGGACGCCGCCCAAGACGCAGGCTGCTCTTCTTGAGGCCATGCAGGAGAAGAAGGTTACCGCCGGCGGCGAGGATTTCAAGCTCGAGTCGCCGTTCTTTGTCCTTGCCACGCAGAATCCCATCGAGCAGGAGGGGACCTATCCGCTGCCGGAGGCGCAACTCGACCGCTTCTTCTTCAACATCCTCGTGAACTATCCGTCGTATGACGAGGAGATAGCGATCATGAGGCGCATCTCCGGCAAGCACGACTTCAAGCTCGACAAGGTCCTGTCTCGTGAGGAGATCATTCACCTTCAGGATCTTGTTCAGCGCGTTCCTGTTGCCGACCACATTTTCAACTACGCAGCCCGCCTCGTGCGCGGGACGAGGCCGACGGAGAAGGAGGCGTCCGACTTCATCAGGCAGCGTGTCTCCTACGGTGCTGGTCCGCGCGCAAGCATCTATCTCATCCTGGCTGGCAAGGCGCGGGCGATACTGCGCGGTCGCTACCATGTGTCTGTGGACGACATCAAGGCTGTGGCTGCTCCTGTCCTCAGGCACAGGCTTATCCTGAACTTCTCGGCGCAGTCGGAAGGCCTTACCACCGACCAGGTTGTACAGAAGATTCTGGCGGACATGCCGGTTGACGAGAAACTCTACTCGGCGAAATGAGACAGCGGGAGTTCGAGGACGGGACTGTTCAGCCGGGAGTCGGGGCAGGCGCCTGGAAACAGGGATAACCGCGGAAGCACTCCATGGACCATGCGGAACGACATAAGCTCCGGTATCTGAATCCGGACGTGATCCAGAAGATCGGCTCTCTTCACCTGGCAGCCCGGGAGATCGTAGAGGGTTTGCGCGTCGGCATGCACAAGAGCCCGATGCGCGGCTTCAGCACCGAGTTTGTCCATCACCGTGTGTATTCTGCCGGTGACGATCTTCGGCACCTGGACTGGCGAGTCTATGGTCGCACCGAGCGTTACTACATCAAACTCTTTGAGGCAGAGACTAACTTTGACGCGAATCTGCTGCTCGATGCCAGTTCGTCAATGCGATACGCATCGGGCAGGGTCAGCAAGCTCGACTATGCCAAGTACATGGCCGCCTGCCTTGCCTACATGATAGTGAGGCAGCACGACTCCGTCGGGCTTGGCGTCTTTGACAGCGTTCTTCGCAAGTATGTCGAGCCCAAGGGGGCGGCTAGCGTCATTGACGATATTGAGGCTGCGCTGGAACTGGCGCGACCGGAGCCGCGCACGAATATCGGTTTGCAATTGAATGATTTCGCCCTCCGCATGAAGCGACGGGGCATGGTCATGCTGTTCTCGGACCTGTTCGATGACCTCGATGGCTTCGCCAGGGGGTTGGACCACCTGCGGTTCAGCGGGCAGGGGGTAACGGTGTTTCACATAATGGACCCTCATGAACTGACTTTTCCGTTCTATGGAACCTACAGGTTCAAGGGGCTTGAGAGTCCTGAGATGATCCTGACAGAGCCGCGCAGGATCCGCACAGCCTATATGGGTGAGCTCGCGAAGTTTATGGGCGCAGTGCGCGATGTCTGTGCGCGAAGCCGGACGAACTATGTTCTTGTGGATACATCCAAGCCGATCGACGAGGTGCTCTCTTCCTTCCTTATTGGAACAATGAGGAGGAAGCCATGAGGAGTTTGCCGGGCATGGCAGCAGCATGTTCAATTGCCGCGGTGGCGGTGGTGACATGTGTCGCACAGAGCGTGACTGCCGGCGTGGTGGTTACGGCGGTCGGGCGTCAGGAAGGCCGGATCGAACTTAGGAATGGCGGTATCGCCGCAGGTGCGACAGCGGTGGAATGGGCGGATGTGCTGATTGTCCTCAATGACGCCAGGCCTGGCGGGGACGCGCAGCCGGAAATGCTTCACCTGATCAACGGTGAATCATGGGCCGGGAGCATCACAAGGCTTGTAGACGGCAGGTTTGCGATCAGGACTGTATTCTTCGGCGACCGGGAAGTGGCCGGTTCCGGAGTCAGGGCTGTTGATTTCAGGCCCGGGCTGACGGATGTGGATCCGGGCGACGCGAAGATGCTTTACATGGCGAAAGGCAACCCTGTTGCCGGTTCACTACTCTGGATTGAGGCTGATCGTGTCGCCATGGAGACGCCACTGGGTGTCCTGGCGCTGACCCGCAAGGAGGTGAACCGCATCGTGTACGGTCCGGCCATGACAGGGACCGGTGCCATCGTTGATGGTGACGAGGTGGCGCTCGCCGACGGTTCAGTCCTGGCCGGGGAGATCACGCCCGCGAAGGAGGGGATTATCCTGAGGCATCAGACGCTTGGCAGACTGGTGTTGAAGCCGTCTGAGTGGCTATGGGTGCGGCGGCATCCGGCAAGTGTGTCATACCTTGGCGACGCCAGCCCCGAGTCCGTTCAGGCGACTCCATTGATACGGCGTGCGCCGCCGGCACCCACGGTGGTATCGGCTCGCTCGGTCAAAACCGGTGATGCCGGGTTTGTGAAGCGGCTGGTTGTGTGGCCGGGATGCTCGGCAGCCTACCGTTTGCCAGGGACTGCAGGGAAGCAAGTGAGGGTGTCAGCCGTCGCGGGCCTGGCGCCCGGTGCGCGTGGCGAGGTGTGTCTCCGGTTCATGGCTGGGAAGACTATTGCTTTTGAGCGGGTGTTCCGGGCAGGGGAAGCTGGCCGGTCGGTCGTGGCGTTCGAGGCCGAGGGCGGCAGCCAGCTTCTGATTGATGTCGAGTACGGCAGGGATCTGGAGTTTCCGTGCAGCGTGACTGTTGACGACGCGGTTGCTGTAGTGATGTGATTGTGGTTGATCGGGAAGAGCCCGGTCTGGAAAAGAGACTTGCGACTGTGAACTTTTTGAATTCGCCATATCTCTGGGGCGGGTTGATCGCTGCCGGTATTGCCGTGCCGGCGATCATCCACCTGCTCAGCCGGTACCGGTCACAACCGGTGGATTGGGCGGCCATGGAACTTCTGAGACGAGCCATGGTCCTGAGGGCGAGGAACATCAGGCTGGAGGACTTGATCCTCCTGTTTCTGCGCTGCCTTGGGATTGCGCTCGTTGGATTGGCCCTGGTGCGGCCGGCACTGACCGCTACCAGTGCATCCTGGTTCGGCGGGCGGGGGGGCGGCGCGGGTGTGGTGATCGCGATCGACGCGTCGTACAGCATGGGGCACAAGCCCGGTGTCCGCAGCCGGTTTGAGTCGGCGTGCGACCGCGCCAGGGAGATTGCCGGCACGATGAACGCCGGATCCCCGGTTACGCTCGTGCTGCTGGGCAGCAGCCCGCGCGTGCTTTTGCGTAATGCGCCGTATGACCCCGAGCGCGTGGATACGATCCTCAAAGCGGCCCGTACGCTTGACGAGGGTATCAACCTTGAAGCCTGTCTGGAAGAGTTGCGCGGCCTGGTGGATGAACTGCGTGTGTCGTCCCGTGAATGCTACATCGTCACCGATGCCCAGGCCGCTACATGGAAGACACAGTCGGAAAACGCCCGCCGGGCAATGGAGGATATCGGGCGGGCGGGCTCCCTCCTCTTTGTGCCCGTCGCCGCCGGCGACGGTGAGAACCTTGCCATAACCAGGTTTGTGCTGGCATCGGGAGTGCTTCGCAGGGATTCTGAGGCCAGGTATGTAGCCGACGTGAAGAACACAGGACGCTCGGTTCGCACCGGTGTGAATGTCCAGCTTTTCATGGACAGCGCTGCGGTTGACCAGCGTGTCATTGAGAGCATTGCTCCCGGCAAGACCGAGTCAGTGTCGCTCTTCTGCCGGTTCGACAAGGCTGGCGCTGTCGCGCTGTCGGGCCGGATTGGGAACGATGCGCTCCAGGCCGACAACTCAAGGTGGGCTGTTGCCAACATTCCTGAGAAGGTGCGGGTGCTCTGTGTCGACGGTGACCCTGCCGACGATGTTTATGCCGGCGAGACTGGATTTCTGCTTGATGCGCTCCAGCCCTTGGGAAAGGAAGCATCAGGACAGGCTGGCGGAGAGGCTTCGCTGGAAGTTGACAGGATACGCATCGAGGACCTGAGGATAGCGAGCCTTTCGACCTGTGACATCGTAGTGCTGGCGAATGTCGCTGAAATCATCAGCGAGCACGCTGTCGCGCTCGCCGACTTTGTCAGGCGCGGCGGCGGATTGCTTGTCTTCCTCGGTGACAGGGTTAATGCGGAGCTGATGAACCGTCGCTTTCAGGATCCGGACGGCAGGCCGTTGTTGCCAGCGAGGCTTGAGGAAGCGGTGAACGGGAAGCCGGCGGCGGCCGGCAGTCGGGCCGACGCGGCGGTTGGCGCGGTGCTGTCGCCCGTGATACCGGACAATCCGCTGACGCGGTTCCTTGGCGCCATGCCGAGGGAGCAGTTTGGGCAGATAGGCTTCCAGAGGTACTTCAAGGTGACGCCTGGCAGTGATGCGGCTGTGTTGTTGCGCCTGGCTGGGAGTGAGGATCCGCTCCTGCTGGAGCAGGACTACGGTCGCGGGAAGGTGGTTCTTTTCACATCAAGCGCCGATCGCGACTGGACTGACATGCCGGTTCATCCGGCCTTTCTGATGCTTGTGCAGCAGGCCATCACATGCATGACCAGGCTGGGCAGTGAGACTCCGGTTACTGTCCCTGGGGCTATTGCCTTTGAAGTGCCGGACGGGGACCAGGCTGCATCTGTCGCGGTTGTGAACCCCGGCGGCGTTGAGAGCTCTGTTCGCGTGGGAGAGCGCAATGGCGCCAGGGTGGCGGTCCTTGAGGCGACCGCTGGTGCGGGGATCTACGAGGCTCGGTTCGGACAGAATGGTGCCGGCGTGAAGGCTGCGGCCAACCCCGATGCGGCAGAGTCTGATGTATCGGTGCTGACGGACGGCGAACTCCGTGCCGCGATGGCCGGCCTGCCGATGCGGATTGTGAATGAGGGCGAATCCATGCTTGCGGTGTCAAACGAGTGCAGGTTCGGCCGGGAGCTTTGGCCGTTCCTGCTGGTTCTGGCCCTGTGCGTGCTGGCTGCGGAGGCGATGCTTGCCAGGAGATTCGTTAGCCGGATGGAGCACCACGCCGGGCAAGGTGAACAGTGAACAACGAGACATTCAGTACAGCAATCCGTGAGTGGTTGGGTATCGATCCTGAATGGATGATCGAGCATGTCGGCTTGCGGAGCAGGCTTTCGCCGTTGCTGATGATGCTTGGCATCGGCATTGCCGTCGGCTTTGCGGCATACATGTACAGCAGGGAGAGGAGCCTTACGACAAGGCTTCGAGCCGCGCTGGCTGTGCTTCGGTCGATAGTCTACATCACGGTTATCCTCATGCTCTTTGAGCCGTTTGTTGAGCTGGTACACAAGGCGGTGGTCAGGCGGAGTGTGCTGGTGCTGGTGGACAGGTCCCGGAGCATGGCGATCGCCGACGCCAGGAAGAAGCAGGCCGATCTGGCTGACGCGGCCCTCGCGACAGGGCGGGTCGCTTTCCCGGTGCAGGAGAGGCAGGATGCGTTGTCCCTTGCCCGCCAGGCCATGATTGAGGCCGCGGCTGCTCTCAGGCAGGAGCGATTTGACGATGCAAGGACTGCCCGCAGCAAGGTTGCAGGGCTACTGGAGGTGGCACTGAACGGGTTGGCACCGGGGCAGGCGGATGCGGCTGATGGATTCAGGGCGGACATTGAGCCGTTCATCAGGAGCCAGAAGGGAATTGCCGGTAAGACGGAGCAACTGGAAAAAGAAGGCCGGCTGAACGCCGACCGCAGGCGGGAGATTGCCGGGGCACAGGAGGAATTGGCGGCGTCAACCGATATTCTTTTCGACAAGCTACGCGGCGTTTCGCCGGTGGTTCCTGCAGGTGTGGCGGCGGAGGTCGCGGCAGTGCCACGCATTGATATTGCGCATGGCCTCATCGGGCACCCTTCGAGGGCGCTGGAGCGCATCGCCGTTGGCTGCAACGTGCGACTCTTCTCTTTCGGAGAGCGCCTTGAGCCCCTGGCTTTTGATGTGGCCGGGGATAGCAAGATGGGACGGTTAAATGCGGACGGGCGAGTGACGGCCATGGGTGGCGCAATTGAGGATGCACTGGCGCGACAGGGCGGGTTGCCGGTTGCCGGGGTGGTCCTTCTGACCGATGGAGCTGTCAATGATGGGCGTGATCTGCTCGATGTCGCAAGGAAGATGAAAGAGTATGGTGTGCCGCTGTTTCCGGTCGGGCTGGGACTGAGGGCGCCTGAGGATGTCGGTGTCCGCTCGCTGATGGCGCCGGCAGTAATCTTTCCCAATGACGACGTGCGCGTGCGGGTACAGGTCTTTGCCCGTGGCTACGATGGAGCCAGGACTGATTTGCGAGTGACGCTCGACGGCGAGGAGATGAGCAGGACCGCAGTTGAGCTGCGCGCAGAACCGGAATTTGTTGAGGTCAATTTCAAGGCGCCGGAAGGCCGGAAAGGCATGGCTACGCTGGCCGTGACCGTCGCCGGGCAGGAGGGGGAAGTCTCGCTGGCCAACAACACGGTTGAGCGCCAGGTCAGGATGATGGACCAGAAGATCAAGGTGTTGTTCGTGGAAGGAAAGCCGCGGTGGGAGTACCGTTACCTTCGCGTCATCCTGCTTCGTGATCCGCGTTTGTCGGTGAAGTTCCTTATGACTGAAGGCGACAGCGCGTTGCCAGGTGCGTCACGGGACTACATCGCCCGGTACCCTGAGAATCCCGAGGAGGCCTTCAGCTACGATCTTGTCATCATCGGCGATGTGCCCGCGTGGTACTTTTCCAAGGCGCAGATTGAGCGGATGGCCCAGCTCGTGAAGGAACGAGGAGGGTCGCTTCTCATGATTGCGGGTGACGCATACGCGCCGTACTCCTATGTGGACACGGCGCTGGCTGATGTTCTCCCTGTTCGCATAACCGGCGACCGTGATGAGGTGACGCCGAAGACTTCCCCTGTGCCGACCGGGCGGGGCAAGCAGTCGCTTGCCATGCTCGCGGCTGACGACAACGAAAATGACGCTGTGTGGGCGAGGGTGCAGCCGCTCTACAGCGTGCCGGCGCTGGCCGGGGCGAAGCCGGGTGCGAATATCCTCATAGAGTTGCCCACCGGGCCCGACCGGCCGGCCCCGTACCCGCTGGTCTCGTGGCAGTATGCCGGTACAGGCAAGGCGATGTTCATCGGCACAGACCAGCTGTGGCGCCTGCGTATCGGGCGCGGCGATGAATACCACGCCCGGTTCTGGGGGCAGGCGATACAGTTCCTTGCGTTGTCGCGGCTGCTGGGTGAGAACAAGCGCATCAGGCTTGAAACCGACCGCACGGAGCTGCGCGCCGGCGAACGCCTGGAGATACACGCCAATGTGCTGAACGAATTCTTCGCCCCGGTTGAGGCCCCGGAATATGTTGTGCAGGTGGAGAGGGCGCTTGCCGGGACGAACACGCCTGCAGGGGCCAGGACGGTTGCGGCGCAGATACCCGTGAAGCTCATGGCTGTGCCGGGTGCTCCCGGTCTCTACCAGGGGTCGGTCATGATTGAGGATGAGGGGCGCTACACGGTCTCTGCGCGCAGCGGCGACGAGGAGTTTGCGAATACCGTTGAGCTGCTGGCGGCGCGCGCCGACCCCGAGCTGCTGGAGCCGGCCATGCAGGAGGACATCCTTAGAAAGGCGGCGGAAATCTCCGGCGGCCGGTACATCGCCATCGGGGACTGGCCAACGCTGCCTGGCAATGTCGCCGGCGCGGAAAGAACCGTTGTTGAGCATAGAACCAGGGATATTTGGGACAGGTGGCCGCCCTATGTGCTTATTGTGATCTGCCTTGGGATTGAATGGTTCATGCGTCGAAGAAGGCACCTGGTGTAGTGATATGAAAAGCGGAAATGAAATAGCCGATCGCCTTGCGCGTGCGTGGATGAGGGAGAGGTTGTTCTTCAGCGTGCAGGGAGTGCTCAACCTCGCCATGTGGCTGGTTGTTCTGCTGGCGGCTGACTTTGTAATCGATCTCGAACTCGGCCTGCGTGGGCCGGCGAGACTGCTGATGCTTGGCGGCAATGCCGTTATCATGGCTGCCGTGACGTATTGGACGTGGCTGCGGTGGCTGAAACGTTATGACCCGCTCAGGGTCGCGTTGCAGGTGGAGAGGCTTTATCCCCAGCTGGGAAGCATACTTGTTTCGTACGTTCAGTTCAGCGGCGGCAAGAGCGATGAGAATGTTTCTCCAGCGCTTGTAGAGGCAATGAAAAGGCAGGCGATATCCCAGTCGACGCCGCTCGACTTCGGCGGGATCGTCAGATTCCGTGTCCTCAGGCGGACAGCGGCTGCGGCGGGTGGCGCCGTGGTCCTGGCCGTTATCGCCGGGATTGGCTGGCCCGGGCACCTGAACGTGTTCATTGCCCGTATGTCGAGTCCCGCCGTAGATACGCGCTATCCAACACGCACGGTAATAGACTCTGCGGCAGGTTCAGGCGAGTTGGTCGTCCAGCAGGGGCGAACCGTATTGCTCCGGGCCGTGGTCGGCGGCGTGATCCCGGATCAGGCCAGGCTCACGATTGTGCCGGAACAGGGCCGTGCCGAGACCATCACCGTGGACAAGGCATCCGGAGGCGACCCGGCCACAGGCGAGTATCTTTACAGGGTGGAGGATGTCCACAGGGGATTCTCATATTCTTTCCGGGCCGGTGATGATTCCACACCGGGATATACCGTGGTGGTCGTACCGCCGCCGGTTGTTGAGCCCGGCGTCATGCTTCGCTATCCGGACTACTGCGGGAGGAAGCCTGAAGAGCTGGATACGCTGAGTTTTGAGCTGCTCGAGGGTGCAACGATCAGGTGGACGATGAAGTCAGACCGGCCCCTTGCTGGTGCCGCCATCATCAGGGAAGATGGGACGCCGCAGTCAATGAGCCTTTCCCCGGACGGATACTCGGCAAGCCTGGAACTTGGCGCGACGAAAAGCTTCTCATACGGCTTTCAATGGACCGACCGGCAGAACAGATTCGTGTATGATCCGGATATCCGCTACAACGTCAGGGTTGTTCCCGATATGCCGCCGAGGGTAGCCCTGCTTGCCCCGGCGAAAGATGAGGTGTCAACGACGAGGAAAGCCGTGGACATCCTCTATGAAGCCGATGACGACTACGGGATCGTGTCAGCCTCCGTCCTGTACAAGGTGCAAAGCTGGTCCGGCGACCAGAAGACCGAGGGTGACGAGAAGAGTGTTGCCGTACAGATCTTTGACGGACCTGGAAGGGAAGTCCGGGAGTCGTTCAGGTGGGACCTCACGCGTGCGTTACCCGGGCTGAAGGCCGGGGACGTCGTCACCTACTGCCTGCAGGTGCGCGACAGCAGGCTGGGCAGCCCCGGGATCGGTCGTTCCTCTGCCAGGCGTCTGACGATTGTGTCGGACGCAGACTACATACGGATGGCAGGAGACAGGCGGCGCGACCTGCTTGACAGGATCAAGGACCTTTACCAGCAGGAAGGAAAGGCCGCCGACACCGTGCAGTCCCTGAAGGACAAGGAGTAACGAATGCGGAGATTGCTGACAATTATTGCGGTGGCCTTGATTCTAGTCCCTGCGGCCATGTTAGCCTCGGCCGCCACGAATGATCCAGCCGGAGACGTGGTCCGCACGCTGGAAACAATACTCGCCGAGGCCCAGCGTCAGGAGCGAGTCAGCGGCGACATCACGGTAATGATAAGGGACTTCAGGCGACTGGTTGAGGACCTGACATCCAACGGGTTGGTTGCCGACGCGAAGGGGCAGGAACTCATGGCGATGGCGGATGAACTCGACACCACCGACCGCAGCCATGTCCGCACGGCCGCAGGGAAGTTGAGGGATGCCGCTGCAGCCCGGAGAGGCAGGAAGCCGCATATTGTCGAGGCCGCCGCCGAAATTCGTGCCGCTGTTGGCAGGATCAAGTCCCTGCTGCGGGATGCCAATGCCTTGCGGGCCGGCGACATGCTTGTCGGTGAGCTCGACATCATTATCAGGGAGCAGGAAAGGCTTCTTGAGCGCAGCACGGCGCTGGGCAGGGATATGCTCGCAGGGAAGACTGATCTCCCGGCGGGTGATGAGCTGCGGAAGGATCTCGAGAACACCGCTGGCAGCATCAGTGAGTTCGAAAAGGTTCTGAACGACGCTCTCATCGGCGAGATGAGTGTCAGCGGGAGGTCGAGGTTCGAAGCGGTGGACCGCATCCTTACCGGGGAGAATGTCAAAGGCCGTATCGACCTTGCGGCCGAGAACCTATCGAAGATGGACGTCATGTCCGCGGTGGCGGAGCAGAAGCAGGCGCTGAGGGCTACAAAGGAAATGCTCAGGGCCCTTCAGCCCGACAGCCTTGAGCCCCTGATCGAGGCCAGACAGGAGTTGGCGTCAATCTTGAATGACCAGGCTGAGCTTCGAAAGGGGACCGACACCACGGCCGAACAGTTTGGAAAGAGCGCTGCTTCCCTGCGCCTTGAGCAGGCTAATCTTGCCAGGCAACTGGCGGGAGCGGCGACTCCGCTCGCTGAGGCGGCGAAATCGGGAATGCCGGCGACGAAGGTCGCGGAGGCTGCAATAGAGAACGCGACAATAGCAATGGCGGCAGCCGAGAAGGCGATAGGAAATCTCTCGCAGAAACCCGCAGTCGATGCTCAGTCCGCAGCCGAGAAGGAGCTGGCCGATGCTATCGGCGAAATTGACCGTCAGATCAAGGACGCGAGGGCTGCGGCTGAGCTGGCTGCTGAAATGGCAAGGCGTGAGCCGTGGCGTGACTTCATGGAGGCCAAAAAGGCCCTGCAGGACATACTGAAGGGCCAGGGCGAGCTGCGCAGGGATACGGGTGTGCCCGGGGAGAAGTTCGCATTGAAGGCTGGTGAGTTGCGCGCCGGGCAGGCCGAACTGGCCGGACAGCTTGCGAATGCACCCCGGCCGGCCGATCCTGCAGCCCGGGAGGCCGCAAGGTTGATGGACGCTGCGCAGAGGGCCATGGATGCTGCTGAGGCAGCCCTTGGCGAGAGTCGGCAGCACGCGGCCATGGACCAGCAGGCGCTGGCCGAGGAAGATATCACCGGAGCGATTGACGAACTCGACACCCAAATCATGCTGGCAAAGGCCGCGGCGCAGAAGGCTGGTGACAAGGCGCCTGGCCAGTCACTGGCCAGGCTGCGGGAGGCAAAGCGAGGACTCGAAGAGTTGCGCGATGCACAGGGTGACTTGCGCAAGACTACCGAGGTGCCGGCGGATGAGTTCAAGAAGACTTCCGGCGGCTTGAAGGCGGAGCAGGCCGACCTTGCGAAGAAGCTCGGCAGCTCACTGCGTCCGGCCGACCCGGCGATGGCGGAAACGCAGGACTCAATTGACGCCGCTGGTAAGGCTATCGGCGATGCAGCCAGAGAGTTGGGACAACGGCGGCAGGAAGAAGCGTTGGCTGCACAGGCTGCGGCCGATGACCTGCTTTCCAAGGCGATTGATAGAATCGACGAGCAGGTCAGCCAGGCAAAGGCGGCTGCTCAACGGAGGGCGGAGACAGAGCCTGGCGAGTCACTGCGGGAGCTTCGCGAGACCAGGAAGGCGCTTGACGGGATTCGCGAACATCAGGCGCTGCTGCGAAGGGAATCGGCGGCGCCGGATGATCAGTTCAACGGGCGTGCCGAGGCTCTGGGCAAGAAGCAGTCTGATCTGGCGGGGCAATTGGATAACGCGCCGCGTCCGCCTGATACCGCGTCAGAGGCGGCCAGGAAGGCGATGGACGGTGCAGAGCAGGCCATGAAAGCCGCGGGCAAGGCCATTGCAGAACGCAGGCAGAAGGAAGCCGCCGAAGCCCAGGCTGTTGCCGGTAACCAGCTTGACAACGCAATAAGTGAACTTGATGAGCGGATCAAGGACGGGGAATCGGCCGGGCTTGCGGCAGCGCTGGCCGAGAGCAAGCCACTGCAGGATCTCATGAATGCCAGGCGCGGGCTTGAAGAAGTCCGTCGCGACCAGGCAGAGCTGAGGAAGGATTCTGGCTTGCCCGGCGACAGGTTTGACCGCAAGGCAGGGGATCTGGCGACAAGGCAGGCGGAACTGGCTAAGAAGGCGGAGGAAGCGTCTCATCCAATTGACCCGGCCATGGCCCCGGCTGAGTCGGCGCTTGTCGCTGCGGAAGAGGAAATGAATGTCGCTGAGCAGGCCATCGGCGACCAACAGCAGAAGAAGGCTGTCGACGCGCAGATCGCTGCGGAAAACCAACTGGACAATGCGATAGGCAAGATCGGCGAGGAGATCAAGGCTGCGGAGGCGGCTGAGGCCATGACCGAAGCTACGGTGGCCATGGAAGAACTTGAGAGGCTGCGGGAAGCGAAGCAGGGGCTCCAGAGCATCAAGAATGATCAGGGCGAACTGCGCAGGCAAGCAAGTGTTTCCAAGGATCAGTTCGACACGAAAGCGGCAGACTTACGAGACGAGCAGGCCGACCTTGCGAAGAAGCTGGAAGACACGGCGAAATCAAAAGTGCCGGGAACAGCCAGCGAAGCCGCTGAAAAGGCCATCCAGGATGCTGGCAAGTCCATGAAGGCCGCGGAGAAAGCGCTTGGTGGACAGCAACAACCGGAAGCGATCGAGGCCCAGGCTCTGGCGGAGGCGCAGCTTGATGGCGCTATTGGCAAGCTCGACGACCAGATCAAGGATGCAGAGGCGGCAGCCGCCAAGGCAGCCGCCAAGTCCGCTGTTGAAGAGCTCAATCAGTTGAGGGAGGCGAGGCAGGGACTGGAGAACATACGCGAGAACCAGGGAGAGCTTATCCACAATACCGATGTACCCAAGGATGAGTTCAACGAGCAGGCTGAGATCCTGCGCTCAGAGCAGGGCGAACTTGCGAAGAAGCTTGGCGAAGCTTCGCGGATGCCGGGGAATCAGATGCAGGCTGCTGCGGAATCCGCCAGGGCCGCGGAGAAGGCCATGAAAGCGGCCGAGAAGGCGCTGGGCGACCGCGAGCAGCAGGCTGCAATTGAGTCCCAGGCGGAGGCCAGGAACGAGCTTGATAGCGCGATTGGCGAGCTCGACGAGCAGATCAAGGAAGCCGAGAAGGCTGCAGAGCAGGCAGCAACGGCATCGGAGGCTGAAGGGCTCAAACAGCTTCAGGAGGCGGTGAAGGGGCTTGAACAGATTCGACAGGGCCAGGGAGAGCTGCAGAAGCAGACTGATCTGCCTGGCGAGCAGTTTGCAGCCATGGCGGAAGCCCTGAAGTCGGAGCAGGCCGCTCTTGCATCGAAACTGGAGGAGGCCGCACAGAAGCCCGGTGATGCCAACCAGGGCGCCAAAGAGGCCATGGAGGGTGCAAAGAAGGCAATGGCGGCGGCGGAGCAGGCTCTTGGCGAAAAGAAGCAGCAGGAAGCGGCACAGGCCCAGGCTGAGGCGGCAGCGCAGCTCGACAATGCCATAGGCGAACTGAAGGAGCAAGCGGCCGAGGCTGAGGCGAAGATGGTGGAAAGCCAGGCAATGAGCGACCTCGCTGAAGCGAAGAAGGACTTTGAAGATATCCTCCAGAGCCAGGATGAACTCATGAAGGAGACCGCCGGTGCGAAGGATGACTTCCAGAAGAAGTCGGATGCGCTCGGCGCAAAGCAGGGCGAGCTTGCGAAGAAGCTGGATGATGCATCGAAGATGCAGGGGCCTGCAGAACAGCAGGCAAAAGCCGCCATGAAAGCAGCGCAGCAGGCCAGGGAAGCCATGAAGGAGGCCGAGAAAGCGCTGGGGCAGCAGCAGCAGGACAAAGCCATGGCGGCCCAGGCGAAGGCGGCCGGCCAGCTCGAGGCTGCGGTCAAAGACATGGAGGCCCAGATCAATGCGGCAATGAATGCGTCCAAGCGATCCACGGACATGTCAAAGGGCAAGGTGCCGGGCGAATACCAGATGGACCTCCAGGGAGCCAGAAAGGGGCTTGAGGAGATGCTCAAGAACCAGAGCGCCATCAGGCTGCGTACTGCCGGATCCGCGGAGCGGTTCGTCGAAGAGTCCAGGGCGATACGGGTTGCGCAGGCAGAATTGAATGTCAAAATGGCGAGTGTGCCGCATCCTTCAGACATGTACATGAAGGTCCAGAAGGCAGTGGAAGAGGCAGAGGAAGCCATGCGGATGGCAGTTGACGCCATGGAGGCCTCTGAGCAGGCACTCGGCAGGCAGCAGCGGGATCTGGCCATGGATGCACAAGCCGTGGCGGAAAGCCAGCTTGCCAGGGCCATCAATGCCGTTGACGAGCAGATGAAGGTTGTCGAGGCGCCACCGGTCGAGCAGTCCGGGCAGCCGATGGCCGATACACCCCCGCCGAAGCATAAGCATGCCGAAGCTGATAAGGGCGGCGGGCTCGCGGAGACGCTGGAAGCGCTGGAGCGGATTCTTGAGAGTGAAACCGAACTGCGTGGGCGGACGAGTGTGAAGAAGGAGGAATTCGAGCAGATGGCCGATCCTCTCAAACAAGCACAGATAAACCTGTCGCGGCTCCTGGCTGAGCTGCCGCGGATGGAAGACGACGCCGTCATTGATGCCAAGGTTGCCGTGAAGGATGCCGCCAAGGCCATGAAGGAAGCGGAAAAGGCTCTTGGTGAGTTGCGGCAGGATGATGCAATCGTCGCCGAGATGTCCGTCGAGAGGCAGTTGGAGTCAGCAATCGGGACAATTGTCGACTCCCTGCAGAACTACGACGGCGTGCCTGAAGTGGACGCAGAGAAGCACTCCGGCGGGGGACAGCATCATAGTTCAAGCAGTGGATCGAAGGAAGGGTTGCAGAGTATTCTCAGCAGCCAGGAGCAGTTGCGCAAGAATACCGAGGGCGCGCAGAAGGAGCAGTTCAACCAGCAGTCCGCGCAGATGCGGAGTGAGCAGGCGAAGCTTGCGAGCCGCATGGAAAGGGCCGCTCGCCAGTCCCAGTCCTCGAATGAGAAGACGTCCAGATCCATGCGGGAAGCGGCCGAGGCCATGCGGCGTGCCGAGCAGGCGCTTGGCGAGCGTCAGCAGCAGCAGGCAGCCCAGGCCCAGTCGGACGCCGAGAGCCAGCTTTCCGATGCCATAAAGAATTTCGACGTTGAGCCGATGGAAGGGGAATCAGACAGCGTCCAGCAGAACTTTTCCCAGCCCAAGGGCAAGAAGGCCAGCAAATCCCAGAAGAAGGGATCGGCGCCTCAGGGCAAGCGGTCGCCGCTGCAGAACTCCAGCGAGAAGGATCCCGCAACGGGTCGTAAGGATTTCGTGAAGACGAGCGTCTACGGGGAGCGCCCCGGGGCTGACAATGCGGACATCAATTCAACAGGCGACAGTGAACGTGGCACGAAAGACGAAACCTTTGTGCGGCAGCTGCCCCGGGAATACCGTGACATGCTGAAGGCCTATTACGAGAAATTGTCGAAGGAGTAGGGGTATGAGAGTTCTATCGACAGTCTTGATCCTTGGCGCAGCAGCGGCACTCGGCGCATCATCAATCGCCGTTGCCGTGGAGCGTGAGCAGCCGCTGAGGACGGCGGAGCTGACGCCGGAGGTCGAGCGCGCCATTCAGGGCGGGCTCGACTGGATGATCAAGGCGCAGGCAAAGGACGGCAGCTGGGGCAAGGATCACAAAGTTGCATCAACGGCACTGGGCCTGATGGCGTTCATGGTAAAGGGCCACTTTCCTGATCGTCCCCCGTATGGTGAAAACCTTTCGCGTGCGGTGCGTTACCTGGTGTCGCAGGCGTCGGCAATGGATGGGTATATCGGCAAGAGCATGTACGAGCACGGGCTTGCCACGCTGGCAATGTCGGAAGTGTGGGGGATGAGCGGCAAGGGGGAAGTCGGCGGAGTCTTGAAGGATGCAGTCAGCGTTATCCTCAGGTCGCAAAACCCGGCGGGCGGATGGCGCTACGAGCCCAAGCCGGCGGAAGCCGACGTGTCGGTGACTGTGATGCAGATAGTCGCTCTTGCTTCAGCGAAGGAGGCGGGTGTCATGGTTCCCGACAGCACTCTCCAGAGGGCTGTTACATATGTCCTGTCGTGCAGGGATTCGAGTACCGGCGGATTCTCATACCAGCCTAACGGGCCGCCCGGATGGGAGCGCACCGCGGCGGGAGTCATGTCGCTCATGATGAGCGGGCAGCGCGGACATCAGGCGGTGAAAACCGGCCTTGATTATCTTCTCAGGCAGCCAGGGGCGATCTTCACGGATTCACCCTACTACTTCTACGGACACTACTACGCCATACAGAGCATGTATCAGGCCGGCGACAAGTATTACGGGGACTGGTATCCGCGCATCCGCGACGCTCTCCTGAAGAAGCAGGAGCCAGACGGGCACTGGGAGGATCCCACGGGCATCGGGACGCAGATGGCTATCCTCGTCCTCGGTGTCCCTTACCGTTTCCTCCCCATCTATCAGCGGTAAGAGGCCGCGCAGAGGCAGTCGTCATCCTGTCATTCCTGCTTGCTGTGCGATGGCACAACTGATGTTGAACCGACCCCGGTGTTGTCAGTTTCACGGCTGACGATGCGGCCGACCCTGTCGTCGTCTGATGTGTAGGCGTAGGACATGACCTCGTTGCCGGGCTGCTGGATCAGCGTCGGGGCGGATTGGGCCTTGGGATTCATCTGCTCGGCGACGTAGTTGACCGTCCGAGCCTCCAACGCGCGACCTAGTTTGTCCTTCAGTTCGACCAGAAGTCCGTCGGCGGTGAAGTCCTCCTTCATTTCGCCGCGACTTCGAGTCCATCCCGTAAGGCGGCCGCCTTTGTCGTAATGATACTGATCGATCCAGTCCTTCGGGAGGTCTATCATCGGGTCTGCATAATTCCCGCCCCTGCCTGGTGACTTGTATTCTACTGATGCTATGCGGTTATCCGGGGTGTAGATACGAGTCTCGCTGTCAAGATAGTAGAGCGATAGAAACGCGGGGGCTGAGTAGTAGACCCCATTATGCACGAATGCTCCGATGTCCACGCGGCAGGTTTCAATTGCCGACCCTGGCTCAATTGGGCGCCGCTTGTGATATGGAATCAGTATCTCCACCATCGAGCCGTTTGAATTCAGTGGTGTGATCTTTATGCCATTGTTGTCGCCGGTGAGGACGCTCCAGGAGTACTTGAGGGGCCGCCCGTTGATGTCACGGCTGTTCTCCGCTGTGACGACCATGCGTTTGTGGTAGCTGGTTGACCTTACGACGCGTGCAATTGCAAAAGGTGTGTCGAAAAGCCTCTCACTCCTGCCAGCGTCAAAGTAGTCGACGCCAGGAACTCCTTCGTCTTCAGATACGACCCTGATCTGGGCGAGCGGGGGGATGGCGTCCGCCCGCATGTCGTGGGCGAGAGTGACCATCCTTTCCAGGTCGAGGCTTGAGCTTGAAAAGACGACCGGATGAGCCTTCCCGCTCAGGTAGTCCCGGGGTGTCTTCACTTGTGTGGCTGTCGTCCGCAGGATCATCTGGATGGTTGGCATGAGGGTTCCAGACAGCACAAGGGCCTGTCGAGTGTCCTTGCGGAATGCAGCGAGTGTGTTCACTACGGCCTGCATGAACGGGATATCCGTGAAGGATGAGCCTGAACTGGTGATCAGGTAGGGGATGTTCGCCGGGTAGGTATCGCCGTAGCCGTCGTTCCTGCCGTTGTGTCCCGGATCATAGTCCTTGTGCTCAACGTAAAAGTACAGCTGGTTGCTGATGTATTGCAGGTACAGCGGGTTGATGTTTGCGGCAGCAACCATTGCCATGCGGGATTGGCTACGCCAATACGGGCCAAGTGTGAGTGCTGTAGACGAGTTGCCAAGCGTTGGAAGGTTGAAGATGAACGTCTTCTGGAGGCCGGTTCCCAGCCCTGCGTCATTCAACTGGGGGGCGAATTCAAGCCGGGTAAGCTGGGGATAGTCGCCCAGATTGAGGGGACTGTGCCCCCGGTCGTGATTGTCGTACAGCACACCTTCGAGACCACAGGCTGAGCCTTCGCGATACCATCCGTTGATCATGTCACTGATCTTGCCTTGTCCGCTCACGATTCTGGACAGCGGGTTGGTCGCCGCTTCGAGGGAGTACATGACGCGGAAGACTCCGGACTGGAAGTCCAGCGCAACATTGGACTCGTCCACCATTGCCACGCCTCCGGCTTTGATCGGTCTTACGGCAAACGGGTTTCTCTGGTGCGACTGCCCGGCAGAAGCTTTCTTCTGTGCTTTGTCAAGCAGGCTGTCAAACCCGGGGTTTTCGCGGAGACTGTCAAGGTCAGGATCCGTGCGCAACGAATGTCCGCTCGTGAAGCCCTTCTCAATAGCTTTCTCGAGACTGGCAAATGCCGTGGTATGTCTCTTCAGTCGCGCCTGTACGCATGCGAGGTTGTAGTAATTGTCAACAACATCGGGCGAGCGCTCGATTGCTGCTTTGAGGAGCTCTTCTGCCCTCGAGTATTGCTGTCTGGGAAGCAGGTACTGTAGCTGCTGTGTCAGGTGTTGTTGCTGGCCTGCTGTTTGAGGCAGTCCGAAGACGCCCGTAAGCGTTTGTCCGTCCTGCGCCGGCTGCTGCGCCATCAGGAATGCTGAGGGCAAGGTGAGCGAAGCCGCCAGAAAGACAGACGGGACAGTTGCTCTAAGCATTATCTGAACTCCTTGCTTGATTCGTGGTTGCAGCGCTGTATTTGCCACAGAATGCGCGGAGTGTCGAGAATACACGGGGACGATCAGTTGCCCGAGGGCCGGAATACGTAAATGCCTTTCGGATCTGCCGTGACGATGGCTCCGTTCAGGAGTTTTGCCTGGTTGCGATAGAAGGCCGAGGGGACGCTTGCAGATGTCGACGGGAGCCTGGTGCTGCTCAAGGCCCGCCCTGTCGAGCGGTCAAACACTGTCAGGCTGATGTCGGAGAGTCCGTCGGCTGTCTTCAGGGGACCACCGGTCAGTACGTTGTGCTCGTTGATGTTATACCAATTGCCGTGGGGCACCTCCGCACCCACCACATCGTACGGTTGAAGTGCTGGGCCGCCTCCCGTCCAGTTGATGCCTATTGCTTCCGGTCTACCGGCCGGGGATGCGATGGAAGAGCCCACGATCTGGATTGCAGCGAAATGGTTTTCAGGGCAATTGAGCTGGAATCCGTCGCCGCCGACGCCCGTGAACTTTACATAGTTGGTGCCGCTTATGAATGTGGACCTGTGCGCATTGATTCCGTAGTTGGCTGGCCCGCATTGCTGATCGGGAAAGCCAGCGATTGAGGCTTTGCCCGTAAACCCGTACAGGTAAACGTCGTATCGCGACCAGCCGAGGGTGTTCAGTCCGCTCACTCTGATACGGGAACCTTCCGGTGACTGCCTGAATACGCCGCTGAGCAGGGCGGCCACGACGTTGGATCCGGCTTCTGGTAGCCGGCGGTCCATGTGTGAGAACAGGACTCTGCCGGTGGAGCAGCTTAGAGAAATGCTGCCTCTTCCGTTGCAGTCAAGCAGTCCGTTCCAGGCATACTGGTCGCTCTCCAGGTTCCCTGGCAGGCCACTGATGCCGTCAACGACGGTAACTGTTCCCTTGTCTGTTCTGAAGTCCATGATGTCCCGGGCCGTGCGCGGTGGACTGACAGGGGGCAGGGCGTACACGATTGAAGAAGGCGGGGATGATCTGGCGTCGACCAGCTCAAGCTGGCTGGGGCTCCGGATATAGGTGCCGTAGTCGGTTGGGTGCACGCTGACCGGGCGACGGATCCCTGCGTCAAAGGTCACGGCCGCCGGTCTTGGTATGGAAAGAATGCGGTCCTCGCCGGCATTGCGAAACAGGATGCCGGCAACGGTGCCGGTTCCGATGTAGGCAACGGCATCAGCCGGAAACGGTCCCAGCCTTGGCCATGGCGTGATTCCCGGCATGTCACGTGATGCCCGTGTGTCATCGCCGAAAGCGATGGTGTCAGGCCAGGCAGACTCGGTGGGCAGGAACGGCCTGCAGTCACGAATCACGCCGGTTGCCGGATCCATCAGTACTTCTGTCAGCCGGGAGCCTTGTTTGCTCGCCTGTATCTTCTGCCAGTACAGGGCCGCCACGCTCTTGCCCGATGGATCGCTTCTCAGGGAAACCCAATTAAGGGTGTGTCCACTCAATATGGAATCCCTGCCAAGCCAGCGTGACCATAGGATGCTCCCGGTTCTGGCGTCGAGAGCGGCAATCCTCCCTTCCGGAGATGCCTGCGCCGCGATGACCACCTCTCCATCGGCAGAGATGAGATCCGCCCTGAATGGAAGACATGCCGTCCATATGGTTGAACCGTCGTTGGTATCCATGGCCGTCAGCTCCCCGCCCATTGCAGCAATGACGAGGCCGCCGTGGATGCCCAGTGAGTCCTGCCTGTTACGAAGCCTGCGTTGCCAGGCAAACTCGAACTTTGGGCTCGTCTTAACACAGATGATCGACCGACCGGACATCAATGCCAGGTATCCCGTGTATTTGGCGCCGGGCGGCTGCCACGCCAGGGCAGGATAGTCGCATGCCAGGCGCCAGGTCTCCCTGAATGGGGGCCGCAGGGTGACTGCTTTTGCCGCCGGCTCCTCAGGAGCAACGGCAGGCAGCTCTTCGCGTATTTCGGCTATGGCGCCGTCCTGCATGAGAACCAGCTCGGAACCTGGCGCCCTGGGAATGAGAGTGGAGGCCAGTTCGGCGCCAGTTGCCGCTGACAGGTGCATGAATCTATTCCCGGCGAGTGCAAGGATTTCCGTGCCGGTAATCAAAGCCTGAAGCACAGCGCCCTTGCCCTGGCTGCGGTTCCAGAGTTCTTCTCCGGTGTTGACGTCGAGTGCGGCAATCTCCGGACCCGCGGCAAGTACTATCGCATTGCCAGAGCGCCCGATGATCTGGTCGGAGGTCACCAGAGGGGCGTCCCAGATCAGCCGGCCTGTAGAACGATCACAGGCAAACGCACCGGTGTGGTCTCGCGGCGCAAAGAAGACCATATTTCCCGAAACGAGTGGCGAAGAGCCTTCGCGGCTGAACCGGAGGTTGATCAGCGCTCCGTCGAGAGCTCCACTGTATGACTGGATCCAGTCGGCAACACCGTCACGCACGTCGAACTTGCCGATGATTCCGAGATCTGTAGACAAATACACCGCGCCCTGGTGGATGGTAACGGGGCTGCCGGAGACGGCGAGGTCGTAGTCGTTTTGCTCAGGTGGCGGGATGGCACAAATGCGTCTCTGCCAGACCACTGCTCCGGTGCAGGCGTTCAGGCACACGAGGAACAAGGGGCGTTGTGCGCGTGTTCCGGTTCCGGCGGCTACAAAATACACTCGTCCGTCAGATACTGCCGGCGAATTCATTGGACTGGTATCCTGCAGTTCGGGAATATCCCCGGTGGTCCACAAGATGCGTCCACCGTCAGCCTCAAATGCGGCAACCTGGTAGTTCGCGGGACCACCTGCGGGGCCCTGCGACAATGTCAATGCGTAGACAGCGCGTCGAGTCGCGAGGCCGGACGGCAAAGTAGAGATGGATGGCGCTATGGCCGGAGAGCGGGCCGATCCAGGGCTGACAGGACGACTGGCCTGCTCATTGCCGACGCCGCGCCGCGGTGCCGGCGACAAAGGGAGACGGCCGGTCTCCCGGTTTCCAGCCGTAGCGTGTGACCAGAGTGCGGACCTCGACCGGCCATCGTAACCGGTGATTGTTCCCGGACCCGCGAGTGCGACGAAATTGCCGGACACCTCGACACGATTGATCGCCCACGGCCCGAGGCTCCACGGCGCCAGCATGCGATTGGGGATCAAAGGGGCCGCTTCGGCTACTTGTGATGGCAGGACGAGCTCGATGCGCCTGACTGCCGACAAATCGGCAGGAGCCTTGGTCGGGGGGGGCGCCATTTGAGTGAACATCGCTTTGAGGTCACGGGCAAAGAGATTCGTTCCCTGCCAGACCATGGACGTACTGTCGGGCACCTGAGCCATTGCCGCGTTCAGGTCTTGGCGGTCCACATGGGCTTGAACCATGGTCAGCCAGAGGCCGGCGTGTGCCTGTGCGATGAGAGAGGGGGATGTGGCGTGGGATATGACATCCTCGAAACAGCGTTGTGCCGTGTTGTTGTGTCCGTTGAGGAGTTCCATCTCTCCTGCCTCGAGGAGTGTTTCATGCACGCTTTGGGCCCAGGGGTAGCGGCGAAAGAGCCTGGTGGCAGCGTCGGCATCGTACGTGCGGCGAAGTTCAAGGGCGCTTGAGCGAGCAGTCTTTTCCTGCAATGATCGAAGGGACAGGAGAGCATCCGGGCTGGCTGATCGCAAGCGCTGATCGATGCCGGTCCACAACTGGATGCGCCCCCCCTGGGCGCCGCTGATCATAGCCCATGAATCGGCGCTTAGCCGCAGCAATTCCTGAAGGTCACCGGACTCCATGAGTGCGTTTGCATCAGGCGTGGTGAGCCTGTCCTGCAGGGTCTTCCAACGTATCGCGAGTTCCTGCGGCAGCCGGAATGCAACGTCGTCCGAAATACCGGCCTCGACCCTGGCAAGGATGTTCGTGGCAACCGTATGGTCGCCAGCCTCAGTGTACAGACTGGCGGCGGTCACGAGTGAGCCGGCCATCTTCATCAGTGCTGCCATTTCTGAGAGCCACCAGGCGCTGTGACCGGATCGTTCACGCATGCTATCGAGATGCCGGCGGGCATCGATGTACTTCTGCTTGCTGATCAGGGCAGCGACTGGTAATCGCCTTGCAAGGTCTATGTCCCCGGGATCAGGAAGGGTAGGGTTGGCCAGCTCAATTGCCAGTAGCTTGCGGGCGGCTGGAGCAACCCAAGCGCGTGAGTCCGGCAGGCTGCTGAAGGGCTGGGAACAGCGAAGAATTGCGCCGCATGCCGAGGCAACCAGGTTCGTGCGATCCGGGAATTCGCCTGCGAGTTTCCAGTACCATTGAATTGCGCGCCCCCGGTCGTCCATGAGCGAGTACTGCAACGCGATGTCCTGATATGCCTGCGCGTGCCTGTTCCTCTCTGCGGGAAAGCGGGTGATCATGGCCTTGAGAAGGTGAATACGGCGCATGCGGAGAGTCCGCTCAATGTTGCCGACTTCACTAGTGGCCCGGTTTGCGGGCGATGTCCGGTCCAATGCGTCCCCATCGAGGTTAGCGGCCAGAGTCGCATCCCAGGTATCCTTCCAGGAAATGTCCTTTGCTGTCCAGGAGGTGGGAATGTTGTCATCCGGCAAAGGCGCGGGCAGTGTATCTGCCAAGGCGCAGGCAGCCGATGCGAGCGCCAGCACGACAACGGAAAGCCTGGGACAGTTACACATAATCGGACGACTGTAGATCTGCATTTGCAGCCTGTCCATATGAAAAGCCGTCATTCGATTGCAGTCAATAGGGTGTGCAGAGCAGGGCTGGATCCTTGAGAGTCAGCCTGCCGGATCGCTTTGTAAAAACAACGCCTTCCCGTTCGAGGAGCGCTATCTTCCTGGCGAGGACCGGGCCGCCGGTGGCGCCGGCAAAACCGCCGGGTGAGAGGTCAGACGCTATGACCCTGTGGCACGGGACTTCTGGCGCGAACGGATTCCGCCGCAGAGCCTGCCCTACGGCCTGTGGCGATGAACATTGTACAGCGCGTGCGACTGCACCGTATGTAGATACCCGGCCGGCCGGTATCCGGCGTACTGAGTCGTAGACCATGTTTTCGAATGAGGTGGCAGGGCGTGTTTTCATGCCGACATGCGTCAAAGTCCCTGCCCGAGCGTGAATGTCGCGACAATAAAGCCCCCGTCAACCCTTTCGGCGTCGGGTTTTGGGAGGATATGCCTGTATTTGCTGAAGCGTTCACAGTCCACGATAAGGACAAGACTCCGGTGTTGAAGGTCGCGTCCGGTGGCAATGAGGTCTCTCAGCTCTTCCACGCCGAGGAGACGTTTGCCGCTGTCCGGATAGGAGAGTCCCATTTTTAGTTCGCCCCCGCCGCCGACAAACAGTATGTCGGTGCGCTTGAAGAACCAGCAGACTGCCGGCCCGACATAGTCATCGGAAACTATGAGAGCATTCTCTGCTGCAAGACCGGCGTTTGCGGAGAGGATGCGTTCTGGTGTCCGTCCGTTGTCGATCGCCCGTGATACTGACACGTGTGATGCGGCAAAGAGCATCATGGGTGACAGGCAGAATAGAGCCAGTTTGTTGTGCCAGTTTTTCGTCAGGCTGGAGAAGCCGGACAACAGCGCCAACGCCAGGAACCCGACCGCGAGAGGCAGCCACTTGGAGGTCTCGTCCGCCTCGAAGAGCCTGAATCCAAGTGCATTTGTATATTCTGACGCCACAAGAGCCGCCAATGTGGCCATGGCGGCAAGAGCAGCGACGGCGGAAGAAGCGGAGAAGAGTCTTCGGCCGCGGGCGTCGGGAGGATTATAGAGCCCCATTGCGAGAAGCACAGCAAGGGGCGGAAGGCAGGGCAGGATATACGTTCCAAGTTTTCCGCTTGATGCTGAAAAGAAGAGGAATGGGAATACGAGCCAGCAAATGGAGAAGCGGAATAGAGAGTCGTTCGTGGCCGACTTCCTGATTCCGGCTGCCGCGGAAGGGATCATCAGGGTCCACGGCAGAGCACCCCCGAGAAGGACCGGAAGAAAGAACCATAGCGGCTGCGGATGTTGGGCGCCGCCTGGCTTGAGGAATCGATCGATGTGCTCAACCCAGAAGAAGTAGCTCCAGAAATCCGGTTCCCGGGCAGCGATCATCACACACCATGGCAGGGCGGTCAGCAGGGCGGCAAGGGCAGGAATCCATGGAATCGTGACAAAGTCCCTCCATCGTCGTTCCCACGCCAGGAACGGGCAGATGACAACGACTGGCACAGCCAGGGCCAGAAATCCCTTTGTCATGAACGACAACCCGGCGAACACACCGCAGGCCGCCAGCAGGCAGATCCTCAGGCGCGCGGACGCGGCGGAGTATGCAAGGTAGAAGAAAGCCAGTGTGCCAGTCGTAAAGAAGGTGAACGGGCCATCAAGAACATTGAAGACGCCGATGGCAAAGAAGAGCGGGCACGAAAGCAGGATGGCTGCGGCAAGGAGTCCTGCGCGATTGCCACGGCGGCGTGCTATAGCGAACACCAGCAACGCTGACAGGCCGGCTGCCACCGCCGTTGGGAGCCTGCTGGCGAACCTGTTTTCACCGAAACACGACATGGAGACTGCGGTGAGCCAGTAACCGAGCACGGGCTTTTCGAAGTACCGCACGCCGGCAAGGCGGGGGGAAACCCAGTCGCCTGTTGTGATCATCTCGCGGGGGATCTCGGCATATCTGGTCTCGTCAGGGATGATCAGCAGCCGCACCCCGAGTGGGAGGATGTAGACGAGCAGAAAACACGCTGCCAGTGCAATAGCTGCCTTCTTCATTGCGTGATCCCTGATCTCCGGTTATCTGCTTCGGCCTCAACGGCGACCCAGCCCTCCCTGCCCCGGACCTCGCCGCGGACAATGGCTGATGTGCCGATCGCGGGTGATTCCGCAGGCAAGGTGCCGAGGGCTGCAAAAGTGGCGCCCCGTGCTCTTGCCGCCTTGATGAAGGTATTGAACATGTCGCGGCAGGAGCGGCCCTCGGCCTCGGCGTGAATGGTCAGGACGTTCAGTGCGTCGTGGCGCAGGAGTTGCAGCACATAGTCATTGTAGTTGGTATCATTCACCCCGTTTCGGCCCACCATTTCGTCATACGTTGGCAGCGTTACGGGAATCTGAGGCGTCCTC